>CAYMQN010000006.1:0-44369 GCA_964392545.1 uncultured Desulfobacteraceae bacterium
CCGAGGCGTTCCACCAAGCCTTGGTCGTGGATGCTCTGGAGATTGATGCGGACGTTGAAGCACGCCCCCTGGAGGGCCGCCCGGGCCAGCATGGCGCCCACGGCACCGTCCGAGGCGGCATTGGGATTGCCCGATCGCACGGCCGTTTGAGCCAGCTCCATGACGGCCAGGGCCTTTTCGGCCACCGCCAGGGGTACCTGGGCGGCCTGCTGCAGGGCGGCCTGGACGGCTTCCGTGCGGCGCCGCTTTTCCGCCGCCGTTGCCCGCGGCAGCTGGAAGGCCTGCATGACGGCGGTGTAGGCGGCGGCATCGCGGTCCATGTCGCTCAGAAGCTCCCCGCGCAATTTTTGGGCCTTTTCGGCCATGGCGCGCATCTCCGGATCGACGGCGGCGAAGTCGGGGCGCCCGGCGGTAAGCTGGGCCACCATCTGGGCCAGGGCCGCTGCCACGGCCGCGGTCATGGCCGACAGACTGCCGCCGCCCGGCACCGGTGTGCCTTCGGCGGTGCGCTCTAAAAGCTCCTGCAGTGTAAGGTCAGCGAGCATCGACGTGTCCTCCCCGAGCGGTGTCGTAAACCAGCCGCCCCTTCTTGATCACCTGAGCCACCGTGTTGACCCCGATGTGATAGGGGATATAGCGATAGGAGGGATAGTCCAGGATAACGACGTCCCCCTGCTTGCCCGGTTCCAGGCTGCCCACCCGGTCGGCCCGGCCCAGGGCGGCGGCCCCGTTCAAGGTGATCGCGGTCAGGGCTTCTTCCGGCGTCATCTCCATGTAGAGGGTGGCCAGGGCCACCAGCAGGGGGATGCTGTGGGAAAAGCAACTGCCCGGATTGAGATCGGTGGCCAGGGCCACGGCGCAGCCCCTGTCGATCATGGCGCGTCCCCGGGCGTAGGGTTCCTTCAGGCTGAAGGCGGTCATGGGCAGCAGCGTGGCCACCACCCCGGAGGCGGCCAGCCCCTGGATGCCCGCATCGGAGGCGTGCAGGAGGTGGTCGGCGGAAACGGCCCCCAGTTCCACGGCCAGCTCGGTGCCCCCCAGGGGCACGATCTCGTCGGCGTGCAGGGTCAGCTTGAACCCCAGGTCCCGGGCCGTCGTCAACAGACGGCGGGACTGCGCCACGGAAAAGACCTGGTCTTCACAGAAGATATCGCAGAATTCGGCCAGGCCGCGTTCGGCGACGACCGGCAGGACATCCTGCATGACGAACGCCAGGTAGGCCTCTCCGCCGCCGGGATAGTCCCTGGGGACGGCATGGGCCCCCAGGAAGGTGGCCACGATGTCCAGGGGGTGCTCCCGCGCCAGGACGGCCATGGCTTCCAGCTGCCGCAGTTCGGTGTCCCGGTCGAGGCCGTAGCCGCTTTTGCCTTCCACCGTGGTCACCCCGAAGCCCAGCATGGCGTCCAGCCGGCGGCGGGCCGTTTCCACGAGCTGGTCCAGGCCGGCTTCGCGGGTGGCCGCCACGGTGCTGACGATGCCGCCCCCCCGGGCCATGATGTCCATGTAGCTGACGCCCTGCAGGCGCCAGGCGAATTCGTCGGCCCGGTACCCGCCGAAGACGAAGTGGGTATGGGAATCCACAAACCCCGGCAGCACGGCCCGCCCCGAGGCGTCGATGACGGTAAAGGCCTGGGGGTCGACATCGGCCGTCACCGCGTCGGTGGGGCCCACGGCCGTGATAGTGCCGTTTTCGATCCTCACCGCACCGTCGGCCACGGTGTAAAGGTCGCTCATGGCCTTCCCGGAGCGGGCCTGGAGCCCGCAGCTGGTGGCCAGCTCCGCGGCATGGATGACCATCAGGTTTCCGTTCATGATCTCAAGGCTCCTGCCATTTCATTCGGATTCCGGCCCTGCCGGCAGATTGTCCAGGGTGGCCGCAAGCAGGTCGTCGTCCACCAGGTAAGGCAGGGTGGCATGGTCGCGGCCCCCGGATCGGCGGTTATGGCCGGCCATGGTTTCGAGGGCGTTGGGGTTGCGGGCCCAGGCCCGCCGCGCCACACCCCCCAGAACGTCCCAGGGCATGGCCCGGCGGATGATGGCGTCCACCCGCTCGCTGCCGTCGAGCACCAGGCCGAAGCCGCCGTTGACGGCCTTGCCGATACCCACGCCGCCTCCGTTGTGCAGGGCCACCAGACTCATGCCCCGCGCGGCGTTGCCGGCAAAGCAGTGGGTGGCCATGTCGGCCATGACATTGCTGCCGTCGTGGATATTGGCGGTTTCCCGATAGGGCGAATCCGTGCCGCCGGTGTCGTGGTGGTCGCGCCCCAGCATGACCGGACCGATGACGCCCTCGCGGACCATGGCGTTGAATTTCAGTGCGATGCGGGTGCGGCCGTCGGCATCCTGGTAAAGAATGCGGGCCTGGCTGCCCACCACCAGCCGGTTTTGGCCGGCATCGCGGATCCAGTTGTAGTTGTCGCGGTCCTGGAAACGCCGTTCGGGATCGATGCAGGCCAGGGCGGCCCGGTCGGTGGCCTCCAGGTCCTCGGGCCGGCCGCTGAGGCAGACCCAGCGGAAAGGCCCGTAGCCGTAATCGAAGAGCAGCGGCCCCATGAGATCCTCCACATAGGAGGGGTAGATAAAGCCTTCCAGAGTGTCGCGGCCGTTGCGGCAGACGTCCTTCACGCCGGCGTCGAAGATCGCCTTCAGAAAGCTGTTGCCGTAATCGAAGAAATAGGTGCCCCGCGCCGTGAGCTGCCGGATGAGGTCGAAATGGCGTTTGAGGGAAGCGTCGACCAGGGTTGCGAAGCCGGCGTGGTCCGTTCTGAGCAGGGCCGTGCGCTCCTCGAAGGAAAGGCCCTGGGGGCAGTAGCCCCCGTCGTAGACCACGTGGCAGGAGGTCTGGTCGGAGAGCAGGTCGATGGATTCCCCATGCTCGACGGCATGGGCCAGCAGGTCCACCACGTTGCCGTGAAAGGCGATGGCCGCGGGGGTCCGGGAGGCCTGGCAGCTCCGGGCCTGCCGGAACGCTTCGGCCGGATCCGCCGTCACCTGGTCCACCCAGCCCTGGTCGTGCCGGGTGCGGATGCGGGAAGCGTCCACTTCGGCGATGATGCCGACCCCTCCCGCAATCGCAACGGCCTTGCCCTGGGCGCCGCTCATGCCGCCCAGGCCGGAGGAGACGAAAAGCCGGCCTTCCAGGGCCCCTTCGGCCTGGGTGCCGAAGGTGCGCCGGGCGGCGTTGAGAAGGGTGCTGTAGGTGCCGTGGACGATCCCCTGGGGGCCGATGTACATCCAGCCCCCGGCGGTCATTTGTCCGTAGTTGGCCACCCCCAGGGCCGCGGCCCGGTTCCACTGCGCGGAGTCGTCGAATTCGCCCACCATCAGGCCGTTGGTGATGATCACCCGCGGCGCCTCGGGGCTGGAGGCAAACAGCCCCAGGGGATGGCCCGAGGCCATGACCAACGTTTGTTCGCGGGTGAGTTCCTCAAGGTAACCCTTGATGAGGCGGTACTGCATCCAGTTCTGGCAGACCTGGCCGGTTTCGCCGTAGGTCACCAGCTCGTAGGGATACAGGGCCACATCGACATCGAGGTTGTTGTCGATCATGACCTGGAAGGCGCGGCCCTCGATGCAGCGGCCGCGGTAGGTGTCGATGGGCTGGGCGCGAATGGCCCCCCGGGGGCGGAAGCGGTAGCCGTAGATGCGCCCGCGCGACTGCAGCTCCTCCAGAAATTCCGGGGCCAGGGCCGCATGCCAGGCCGGGGGGATATAGCGCAGGGCGTTTTTAAGGGCCAGAGCGGTCTCGGAGCGGCTCAGGCGGATGTGGCGCCGGGGGGCGCGCCGGATGCCGTCCTGGAAAACGGCCGGACCCGGCATCTCGCGGAACACGTCGGCGAGTCGAATGCGCATGGCGTCGTGGATGTCCTGATTACCGAGCATGGCGACCTCCCTGAGGCCGGGGATGCCCGCGGGGCCACCAACGGCGACAGGGGGGGCCTTCCGAGCCTCATTTTCGATCTTTTGAACCATTTGAAATTACATTGAAATGGTATTGACATGTGAATTTTGGAATGTGTATAGACTTGTATATACAACTGCGCTGCCTACTGTCAATATGGTTTGATGGTCGGGAAGCCGGAGGTGTTTTCCGGTACGATCCAGGCCGAACAGGGCGAAACGTGGCCTGAACCGAAAACGACGCTTTCAGGGCGCCCCCTCAGGAACGAGAACACGCCATGCGCCACCGCCGACAACCGAACCGCCCGCGGCGGCCCCTCTACCAGGAGGTCAAAGCCCATGTCCTGGATCGGATGCAACGGGAAGCATGGCCCCCCCATTATCGGGTGCCGTCCGAAAATGCTCTGGTGGCCAGGCTGGGCGTCTCCCGCATGACGGTCAACCGGGCCCTGCGGGAACTGTCCGCCGAAGGGCGCCTCTACCGGCTTCAGGGGGTGGGTACCTTCGTGGCGGCCCAAAAGCCGGACGCGGCGTTTTTGACGGTCCGCAGCATCGCCGACGAGATCCGCAGCCGGGGGGGCATCCACCGCAGCGAGGTGCTCCTGTTGCAGGAGGAAGCCGCCCCCGAGGCGATTGCCGATGTCATGGGGCTGCCCCGGGAAGCCCGGGTGTTCCACGCCGTTCTGGTGCACATGGATCACGGTGTGCCGGTGCAGTACGCCGAGCGCTTCGTCAATCCGGCCGTGGCTCCCGATTTCCTGAAGCAGGATTTTGACCGCATAACCCCCAGTGAATATCTTTTGCGCGTTGCACCGGTGACGGAGGCCGAGCACGTGGTGGAGGCTTCGCGCTGCGAACCCCGCATCCGCCGGCTGTTGCAGATGCCCGAAGACGAACCCTGCCTGGTCCTGTACCGCACCACCTGGGTGGCATCCGCGGTGGCCACCCGCAACCGGTTCGTCTATCCGGGATCACGCTTCCGGATCGGCAGTCGTTTCCGCGTTAAACCGGAAGATACCCATCCGGTCATTTGAGGCCGTCGCCAGAACAGGCCTGGGAGAGGGACGATGCATACCATCGCGTTGGGAATGGACGGCATGCGGTTGGACGACCTCGTGCGGATTGCCCGTCAGGGAGCGGCCGTAACGCTGCGTCCGGCCGCCCGGGAGCGCATCCGGCGGGCCTGGCGGCTGATCACGCGCTGGGTGGCCGAAGAGCGCACGGTCTACGGCGTGACCACCGGTTTCGGTGCGCTGAGCGATGTCGCCATTTCCAGGGCCGATACCCGCCGTCTGCAGTTCAATATCCTCAAGAGCCATGCCGTGGGGGTCGGCGATCCCCTGGCGGCCGAGATCGTGCGGGCCATGATGGCCCTGCGGATCAAGGACTTCGCCCGGGGCAACGCCGGGGTGCGCACGGAGACGGTGGACGCCTGGATCCGCCTGTTGAATGCCGGCGTCGTTCCGGAGGTGCCGGAGAAGGGTTCGGTGGGGGCCAGCGGCGACTTGGTGCCGTTGGCCCATGTGGGCATCGTGCTGATCGGTGAAGGCCGGGCGGAGGTGAACGGGCAGCGGGTTTCGGGACGGGAGGCCTTGGCCGCCTGCGGCCTGGAGCCGCTTCAACTGGAGGCCGGCGAGGGGCTGGCCATGATCAACGGCACCCAGGCCATGACGGCCATCGGCGCCCTGGCGGTCCACGATGCGGCCCGGCTCGCCGCCCACACGGATCTGGCCGCCGCCATGAGCACCGAGGTGCTCATGGGCAGCAAGACCGAATTCGACCCGCGCATCCATCGCCTGCGCCCGCACCCCGGCCAGGCCGTGGCCGCCGGGAACATGGACCGCATCACCCGCGACAGCGAGATCATTTCCTCCCACCAGGACTGCAAGCGGGTCCAGGACGCCTATTCCCTGCGCTGCTCGCCCCAGGTGCACGGCGCCAGCCGGGACGCCATCGCCTACACCCGCCAGGTGCTGGAAACCGAGATGAACGCCTCCACCGGCAACCCGCTGATCTACCCGGAAAGCGGGGATTTTCTGCTGGGCGGCAATTTCCACGGCCAGCCGGTGGCCCTGGCGCTCGATTTCATGTGCATGGCCGTGGCCGAACTGGCCAATATTTCGGAGCGCCGCATCGAGCGGCTGGTCAACCCCAAGTTGAGCGGTCTGCCGGCCTTCCTGGTCAAGGACGGCGGGCTCAATTCCGGCTTCATGATCGCCCAGTACGTGGCCGCCGCCCTGGTGTCGGAAAACAAGGTCCTGAGCCATCCGGCGGTGGTGGATTCCATCCCCACCTCGGCCAACAAGGAGGATCACGTTTCCATGGGCACGATCTCGGCCCGCAAGTGCCGGGAAGTGGTCCGCAACGCGGAGAACGTGGTGGCCATCGAGCTGCTCTGCGCGGCCCAGGCGCTGGACCTTTTCACCAATATGCAGCCCGGGGCGGGCACCCGGGCCGCCTACGATGCCATCCGCCGGGTGGTGCCGCATCTGGAAAACGATCGGATCCTCTCCGAGGACGTCAAGCGCGTGGTGGACCTGATCCGCGCAGGGGAGATCATGGCGGCGGTCGAACCCCAGATCGGTCCAGTGAGGTAACCCATGCCGAAGATTGTCGAATGTGTCCCCAATTTTTCCGAGGGCCGGAATCAGGAGGTCATCGAGGCGCTTGCCGCGGCCATCCGCCGCACCGAAGGCTGCACGCTGCTCGATGTGGATCCGGGGAAATCCACCCACCGTACGGTCTATACCTTCGTCGGATCGCCGGAGACCGTTGTGGAAGGGGCCTTGAATGCGGCCCGCGTGGCCCGCGAGCGCATCGACATGCGCACCCACAGCGGAGAACATCCGCGCATGGGGGCCCTGGATGTATGCCCCTTCGTGCCGGTGGCCAACGTCACCATGGCGGAATGTGCGGCGGTGGCGCGGGAGTTCGCCCGCCGGGGGGCGGAGGAGCTGAAGGTGCCCTTTTATCTCTACGAGGCTGCCGCCGATCCCGCGCAGGCGCATCGGCGTACCCTTAGCCAGATCCGCGAAGGCGAGTACGAGGGGCTGGAGGAAAAACTCAAACAAGCGGCCTGGCGGCCGGATTACGGTCCGGACCACTTCGTGCCGGAATGGGGTGCCACGGTCACCGGTGCCCGTCCTTTTCTCATTGCCTACAACGTCAATATCCTGGGCACGCCCAACCAGGCCCACCGCATCGCGCTCAATCTGCGCGAAGCCGGGCGGGGGCCCGATGCGCCGGGTCGTTTCAAGGACGTCAAAGGCATGGGCTGGTTCGTGGACGAATACAACCTGGCCCAGGTGACGGTCAACCTGACCAATTATCGCGTGACCCCGCCGCATGTGTTTTTCGAAGCGGTCCGTGAGGAGGCGGCCAAACTGAACGTGACCGTGGCGGGATCCGAGGTGGTGGGCCTGCTGCCCCTGGAGGCCATGCTGATGGCGGCCGACGATTATATCGGTCGGGAAAACCTGTTGATCTACGAGGAGGACCAGAAGATCCGTCTCGTGGTGGACCGCCTGGGCCTCAATAGCGTGGCGCCCTTCGACCCCATGGAAAAGATCATCGAATACCGCGTGGCCGAAGCACCCGAGGAGCCGCTGGCCGGCGCCAGTCTGCGGGCGTTTATCGAGCAGATCGGCGCCCGCACCTCGGCGCCGGGCGGCGGGTCGGCTTCGGCGGCGATGGCCGCCGTCGGGGCGGCCCTGGGCGCCATGGTGGCCAAGCTGACCTACGGGGTGCGCAAATTCGAAACGGTCGATCCGCAGATGCGGCGGGTCATTCCGGTCCTGCATGACGCCGTGCAGCGGCTGATCCCGATGATCGACGCCGACACGAACGCTTTCGGCGATTACATGGAAGGGGTGCGGATGCCCCAGGAGACGGATGCGCAAAAGGAGGCCCGCCGCCGGAAGATGCAGGCGGGGCTCGAAACGGCGGTGGCCGTGCCCCTGGAGACCATGAAGCTTGGCGACGGCGTCTGGGAAAGTCTCTGCGATGTGGCC
Source organism: uncultured Desulfobacteraceae bacterium (assembly GCA_964392545.1). Taxonomy (GTDB): domain Bacteria; phylum Desulfobacterota; class Desulfobacteria; order Desulfobacterales; family UBA5852; genus JABZFP01. The sequence continues at coordinate 7,911 of CAYMQN010000006.1, forward strand.
CGTTTCGGCAATCCGGCCTCGCGCTCGGACGTCGAAGTCGGTGCCCGGGCGCTCGAGGCCGGCATCTGGGGCGCCTACCGCAATGTGCGGATCAACTTGGAGGAGATCGACGACGCGGCGTTCAAAGCGGCCATGACCCGGGAGGCCGAACAACTGGCCCGGCGCGCCGAAGCCAAATGCGCCGAAGTGCTGGCGCTGCTCGCGGGCCGGTGAGACGGTGGTTTAAATCAAACCCGTAACGGGAATTTCCTAAAAGGCCGACTTTTGGGGATGATGATGGCAAGGAAGAGGTTAAGATGCGCAAGGCCGTCAGCGATATCCTGCTAAGCTGGGAGCGCCAAGACCGGCCGCCGACCCGGGACGACTACCTGGCGGGGGCCCGGGCGCTCGCGGCCCTGCGTCTCAAAGGCGCCGGCCGCGGCCTGTGGCCGCAACCGCCGCGTATGATCACCGCCACTTTGGATGACGGATGGGGGCACGGCCTTGACGTGATCGAAGCCCTGGCCGCTGCCGTGGGCGTCGATGTGCAGCGCCTGGGCCTCCTGCAGCCGCCCGAGGCCATCGTGGAGGTCTGCCGGACACAGGCGCCCGACCTGCTGGGCCTGACCGTGCTGCAGTTCGACAGCGACGAAGCCCTCGGCGCGATAACGGACGCGCTGCCACCGCAAACCACCCTGATTGCCGGGGGGGCGGCCTTTCGCTACGACCCGGAGTTGGCCGCCCGCACCGGCACCCATGCGGTGGCCCGCGATGGAGCCGCTTTCCTGCAGTTTCTGATCGCTTACGAATACCTTCCGTCGGGCACGCCCCGATGACGCATCCACCCGTCCAAAGAAGGCCGCAAATCACCGTGGCCCGTCTGATTCCCTCCCAGCGCGATATCAAATTCCGGACGGCGGTGTATATGATGCTGCTGTGCACCCTCTTCGGTGCCAATGCCGTGGCCATCAAGGTGACCTTCGAGGGGTTCGGCATTTTTACGGCCGCGGCGCTGCGCTTCGGCATCGCGGCCGCGATCATCGCGCTCTGGGCCCATTTCAGCGGTCGATCGTTTCGCTTGCAGCGCGGGCAGTGGAAGGTGCTGCTGGTCTATTCGGTCCTCTTTACGGCCCAGCTGTCGCTTTTCTTTACCGGTCTCAACCGGACCTATGCCAGCCGCGGCACCCTCCTGATCAACCTGCTGCCGTTTCTGATTCTGCTACTGGCGCACTTCTTTATCCCCGGCGACCGCATCACGCGCCGCAACCTGGTGGGTTTGATCCTGGGCTTCGGCGGCGTGGTCAGTGTTTTTGCCGGCCAGGAGACTTTAACCGGCGACATTCGCACCGGCGACGGCCTGGTTCTGGCGGCGACCTTCATCTGGGCCTGCAACACGGTCTTCATCAAGCGGGTCATCGACCGCTTTCATCCGTTTCACATCGTCTTTTATTCCATGCTGTTTGCGCTGCCGTTTTTTATCCTGGAAGCGTGGCTGTTCGATGCGGCGGCGGTTCAACGCTTTTCCCTGCGGGCGTTGACCGGCCTCGGCTATCAGACTTTCGTGACGGCTTCATTCGGCTTCATCGCCTGGAATACGCTGTTGAAAACTTACGGCGCCGTGGCGCTGCATTCGTTCGTTTTCATCATGCCGCTGGTGGGGGTCGTGCTTTCCGGCTGGATCCTGGACGAACCCCTGCATCCCAATCTTTGGCTGGCGCTGATCCTGATCGTGGCCGGCATCCTGGTGATCCATTTCAAGCCTCTCCGCGGCCTGCCGGCCTTTCCCCTGCGGCGTCACATGTAGTCCGGAAACCTGCAGCGGTCTCCGGTTGACCCTGCCGCCTGCCGCGTGTATGGTCCGCCTTTCGAATCCACACGCGTCCAAAGGAACCCCTGCATGGACCTCCGGACCTACCGCGCCGATGCGCTGCTGTTGTTGACCGCCACGATTTGGGGCTTCGCCTTCGTGGCCCAGCGGGTGGGCATGGCCTATGTCGGCCCCTATACCTTCAACGGGGTGCGGTTCGCCCTGGGGAGCCTTTCGCTGGTGCCCCTGCTGCTGGTGCTGGAGCGCCGGGCGCCGTCCGCCCCCCGGCCGGCATCCCTTGCGTCCTGGCCCAGGCTGCTCTGGGGGGGCGGCCTGGCCGGGCTTTTCCTGTTTGCCGGGGCGTCCCTTCAGCAGGTCGGCCTGGTCTACACCACGGCCGGCAACGCGGGCTTCATCACCGGGCTCTATGTGGTGATCGTCCCCATCATGGGGCTTTTCCTGCGCCAACAGACCCATGCCGGGACCTGGCTGGGGGTTTTTCTGGCGGCGGCGGGCTTGTATTTGCTCAGTATCACCGAAGCGCTGACCATTGCCTGGGGCGATTTGCTGGTGCTGGTGGGCGCTTTTTTCTGGGCCGCCCACGTCCTGATCATCGGCTGGCTCTCGCCGCGCATGGAGGCCCTGCGTCTGTCCATCATCCAGTTTGCGGTCTGTGCCGCGCTGAGCCTGATGACGGCGGGCGCCTACGAGACCATCACCTGGGAGGGGCTGCGCCAGGCCGCCGTCCCTATTCTCTATGGGGGTCTTGGCTCGGTGGGCGTGGCCTACACCCTGCAGGTGGTGGCACAGAGAGACGCCCATCCGGCCCATGCGGCGATTTTCCTCAGCATGGAGGCCGTCTTTGCCGCCATCGGGGGCTGGTGGCTGCTGGGCGAGATCCTGACGCCCCGTGCCCTGTTGGGTTGCGGCCTCATGCTGTTCGGCATGCTGGTATCCCAGCTTTGGGGCTTCATCAGGATGGTCCGCTGAGGTCCCATGGGACCGTCATCCGTTTCGCCACAAGGGGCCGGCATCCCAAAAGGCCGACACCGCCGCCTGATACTGCTCGATACCACGCGCTTTGTGGATCCGTTTGCGATGGGCCTCGCAGTCGTGGAATCCCTGGGCGAAATAGCGCCACAGGCCCTTCATGCGGTCCAGCACGTGGCCCGGGCCGTTCAGGCGCCCGCGATACCGCTCGAAAAGGGCGTCGTGAAAGCGGCGGAAGCGATCCGTCTTCTCCGCGACAGCCACGCGGCGGCCGGTTTTGAGCCGCCCGGGCAAAAACGGATCGGCCAGCAAGCCGCGCCCGATCATCCAGCCGGCCACCCCCTCGAAGCGGCGGGTCAGTGTCTGAAAATCCTCCGGGCTTCTGATATCCCCATTGTACACCACCGGATGGCGGCAATGCCCCAGGCACCATGCGAACATGGCTAAATCGGGGACGCCGGCATACATCTGAAGGCCGGTGCGGGGATGAACGACGACCGATTCCAGGGGATAGCGGTTGAAAACCGTCATCACGGCCTGGATTTCGTCCGCCCGCCAGCGGCCCAGACGGGTTTTGATGGATAGTCGGTTGGGAATATGCGCAAGGACGGTGTCCAGCAGACGATCGAGGGCCTCCGGGGTGCAGAGCAGGCCCGATCCCCGCCCCTTATTGGCCACCTGGGGAAAAGGGCAGCCGCAGTTCAGATTGATGGTCGTGTAGCCCATGTCAAAAAGGTGGTCGGCGAGGGTGATGCAATCCGCTGCGTTCTTGGTCAAAATTTGCGGGATGACGGGCAGCCGGCGGTTGTCGCGGGGCTGCAGATCGCGCACATGCACGGGTTTGATGCGCCGGCCGGCGTGGGTGGTGACAAAGGGGGCCACCGCCAGGTCGATGCCTTCAAAATGCGCGGCATAGGTCGATCGAAAGATGGCATCGGTAACTCCCCGCAGGGGAGCCATGATCATCGTCCGGCCGGGTGCCGATGGCGTGGAAAAATCCGATTGCAGTTCGGGGCTCATTTTGGCAATTTAGGCGCTTCTTTGCCCTAAGTCCAGGCCCGGTGGACGTGCGGCGGCACGTGGATACCGACCATGAGGCTTTTAGGGTTTTTACAACTGGGAGCCGATTGCGTTCACCACGATGACGTTTTTCCGGAAAAAGCGCCGCGAAGCGGCACCGCTGCCCACCCTGGCCTGGGCCTATGCCGGCATCGTTCTGGCCATGGTCATCTGGGCCAGTTCCTATGTGGCCCTGAAACTGGCCTTCCGCAGCTATGATCCCATGGTGGTGATTTTCGGCCGCATGCTTGTGGCCAGTCTCTGTTTCACCGCCTTCATTCCCCGGTTTCGATCGTCGGCACCGCGGCTGCTGCGCAAGGATCTGAAGCCCCTTTTTTTTATGGCCCTCTGCGAACCCTGCCTCTATTTCACCTTCGAAGCCCGTGCCCTGGAGCTGACCACCGCCTCCCAGGCCGGCATGATCAGTGCCATGCTGCCCCTGCTGGTGGCGGTGGGCGCCCGTCTGGTGCTGGGGGAGGTGCTTACCCTGCGGGCCGCGGCCGGATTTATCGTGGCCATCGCCGGGGCCTGCGGTTTGAGCCTGGCCGGTGAGCCCTCGGAGGCCGCCCCCGATCCGATCCTGGGTAACTTCCTGGAGTTCATGGCCATGGTTTGCGCCACAGGCTACATCATCAGCCTCAAATGGCTGACGGCGCGCTATTCGCCCTTCCTGCTGACCGCCGTGCAGGCGTTCGTGGGCGCCCTGTTCTTCTTCCCGTTTCTCTTCCTGCCGTCAACGGCCCTTCCGGTGGCCTTCGATCCCGTGCCGGCCATGGCGGTCTTCTATCTCGGCGCCGTGGTCACCCTGGGCGCCTACGGGCTCTACAACTACGGCGTCAGCCGCATCGCGGTCAGCCGGACCTCCGTCTTTTTCAATTTGGTCCCGGTGATTACCGTCATTTTAGGGGTCGTCATTCTGGGCGAGCGCTTTACGCTAGGGCAATACCTTGCCTCCGGCCTTGTTTTTGCGGGGATTTACCTGAGCCAGCGGGAAGGCCGCAGCGCGGTTGGCCCTCCAGGGCCCGGTTCAAGCGATGGGCGCCGGCAATCGACCGGCGTGGGGTCGTCACAGCCTTCCTGACGATGCTTCCATCGGTTGCCCGGCTAGAAAAAGCCGACCATCGACAGAAGGATCAGAATCACGGACAGCAAGAGGCCGATGGTTCCCGTCAATACCGGGCGGCGCAAGACGAAGCCATCGAAGGCATCGTTGTAGCTGTCCAGCCGATCCACCAGCGATTGGGTGCCGATCCAGGTGTTCAGGCGCCTTTCGATGCGCTGCAGGCGATGGGGGGCGATCATCAGGGCCAGGCCGAGCAGCAGGCCGATGGTGCCGGCGATTTTTCCGAGCAGCATCATGGCCTCCAAGGCCATTTCCCCCAGCAGGCGTTGGGTACCCTCCAGGTCCAGAACCGCCAGCAAATCATCGGTGTCGATCTGGCATACCAGAAAGATGAGCACCATGACGGCCCCCACGGTGAGCAGGGCGCCGTAGACGAGGGGATGGCGGTAAATGAAAAGGGTATTGGGAAATGTACGGTCGAAATAGGCGAGGCGCTCCTTGACGTGATAGCTGCGGCTGAGAAGGGCGTTGAGGTGGCGGATGCGCTCCGGGAAGAGCAGCAACCCCAGGGACAGCAACAGCCCGGCGACGCCGCACAGAATGGTCAGAAGCGCGGCGGCGTCGAGGCCGATAGCGATGAGGGGGGTCATGGGCCGAGATCCCCTTGCGGGCGCACATCACGCCCCTGACGGCAGGCCGGCGGCATCAGCGGCCGCCGACGACCAGTTCCTGGCCGGGCCGAATCGTCACATCGTCGCCCATTTTATTGAGTTGTTTTAAGCGGTCGACGGCGACGCCGTACCTGCGGCTGATCTGGTAGAGCGTTTCGCCTGCTTTGACCACGTGAACCTTGGGGGGCGTTTTGGCGCTTGGCGGCGGAGCTGTGGAAACGGTTTTGGCCATGCTCTTTTGACGGTTCTCCAGGTCGGCCAATTTGCGGTTGACCTGGTTGAGCCCCTCGCCGAGTTTCGCTTCCAGGTTCTGAAATTGCCGCGCGAGGGTTTCGGTTTGCTGCTGCAGCGCCCCCATGTTTTCACCGCCGGCGCCCACCTGTTCGAGATTGCCGATGCGAAACTCAAGGTCGTCCAGCCGTTTTCCCAGCAGGGCGATTTCCTCCGTCAGGGCATCGTTCTGGGAGCTGCCGCCGTACATGGCAAATCCGATGATGACGACCAGGGCCACCACCGCGGCGGCGATATAGGGCACGTAGGGTTTGCGCAGGAGACTCTGGCGGTTGAGGGCCGCGTAGGCGTCATAGTCCTCATAGGTCTCTTCTCCATCGTCTCGCTTGAATGTCATGGCCATCACGGACCTCCTTGATGTCTGGGATTGATTCTACTGACGCCTCTATTTTTGAAGCCCTCTTCCCAGAATGTCAAATGCGACTTCAAAAGATTTATCCAGATCGTAGCGGGCAGGATTGATGAGCTTCTTGCTCCCCTCCCAGAGGACGATGCCGGAGAAAAGGGCCCAGATGATGTCCGCCAGAGCGAGGGGATTGCGGTCGATGATGTTGCCGCTCGCAATGCCTTGTCGAAACAAGCTGGCCATGGACTGGAGGGCTTTGCGTGAAAGGGCGTTGATGTCGTCCAACAATTCCGGCGACAGGGTGCGCAGGGTGTCGCTGGACTGGAGATGAAACATATTGTTGAGAATCAGGGGGTCATAATCGTAGACTTCTTTCATGGCATCGAGCAGGCCCTGCTGCTTTTCCGCATAGCTGGTGCCGGCCTCGTTGATCACGTGCTCGACCTTGACGTGGATAAAGCGCAGGACGCGCAGACAGAGCGAGGCATACAATTCATCTTTGCTCTTGAAGTAGAGATAGAGGGTGCCCGCACTGAGCTCCGCCTCCCGGGCAATGTCTTCCATCGTGCTTTTTTCATACCCCTTCTCGGAAAAAACGCGCTTGGCGGCAACCATGATCTGCTGGCGCCGCATTTCCCGCTCGCGCTTTTTGCGCTCCTTGATGCCCATCGATCCTCCCGGAAGCGTATCAAATGCTTTCATCGCGAAAAAAATCACTTATTTAAATCATATATCGCGACGAACTTCAACCGTTCAAGTACGGGGCGCTAGGGTGCCGGGTCCTCGCCCTTGTCCCAGAGGGGCGCCACGATTTGGACGGGGAGCTTGATCGTTTTTTTCATCAGGTTCATCAGGCTGCTGCCGACCGCCGACGGTGCGAGGGGGGTTACGGTGGGATCGGCGAAGGGGCCGGTGACCTTGACCGGGATGGAGATCAGAGTGCCGCCCAGCCAGTCGCCGATGAGCGGGGTGTAGCTGATCAGGGCATCCACGGTTTTGAACGGGGCTACAAGCACGATCATGTCGGTTTCACCGGTCACCAGATTAATCGTCCCCTGGCCGGCAATATTGGCCGTGGTCCCGTCGATCACGGCTTCCTTGATGGTACACGTGCTGTTTTGGATGTCGACCTGGATGGCGATGCTCTCGTAGGCCAGCCCGTCTTTCATCAGGTCCGGCAGTTTGCCGCGGAAGATTTCGGTGAGGTTGACGACGGTCAGGACTTTGCTCAGCAGGTTGAAACGGTAAATGCGTCCCTGGCGGCCCTTGAGTTCCATCGCCCCGTTGACGGAACGGGTCAGCCGCTGCGGTGGTGCCTGGGCCTCCAGTCGACCGGAGAGATCGAATTGCCCGTCCATCAGGTCCGGCCGTTTCAGGAGGCAGTTCATGGTGCTGTCGAAGGCGGCGTCCCGGACTTCCGGCGTGAGGGTCAGCGCCATGTTTTCCGGCGTGAGGCGCAGCGAGCCCGGGGTGGCAATCCCGCACAGCGCGGCATCTTCGATGCGGATGTGCCAGCTGCCGGCTTCCAGGCGGACGGAAGCGTTGAACGGCGACCATTCGAATTGGCCCAGGGTCAGCGTGTCGATCCGCGAGATGATGCGGCCGCGCAGGGGCAGATCCCACAAGGCAAGCGTTGCGGACGGCGCGGGCGGCTCCTCGGACGGCGGTGCTTCCGGCGGCGACAGGGCCAGATGCGTGGCCGTATGCACGAGGTCCAGCAGGAAACCCTCGTCCTCGATGGTGACGGCTCCGGTCACGCGGTGGGTCTGGTCGTTGACGACGACCACTGCCGGGTCGATGTGGACCTGGTTGTCCCGGGCCTCGAGGTTGAGCGTCCGGACATGATGGCGCGGGGGCAGGGGCAGCGGCTGAGCGATGTCATGGATTTGGAGGTTTCCCGCAACCGATGAGCGGCCGGGGTTTTGCAGGTCGATCCGGGCCTGGAAGCGGCCTTCCATGCGGCCGCTGCTCCGGCGCTTTTCCTGAAACACCCGGTCCCAGGTGGCTCCAGCGAAACGGCCGTTGAAATCGATCTCCAGAAACCCGGCCCCGAAGATCGTGCTCACTTCGGCTTGGGAAAGCTCGTCCTCGATCGTTACGCTCTGACGCTGCAGCCGGTCGTCCTGCATGGTGAGGTCCAGTACGAGTTTCGTACCGCCGGCGGTCGAGAGCTTCCCGTCGACCGTCCTGGCGCCATCGGCGGTCCACGCCAGGTCGATCGTCGACACCGCCAAAGGCGCTTTCAGGCGCCATGCCCGGCCCAGATCGATACGATCGCCGATCCAGTTGGCGGCAACCTTGCCCACTTCGCCTTCGATCCTGGCCGTGGCCGCCGCCGGCCGTCCCTCCTCGAAGCGGATCTCGGCATTTTTGACGGCCAGGCGGGCATCGGCCATGTGCATCTCGGCCGCCGGCAGTTGCAGGCGGGACGGGGCGATCACAAACCGGCCGGATGCGACGGTCAAAGGGCCGGGCAGATCGGTGGAAAGAAAGGCCAGGCGCTCCACCTGGCCTTGGGCGTCCACCGTCCACCGGGCAGGCGCCAGCAGGGGGCCGTGCAGGGTGAGGCGGTCGAGGCCCAGCCAGCCTTTGTCGGAGCGAAGCTCGAAGGGCAGGGTTTCCAGAGCGCCCTTGCCGGCCAGCCAGGGAACGATTTGATCCAGATCGAGGCGCGCCGTCCCCGCATCGATCTGCAAAAGCGGATTTTCGCCGAAGACCACATGTCCGGTGAGGTTGGCGAATTCTGTGGTTGCCGCCCGGCCCTGCAAATGGATGACCTGAATGCGGTCCTGGGTATACTGGACCTGCCCGGCAAGGATCTCCAGCGGGGCCGGGAGACGGTCATAGACGGCATCGAACCGGCATCGGGTGACGTCGACGGTGACATCCAGACCGGCTTGGCGACCATCCAGAACAAGAACGCCGTCGGCCGTTCCGGAGACGTCCCGGATGCGATCCATTTCCACCCCCAAGGCGGGTTCGTCCACCCATCTTTTCAAAAGGGACGGCAGGGGAGCCAGGTCGGCCTCCACGTCGATCTCGAGGAAAAACGGCACCTCGTCTTCCTGATCGAGATCCAGCCAGAGGCGGCCGTCGCTTCCCTTGGTGCGGCCATAGGCGGCATTGAGCCCGCGGCCGGTCAAAACGCCATGGCTGATATCCGCCTTGCCGTTCACCCGGGTCAGCGCGAGCTCGGCTTCCGGTATGAACAGACGGCCTTGTTCAACCACGCCGGCGATCTTCATATTGCGAAACCGACCCATGGCGCCCAAGGTGGGGCCTTGGGTGCTGAAGCGGATCCAGGGCACCCGCCCCCCGCGCAGAACATCGAAGATCCCGGCCACGACTTCCTGCCGGCCCGCCAAGGTCAGCGCCGCCGTCCGCAAGGGTTCGATGCCGAGCTGTTTGCCCGCCAATTCGATTTCATAGCGGGAATTCACGGCATCGAAGAGGGCCTGGCCGTCGAGCGCCAACGTTGGCTCCCGGGCCTCGATCTGCAGCGCATCCACGCGGAGGCGGCGGGGGATCCAGTCCAGGACCGCCTCCAGGCGGGGGTTCCTGACCGTCACGGCCTGGTCGGTGTGCTGCAAAAGCAGTTCCGGGGTCTGGGCCGTGACGGTCACGCGCGCATGGGGTCCGGACGCCAGGTCGGCCGTGGCATGGACATACATCGGTCGGGGCTGCCATTGAATGGCCCCGGCAGGAAGCGACGGCTTCAACAAGGCCGGATCGAAATGCTGGGCGGTGAGCTCCAAGCGGCCCTCGAAGGTGGCCGGCCGCAGCGACCCGGACAGCCGCAGGGCCTTCCAGAAATTCGATCGGCAGCGCAGCTCGAGGTCAAATTCTTCCCCTTCCCCCTGGAGATCCAGAAACAGGTTTTCAAGCCGGATCGGCGATGCGGCCAAGCCGCTCAGGCTCAGGCTTCCCTCCCGAATGTCAATCGTCATGTCATTTAAGAGACCGGCGGCGAGCGACACCGTTTCCTGAAGGCGCCGGGTCAGGGCCTCCACCGAAGGGGAACCGGTTGCCGCGGCTGACTCGGGGGGCGGGCCGGACGGCTGTCCGAGGGTCAGATCGGGGTTTTCAAGGACGATGCCGCCGACCCGCATGTTTCCCGTAAGCAGGGCGGCATAGTCGGGATATATACGGGCGGTGGCCCATTGCCCGCTGAGCCGCTCCGGAATCGTGATCTGTCCATTCGGAACGACCGCATGGGGCAGCGGCCAAAAATGAACCGCCACTCGGCCGCTGGTGAAGGTGCCGCCCGTGGCTTCGGCAAAACGGCCGCCGATGTCCTGCCGGTTGACCACTTTTTCGATGTAGGACGGGAGCCAGAAGGCCAGGACCATTGCCAGGCTCAAGCCGAGGACGGCGATGCCGATACCATACTTGCGCAGTGCATGCTTGCTGGGAGAGGGCGTCATGGGGGTCGGGCCTGTCCGTCGTGCCCCTTCCTGTTCGGGCGGATATTAAGGCGTCCGATCCCGTAGGGGCAATAATGAGGGATACCGTATACCCTTTGGCGGACGGGGATCAAGGCTCTTTGTCGGCGGCGATGCCCTTGGGGGTCGGACGGGGAAGAGGATGATGCCGGATGCCGCGCCTGTTATGCCGCAGGAAAGGGTGGGGATGGGGGGCACTTGGAGGGAAGGTCATTTTGACACAGGGTTCGGCTTAAAAAATGACCTTCAGTGTCAGACAGGCGGCATAGGCATTCAAAGACGCCCCGCCATCCCCGTTAAGGTGTTCGAGCCCTTTCTGCGAATCGGTGTCTTCGATTTCCAGGTGAACGGCATAGGGATCGGCCCTGTAAACCTGGAAACTGCTCGCTTGGCGATCGCCGGCGGCGCCTTGGGCCCAGGCGCTATCGAGCTGCTCGGCATAGGAAGGCTGCAGGATAGGTGCCAAGCCGCCGCATCCGGTCGCCGCGAGGCAAAAAATTATGAACATCAAGAGCATTGCGAGTTTCATGTCGAATTCCTTCAGCGCCTGTCTGGTGGCTACTCTTATCAATTTGTATGCCATTCGGTACGCCCTTTTGCCAACCTCCGGAATTTACGATGAATAAAATGACAGACAACTGAATAGGGCTTTAACAGGAGGAATGATGGTTGATATATCGCCATGATTGGATTATATATCATCAAAAAGGTGATATAAGATAATGAAGACTTACCTAGACGTTTTTCGGTCCCTTTCGGAAGAGCTCGATCCCCAACGCCTTCAGCGCAAATTTCTTGGCGCCCTGCTGGAAATGCAGGGGGTTTCCAGGGGATCGATCTGGATCAAAAAGGGCGAGGGCTATAAGTGTGTCGAGGCGCGCGGGGAACAAGGCGAGGCCATTCAGGGGATCCACATTGACGGCCAGGATCCCAGTATTGTCGGCTGGGTGATCGAAAACCGTCAAAAGACGGTGGCGGATCCCGGGGCCGACGGACGCCATCACAGCACGACCGAGGTCGGGCTGAACATCAAGAGCAGCAAGATCCTTTGCTTTCCCCTGTTCCTGCGCGACGGGGCCGTCTATGGCGCGGTCCAGCTCATCGATACCTCGCCGGACAAATCCGGTCTGAACCTGGACCGGGATTACCTCGACAAGCTTCAGGAGCTCATCGATATCGGCTCCATAGCCCTCAGTACGGCGGTTCTCTACCACCAGAAGCTTGAAGAAACCGAAACCCTCAAAGACACCCTGAAACAAATCCAGGGGGAAAGCCGTCTGATCGGTCAGGGGCCGGCCTTTCTGCAGGCCCGGGAGCTGATGGAGAGCTACGCCCTGACGGACTATCCGGTTTTGATTGCGGGGGAAAGCGGCACGGGCAAGGAACTCTTCGCCCGTCAGCTCCACCGGCTGAGCCCCCGCAGTGCGGCCCCCTTTCTGGTTCAGAACTGCAGTGCGATTCCCGAGACGCTTCTGGAAAGCGAGTTGTTCGGCTATACCAAGGGAGCGTTCACGGGAGCGGTCAAAAACCGGGACGGTCTTTTCGAGGCGGCCCACGGGGGCACGCTTTTCCTCGATGAAATCGGTGACATGCCCCTTAACCTGCAAGCGCGTATCCTGCGGGTGATCCAGGACGGCGAGGTCAAGCCGCTGGGCGCCAACCGGTCGCGGCAGGTGGATGTCCGGATCGTTTCGGCCACCCACCGCAACCTGACCGAAATGGTCGCCCAGGGCGGCTTTCGGGAAGATCTTTTCTATCGTCTCTCGGTTTTGCCCCTGCCCCTTCCGCCTTTGCGGGAGCGCCCGGAGGACATCCCGCTGCTCCTGCGGCATTTCATGCATCATGAGGCCAAGAAGATGAACGTGCGGCCCAAGCAATTGAGCCGGGAAGCCGTCAACCTGCTGACGACATATGCGTGGAGCGGCAATATCCGCGAACTGGAGAACTTTGTCCGCTATATATTGGTCACCGTGGAAAAGGAGGTTATCGAAAGGGTGGATCTGCCGCCCCCCATGCTCGACGTGGGCCAGCGGCGGCGCCGAACGGACCGTGAGCGCTCCGCGGGTCGACCGTTTTCAGAGGACGCACCGGATACGCCGGCGACCCTGGCCTTCGGTCAGCGCTCCTGGCAGGAGGTGGAGCGCGATTATGTGCTCCACCTCATGCGGCAGACCAACTGGAACATCACCCGGGCCGCCGGGATGGCCCGGGTCAACCGCTCCACCTTTGTCTCGCGTATGCGCCGTTTGGGGATTGCCAAGAAAGCTTAAGCCATGCCGATTCATCTCTAGCCGGATATTAAAAGAGGGTCTTGGGAGGACGTGGCCTGCCGGGGAGCCAATTCGGCCACCGGAAGCGCCGCTGCCGGCGGATCAGCTCCTGTGTGGTGATGCGCAGGCGTTCGGCCGGGGTTTGTTCACGCGCGAGAATTCATTTGACATCTCCGATGCCGAGCGTTAATTTCGCTATTTGGAAAAAATCGATTTCTTTTCTCGGAGAAAGGAAACGGATATGCCGGTCTACGAATTCGAATGCCCCGAAGGCAAGGTGACCGAACGCCTGGTCAAGGTGGGCACCAAATCCATCGAGTGCCCCCATTGTCATCAGCGCGCCCACAAGATCATGTCCCGCTGCACCTTTGAACTGAAAGGCGGCGGTTGGTACGCGGACGGGTATGGGTCGACCCAATCCAAGAAATCCTGACATTGCCCCGGGTGGGCGCCGCCTGCCTGATCAAACCGCCATCGGCCGGTTTTTAGAGAGTGTAGCTATGCCGCTATATGAATATCGCTGCAAGCATTGCGGCAGTGAATTCGAGTGCCTCATGCTTTCCCCGAACGATCCGGAGCCGGAGTGCCCCTGCTGCCATAGAAAAGGGGTCGAAAAGTTGATGTCCGCCGGCAGTGTCCGGCCCCAAGGCATCGCCGCGGGCAAAGGGGGGTTTACCCCGCCGGCCTGCGCCCCCACAGGTGGCTGAAAGATCTAACCGCTCCCTGGTCAGGGAGCCTGGCGCTACGTTTTTCAGAGCGCGTAAACCGCATGGGACGGACCGGCGGACCCGGACGGGACGCGTGCGCCTGGCCGCCGGCGATCAATGGAGGGAAGCCGATGAGCGACATTCGGATGACGACCGAAATGCGCACGGATTTTGACTGTGAAACCACCGGCATGCCCGCCGAACGCTGGGGTGAGGCCGTCTTCAGCGTGGGTGAACGCGAGCTTGCCATTGAAGTCAGCGTTGAAAAAGATATCATCATCGCCGTTATGGCAGGCGAAGACGCCGTTTGGAAAGGAACCTGGGAGGGCTTTCGGCAGCTGCTGCTCAGCGGACTGACCCGATAATCCCCTTTTTCTCAACCTCCGAACGCCATTTTGCCCGTGAGCCCTTCGGCTCCCATCCCCTATCCCTTCCTTTTCCCCTCGCCACCTCGAACCCCCTAAGAATAACGGCCTCACCAGGCTTCCCAAACATTTTTCCCGCCAAAAGCTTACGCGCCAGCCTTGCTGGAGAGGTCCCACCCTTTGCTGAAAAGCGGTGGCGGATCCGACTGCGCCTTGCTTCTGAATGCGCTCTACGATGATGTGAGGCCACTTTCATACATCATTGCAGGCGCATGATGGAGGCGTGGATTTTTGTTGATTAGTTCTCGAAAACAATTTATGAATCATTATTCGAGCGGTGCTCAATAAGCGATGGTTTTCTGGGATCCATAAGCGGGAGGATGGCATGTACGCCGATTTGCAAGGGAAAACGGCGCTGGTGACCGGTGCCGGCAAAAAAACGGGGATTGGCTTTGGGATTGCGCAAAATCTGGCGGCCAACGGGTGCCGGGTGATCGTGGCCGATCTGGGGTCCGAGGGCAGCAGCGGCGGCGTCGTGGCCGCGGCTTCCGTCCAGGAGATGGAGGCCATCGCCGCCGCGCTGGGGGAACAGCACAGCGTCCAAACAATGGCGGTCAGCGTGGATGTCACGGACAACGGCTCCCTGCAGCGGATGGTGGCCGCGGTTTCAGCCGAATTCCCGCACATCGATATTCTGTGCAACAATGCCGGGGCCGTCTTCGGCGTACCGAATGCCATCCACACTTACGACGAAACGGCTTGGCTGAAGACCATCGACGTAAACCTGCACAGTGTGTTCCGGGTCACCCGGGCCGTGCTGCCCCTCATGTTCGGCAAGCCCGGATGCATCGTCAACACCGCGTCACGGGGCGGCAAGGTGCCGCCCCTTTTCAATGGGGCCTATGCCGTGGCCAAGGCCGGCGTCATCATGCTGACCAAGGTGATGGCCAAAGAGTTGGCCGGCGCGGGCTTCCGGGTCAATGCGATTTGTCCCGGCCAGATCCATACCGATCTCGAGGACTGGCGGGCCCCTCTCGAAGCCAGTTTCCAGTCCCAGAGCGTGGAAGAGCGCAACGCCGCCGTAAGGAAAACCATCCCCCTGGACCGGGTGGGGTCACCCGACGAGGTCGGGCGGGTGGTGGCTTTTCTGGCCTCGGAGGCCTCGGCCTACATGACCGGCCAGGCCATCAATGTGACCGGCGGACAGCTGATGGAGTTGTAACTCGACATCACAAACCCTTTAGGACCTTTTCGATTGGAGCGAAATCATGACGGAAATGACCGGTGGAGAACTTTTGGTGCGCTGCCTGCACGCTGAGGGTGTGCGCCACATCCATGCGATTACGGACGGTACCTATATGATGGTGATCGAAGCGCTGGAGCGCCTGGGGGATGAACTGGGCATCCGCCTGGTGGTGCCGCGCCACGAGGCGGCCGCGGCGCATGCCTGCGATGCCTACACCCGGGTTTCCGGCAAGCCGGGGGTCGTGATGGCCTGCGCGGGCCCCGGGGCCGCCAACCTGCTGGCCGGCATGATGTGCGCCGAAGCCGAAGGCAGCCCCGTGGTGGCGATCACCACGACGCGCCGCAGCGACATGTCGGATGCCTACGTGCAGCAGGGGGGCATGCAGGTCAGCCGCCATCTGGAGATTTTCAAGCCGGCCGTCAAATGGAACGGCAAGGTGGAGCACTGGAAGCGCATTCCCGACATGGTGCGCCACGCCTTTCGGGTGGCGCTCGCCGGTAGGCCGGGACCGACCCACATCCTGATTCCGGAAGACATCATCGCCCAGAAGGGTGAGGCCGACAGCGTGTCCATCGTCTCCCCGGACCGCTACCGGCTGACGCAAGCGCTGCCGGGGGATCCCGCGACCGTTCAGGAGGCGGCCCGTATGCTGGTGGAAGCGGATTTGGTCAATATCCACTGCGGCAACGGCACCGAACGCGCGGGGGCTTCCGCGGAGCTCCGGCAACTGGCGGAGCATCTGGGGTGTGCCGTCACGCATACCATTCGGGCGCGCGGCATTCTGCCGGATGATCATCCCCTGTGTTTTCATCCGACCTGCATGTCGCGCATCGCGGCCAACAACCAGGCCGACGTGGTGCTGGCCGTGGGCACGCGCCTGGGCGAGCTCAACATGTGGGGCCAGCCGCCCATGTTCGGGGAACCCGACAAGCAGCGCCTGATCCAGATCGACACCGAGCCCGCCCACATCGGCCTCAACCGGCCCACGGATATCCCTCTGGTGGGGGACGCCCGGGCCATTTTGGCGCAGCTTTGCGAGGCGGTCGGGCAACGGACCGAAAAGCGCCCGCCGCATGCCAAAATCGCGGAGTTCAGGGCCCTCCAGGACCAGTTCGAGCAGGAACTGGCGGCCTCCCTGGAAGACAAAGCGCGCCAGCCCATGCTGACGGGCCAGATTTTGAAGGCCTGCAACGCCTTTTTCGACGCGGACGCCGTTTTCGTGATGGACGGCGGCAACACGACCCTCTGGGATATTCACTATCACGTGGCCCGCACGCCGCGCTCCGTGATCTACTCCATGAACTACGGCCATTTGGGAACGGGCCTGCCCTACGCCATCGGCGCCAAGCTGGCCGCGCCGCAAAAACAGGTGTATTGTGTCACCGGCGACAGTGCCTTCGGCTTCAACATCCAGGAACTCGAAACAGCGGTCCGCAACGCCTTGCCGGTGATCGTCCTGGTGGCCGTGGACGGCGCCTACGGCATGGAAAAGAGCGCCCAGCTGCGGCAATTCGGCCGCCAGGCGCCCTGGTTCGGCCATGATCATGCCCCGGTGCGCTACGACCAGGTTGGTATCGCCATGGGCTGCCACGGGGAATACGTCGAAGCCGTCGACGAGCTTCGGCCGGCCCTGGAGCGGTCCGCGGCTTCGGGCAAGCCGGCGGTGATCCATGTCGTGGTCGATCCCGAAGCCAATGTGGATCCGCCGGGCAACTGGCTGTGGGCGGCCGCGCGGACCGGTAAGATGTAATCTCCGCCCAACGGTTTTACGGCCCGGGACGGTTGGCAGCGATCCCGCCGCGCGGATACGGGCCGCGCGGCGGATGACCCTTTCACAAGAAGGAGGCGACCCTATGGATATGGCGGCGATTGATCAGGTCCGGTTGAATTTCAACCCCCAGGGGCTGCTTGTCATCAACGCCGCCATCGGCCTGATGATGTTCGGGGTGGCGCTGGATTTGAAGCTGGAGGACTTCAAGCGGGTCGTGGTGTCGCCCAAAGCACCCGGCATCGGCTTGATCGCCCAGTTTCTGCTGCTGCCCGCCTTTACCTTCCTGCTGACGCTCATCATCCGGCCGCACCCCTCCATGGCCCTGGGCATGATTCTGGTGGCCTCCTGCCCGGGGGGCAACCTCTCCAACATCATCACCTATCTGGCGCGGGGCAATTGCGCGGTCTCCATCAGCATGACGGCGGTCTCTTCGGCGGCGGCCATCGTCATGACGCCTTTCAACCTGGCCCTGTGGGGGCGTATGAATGCCCAGACCGCCGAGATTCTGCGGCAGGTCAGCCTGAGCCCCCAGGATGTGTTCGTGACGATTTTCGTCATCCTCGGCATTCCGCTGGCGGCCGGATTGATGGTTTCGCGGCTGGTGCCGACCCTGGCGGACAAGGTGCGCCGACCCTTCAAGATTTTTTCGCTGTGCTTCTTTATCCTGATCGTCTGCGGCGCCCTGGCCGCCAACTGGCAATACTTCCTGGCCTACGTGGGCCTGGTGGTCTTCGCCGTTTTCCTGCACAACCTCATGGCGCTCAATATCGGCTACTGGTCCGGCCGGCTTTTCAAGCTGCATGAACGCGATTGCCGGGCGGTGTCCATCGAAGTCGGCATTCAGAATTCCGCTCTGGGACTCGTACTGGTGTTCAATTTTTTCGGGGGCCTGGGGGGCATGGCGATCCTGGTGGCCTGGTGGGGGATCTGGCATATCATCGCCGGCCTGACCGCGGCCTTTATCTTCACCCGTCGCCGGCTGCCGGGAGATGCCGAGGCCGCCCAAAGCTGCGGCCGCTCATAGCTTCGACGTCAAACAAAGGAATTCACGTGCCTTTACCCGAAACCATGCAGGCCGTCGTCTTCCGGGGCGGCCGTCTTGAAGTGGCAACGGTGCCGGTTCCGGCGGTCGAGCCGGACGGCGTCCTGCTCGAGGTCCTCAAGGTCGGCTTCTGCGGTTCCGACCATTCGCTGATCAAATCCGGCGGCCTGGCCGACGGCACGATTCTGGGCCATGAGGTGTGCGGGCGGGTGGTGGCCTGCGGCGCCGAGGTTCACCACGTAACCCCGGGGGCCGGTCGCTACATCGTGCGCCCCACCGCCTGCGGGCGGTGCCGCGACTGCCGGGGAGGGCGCCCCTATTTCTGCCAGGTGGGACGGCGCTCCATCGGCATCGGCGACCTGCCGGGGGCCTTTGCCGAGTACGTCAAGGTTTACCCGGATATGCTCATCCCCGTGCCGGAGGCGGTGGATTCCTGCAACGCCGCCCTGGCCGAGGCCTTTGCGGCGGCGCTGCACGGCATCAATTGCCTGGGGGCCGTCGAGGGGCCGGCCCTGGTCATGGGGGGCGGGCCGATCGGCCTGGCCACCGTCAGCTTGTTGCGGGTCTTGGGGCTATCGCCCATCGTGCTCACCGAGCCCGTGGCCGCCAAGCGCCGTCTGGCCCGGGAACTGGGGGCCGATCATGCCCTCGACCCCTTCGACGAGGCCATTGCCGGTCCTGTTTTCACCCTGACGCAGGGGACCGGTTTCCCGGCCATACTGGAGTGCTCGGGCGTGCCCGACAACGTCCAGAAAGCCCTGGACTGGGTGGCCCGTGGGGGGCGCATCTGTGTGGTCAGCATGATCTTCGCTTCGGCGCCCATCGTGCCCATGACCCTCAATTTCAAGGAGGCCGTCCTGACCGGCTGCTACAGCAACACGCACGCGGAAAACCGGCAATGCCTCGAATGGATGGCCGAGGGCCGCCTGGACGGCCGGCCCCTGATAACCGACCGGGTAAATCTGCGGCAGCTGCCGCAGGTCTACCGGGACCGCATCGACGGCGGCCAAGCCATCAAGGTCATGGTGGAAATCGACACAGGACGTGCATGAGAAGGATGCAAAGAAGGATGTGAGGTCGGGTGGAATGGGCATCAAGCAGCGGCGCAGGCGTGAAAAGGAGCATCGACGGCGGCAGATCCTGGATGCCGCCCGGGCCCTCCTGTTCAAGAAGGGCCTCAACGCCATATCGGTCAATCAGATCGCCCGCCAGGCCGAGCTTGCCGTGGGCACGATCTATTTCTACTTCCGCAGCAAAGAGGACATTTTTGCCGTGCTGCAGGAAGAAGGCTTGACGCTGCTGCGCGAGGAAGTCCAGCGGGCCCTTGAGGGAGAAGCCGACCCCGCGGAGCGGCTGCACGCCATGGCCCAGGCCTATCTTCGGTTCAGCCGGGAGCATAAAAACTATTTCGACGTCATCAACTATTTTCTGTCCGCCACGGACGTGATGTTCACGCCGGAAGTCAAACAACAGATCGACGAGCACGGCAACCGCATATTGATGGCGGTCCAGGAGGTGCTGCGGGAAGGGGTTTCCCTGGAGAGGTTCCGGGGCATCGACGTCCGTCGCCACGCGCTGCTTTTCTGGGGCATCCTGCATGGGTTGATCCCCTTCCAAAAAATGCAGGGTACCTTGCTGGCCGACGATTCTTTTTCCGCCCTCTACCGCTTCGCGGTGGATAACTTCATCAATGGATTGTCCCAGCCCGTGCCGACCCAAGTGGCGGCGGGGGATTTGCCGGCGGCGGGGGCGCATCATGATTGACCGCACGGTGACGGTTGCGGTGGAGGCCGATCAATGCGTGGGCTGCGGATGAAGCCTATGTCCGCCTGCCGGGAAGAAAAGCGGCGCCGGTGCGTTTCTGGGAAGGCGACTGAGCCGCGGTTTTTTGCAATCGCTATCCGCCGGAAGCCGCCGGCACTGCGCTCAAGGCCGCCTTCAGGTCCTCCATATGATCGAAAAAGAAATGGTCCGCCCCGGATACGATTGCCAAGCGGGCCGCGGGGTTCCATTGGGGCACGAGGCGCCCGAGGAGGTCCGGTGGGGCGATATCGTCGCGGCTGCCGGTCATCACCAGCTTCAGCCCGGGGAGACGCTGGACGGCGCGGAAATCCATGAAGGCCGCGGGGGGCGAGACCATGGTCATCGTGATGCCGGGCCGGACATTAGCTGCGTACAGCGCATTGACCCAGGTTCCGAAGGAATAGCCGGACAGTTCGACCGGGCCGTATCCGGATTGCTGGAGATAGGCAATCGCCTGGCCCAGGTCCTCCTGCTCGCCCTGCCCCTCGTCATAGTGCCCCTGGCTGCCTTCGACCCCGCGGAAGTTGAAGCGCAGCGTGGTATATCCCCGCTGCCGATAGCGCGCTGCAATGGCCTCGACCACCGGGTTGTGCAGGTTGCCGCCATAGAGGGGATGGGGGTGGGTGACCACCACCGCCCGGGCATCCCCAACCTGCAGCCGGCCTTCCAGGCGAAGCGTCGACGACCTGAAGTGGATGGGCTCTTCCATGGTGCCTAACGGACCTGTTTCATGAGATCGACGATCTCGCGGCCGAAGACCTTGCGCCGCCAGCGGTGCAGGTCGGGGATGTCGTCGAGGTCGGCGCGCTGCTGGGGGTGACGGACGGCGATGGCCTGCATCAAGGCCTTGTTGAGCATCAGCCCCGGGTCGAGGTCCAAGACCTGGGCCTTGCGGTCGCGCCAGGTTTTCAATACGGTCATGCGTTCCGGCACCCGGCCCGGCAGGCGGGGGCTTTTGTGCCGCGGATAGAGCGGCAGTTTTTTCTCCGGAAGATCCAGGGCCCAGCGAACGGCCGCCAATAGGGCCGGAGCGTGCATTTTGACCTGCTTCGGACTGAGGGCGCCGGTGCGCTCCAGAGCCTGGGATGTCCCGGGGGCGGCGGTGGCCAGTGAGAGCAGGGATTTGTTGGAGAACACCTTGAAAAGGGGGCGATCCTTGGCCTCGGCCAGCTCGCGACGCAGCTGCAGCAGGGCTTCCAGAACCGCCAAATTGCGGCGGTCCAGTCGGCCGGCCCCTTTGAAGTGGAGAAAGAGGGGGTCGTCGTTCGCTGCGGGGGGCCGAACCTGACTCAGCAGGTCGCATTCCTCGTGCACCCACGCAAGGCGGTCTTTGGCGCGCAGTTCTTCGGTCAGAATGCCCGCGAGGCGCAGGAGATAATGGACATCCTGGGCGGCGTAGGCCATCATGGGCTCCGGCAGGGGCCGCTTGGACCAGTCCTTGCGTTGGTATTTTTTGTCGAGATGGACGCCGAAACGGTCCTGCAGCACCGCATCCAGGCCGGTTTCGCGGATCCCCAGAAAGCGCGAGGCCAGTTCCGTGTCGAAGAGATTGTTGACCACGATGCCGAAGTCACGGTAGAGGGACCGGATGTCATAGTCGGCCCCGTGCAGGACTTTGCGGATGCGGCGGTTGGCCATGACCGGTTTGAGGGGCGAGAGGTCGGCAAGTTTGAGGGGGTCGATCACCAGGGTCTCATCCGCGGCGGCGATCTGGATCAGACAGACCTTTTCGCGAAAGTGATACATGGAATCGGCTTCCAGGTCGCAGGCGATTTCCGCGGTTTTGGCCATCTTGCGGGCGGCGCTTGCCAGTTCGGCGGTGTCTTCGATCAGTCGATACCCATCCAGGCTGCCGTTTGTCATGATTTTGCTTGACCCACCCCTTGGATTCCCTTAGATTTCCTAATTTCCAATTGCCCTATATGCTGAGCGTACACCCCATTCCAAGCCGAAGCGAGGATGTCATGATCACTATAACACTTCCTGACGGGAGCATAAAGCAGTTTGAAGCGCCGCCCACCGGAGGCGAGGTAGCGGCTTCCATCTCGGAAGGTCTGGCGCGCGATTGTGTCGCCATGGAAGTCGACGGCCAGGTGCAGGATATCTATCGGACCATTGACAGGGATGCCCACCTGCGCCTGATCACCACGCGCGACGACCAAGCCCTGGACATCATGCGCCACAGCGCCGCCCATGTCATGGCCCAGGCGGTCCTGCGGCTGTATGACAACGCCAAATTGACGATCGGGCCCGTCATCGAAGACGGGTTCTACTACGATATCGACATGGCGCCCCTCTCGGAAGACGATCTGGCCCGCATCGAAGCCGAAATGCAGAAGATCGTCAAGGCCAAGCTGCCCATCCGGCGCGAGACCATCCGCAAAGCCGAGGCTCTGGAGCTTTACCGGGACGAGCCCTACAAACTGGAGATGATCGAAGATCTTCCGGAGGGCACCATCTCCCTCTACCGGCAGGGGGAGTTTTTCGATCTATGCCGCGGACCGCACGTACCGCACACCGGGTTTGTCAAAGCCTTCAAGCTGATGAAAGTGTCCGGCGCCTACTGGCGGGCGGACCAGAGCAAGGCCCAACTGCAGCGGATTTACGGCACGGCCTATTTCGACAAGAAAGCGTTGAAAGCCTATCTCACGTTTCTGGAGGAGGCCCGCAAGCGCAACCACCGCAAAATCGGCGAAGCCCAGGAGCTTTTCAGTTTCCATGATGAAGCGCCGGGGATGCCCTTTTTCCATCCCCGGGGCATGGTGATGTGGAATCTGCTGCTGGATTTCTGGCGTGAAGAACATCGCCGGGCCGGCTATGTCGAAACCAAGACCCCCATCATGCTCCAGCGCAGCCTGTGGGAGCGCAGCGGCCACTGGGAGAATTACCGTGAAAACATGTATACCACGGTGGTCGACGATATCGAGTACGCCATCAAGCCCATGAACTGTCCCGGCGGGATGCTGCTCTACAAAACCCGGCCTCACTCCTACCGCGAACTTCCCTTGCGGGCGGCGGAGGTGGGTCTGGTGCACCGTCACGAACTCAGCGGCGTATTGTCCGGCCTCTTCCGGGTGCGGGCCTTTCATCAGGACGATGCCCACATCTTCATGACCCCCGACCAGATCGAAGAAGAGATCCTGGGTGTTTTGCGTCTGGTGGAGCGTATTTACGGCGTCTTCGGCCTCGGCTTCCATTTGGAATTGTCGACCCGTCCGGAAAAGAGCATCGGCACCGACGAACAATGGGAAACGGCCACCGGCGGGCTGCGGGCCGCCCTGGAGGCGTACACGGACACCTACCAGGTCAACGAAGGGGACGGCGCCTTCTACGGCCCGAAGATCGACATCCATATCAAGGATGCCTTGAACCGCACCTGGCAATGCGGCACCATCCAGCTCGACATGTCCCTGCCCGAGCGCTTCGACCTGACCTATGTGGATCGGGACAACCAGCGCCCGCGCCCCATCATGATTCACCGCACGGTCCTGGGGTCCATCGAACGTTTTTTCGGCATTCTGATCGAGCATTTTGCCGGCAAATACCCGTTGTGGCTTAGCCCGGTGCAGGCCGTGGCGCTTCCCATCAACGATGATTTGGCCCCCTATGCCGGCGAGGTCTGCGACCGACTGCGAGCGGCCGGCCTGCGGGTCGAACGCGACGACCGGACGGAAAGCCTGAACAAAAAAGTCCGCGAGGCCCAGCTGCGCCAGATCCCGTTGATTCTGACCATCGGCGCCAAGGAGCAGGCGGCCGGCACCCTGGCCGTGCGAACCCTGGACGGCAAGGTGCGCTACGGCGTCGCCGAGGGCGATTTCCTGGATACGGTGCTGGAACATGTGCGGGAACGCCGCCCCGAACTGACGATTTTCGATACGGCGGAAGCGGCCGCCTGAACCGCTGCCGGCGATTCCGGGCCGCCGTTGGGCCGATCGGTCGGCCCCCTTTGAGGGTGAGAATCCGCAATGCCGCACGCCCATGACAAACGGCCCGCCGCCGGCCGCCATCCCGCCCTGCCGTGGCTTCTGCTGGCCGGCTACGCGCTGGTCATATTCATCCAGTCTTCCCTGCCGTCCCCCGCTTTGGGGCCGGATGTCCCCGGTCAGGACAAGGTGCTTCATCTGGCCGCCTACGGCCTCATGGGGTATCTGGCCTGCCGCGCCTTCGCCACGCTGCGGGGGTTGCGTACCCTCCGGTGGGTCTGGCTGGCCGGCGTCCTGTTCAGCATTCTGTTCGGACTCAGTGACGAATGGCATCAGGCCTTCGTGCCCGGCCGGCAGGCCGACGGCTGGGATTGGGCGGCCGACAGCTTGGGGGCCATCCTGGGCGCCCTCGTTTATGCCTGGCGCCATCGGCCGGCCGCCACTTCCGGCGCCGCTTTCCCTCGTTGACAAGTTGCCTTGAATTCTATAAAAATCCAAGCTTATACTGCGGGTGAATTTCCTGAAGTCCCGTCCGCCGGATGGGACGTTCAGCGCGACGCATGGTTTTGGGGCTGTTGCCGACGTCGGCCGGCCTCATGGAAGAGGGGAGCACCATGACCGATCAGAATCAGTTGACGATCAACGGGAATGCCATTGCCTTTGAGCCGGGCGAGACGATCCTCGAGGTGGCCCGGCGCAACAGCATCGACATTCCCACCTTGTGCTATCTGAAGGGGGCCACGCCCACGGGCGCCTGCCGCATCTGCGTGGTTGAGGTGGAGGGTGCCCGGACCCTGCTGCCGGCCTGCGCGACCCCGGCCGGCAAAAATATGGTGGTCCAGACCGAGTCGCCCAAGGTCGTGGAGGCGCGCCGCACCATCCTCAAACTGCTGCTGGCCTCGGGCAATCACAACTGCGCGGCCCGGGGTTCGGACGAGGGCGACTGGACCGTTTTTCAACTTGCGGTGGAAAAGGACGATCACAGCGACCAGCTCTGCCCGGTGTGGGGGGACTGCCGTCTGCAGGATCTGGCCTACCGCTACCAGGTCACCGGCGAGGGTCTGCCGGGAACCGTGATCCCCTATCCCATTGAAGACGTGAACCCCTTCATCGTTCGGGATTTTTCCCGTTGCATCCTCTGCGGGCGCTGTGTCCAGGCCTGCAACGAAGTGCAGGTCAACAAGGCCATCAGTTTCGGTTTCCGCGGATCGGAAACCAAGATCATCGCGGCCGGCGACAAGCCGCTCAAGGATTCCGACTGCGTCTTCTGCGGCGAGTGCGTCCAGGCCTGTCCGGTGGGTGCCCTGGTGGAGAAGGATGTGCGCTACGATGTGAGACCCTGGGAGACCGAGCGCGTGCACACCACCTGCACCTACTGCGGGGTGGGGTGTCAGCTCCACCTGCACGTTCGCGACAACCGGGTGGTGAAGGTCACGGGCGTCGAGGACGTGGCGCCCAACTACGGCAGCCTGTGCGTCAAGGGGCGTTTCGGCTACAACTTTATCGGGTCCCCGGACCGCCTGACCCAGCCCTTGATCAAGAAGGACGGCGAATTCAAGGAAGTCGGCTGGGACGAGGCGCTGGATTTCGTCGCCCAAAAGCTGACGGCCATCCGAGAGGACCATGGTTCCGAGAGCATCGGGCTGTTGACCTCGGCCCGCATCACCAACGAGGAGAACTACATCGCCCAAAAATTTGCCCGGGCGGTGCTCAAGACGAACAACGTGGACCATTGCGCCCGTCTCTGACATAGCTCCACCGTGGCCGGTCTGGCCGCAGCATTCGGCAGCGGGGCGATGACCAACACCATCGCCTGTGTCGAGAAAGCCGACGTAATCCTGATCACAGGCTCCAACACCACCGAAAACCATCCGGTGATTTCCGCGGGGATCAAGCGCGCGGTGCAGTCGGGCCGGACGCGCCTGATCGTGGTGGACCCGCGTCGCATCAAGGTCACCGAATTCGCCGAATCCTATCTGCGCCCCAATCTGGGCACCGACGTGGCCTGGATCAACGGCATGATGAATGTCATCATCGCGGAGGATCTCTACGACAAAACCTTCGTGGCCGAGCGCACCGAGGATTTCGACGCGCTCCAGGCCATGGTGGCCAAGTACACCCCCGAATACGTCGAACCCATCACCGGCATTCCGGCCGAACAACTGCGGGAGGCCGCCCGCCTGTATGCCCGCGCCAAGGTCGGTAATATCGTATATTGCATGGGCATTACCCAGCATACCTGTGGGACCGACAACGTCAAGTCGCTGGCCAACCTGGCCATGCTGTGCGGCAACCTGGGCATGCCCGGGGGCGGCGTGAACCCCCTCCGGGGCCAGAACAACGTCCAGGGGGCCTGCGACATGGGCGGGCTGCCCAATGTGTTTACCGCCTACCAGCCGGTGACCGACGAGGCGATCAGCCGCAAGATGGCCGAGGCCTGGGGGGTGGAGGGCCTGTCCCTCAGCATGGGCATGAAAGTCACCGACATGATTCCCGCCGCTCATGACGGCCGCTTGAAGGCGCTCTACATCATCGGCGAAAACCCACTGGTGTCCGACCCGGATCTCAACCACGTCGAAGACAGCCTGGCGCATTTGGCGCTTCTCGTGGTCCAGGATCTGTTTTTGACCGAAACCGCCCGCAAGGCGGACGTGGTGCTGCCGGGCCGCTGTTTTGCGGAGAAGGACGGCACCTTTTCGAACACCGAACGGCGGGTCCAGCGGGTGCGCAGGGCGGTGGCGGCACCGGGGGAGGCCTGGGACGACTGGAAGATCCTGACCGAATTGGCCCGCCGCATGGGCCATCCCATGGAATTTGCCGACAGCGAGGCCATTTTCGAGGAAATCCGCCGGGTGACCCCCTCCTATGCCGGCATCACCTACAAGCGCATCGCGCAGGAGGGGCTGCACTGGCCTTGCCTGAACGAAGAGCACCCCGGAACGCCGGTGCTCCACAGCGCCCAGTTTACGCGGGGCAAGGGGAAGTTTCACGCCATCGAATGGCAGGCGCCGGCCGAAGTGCCCGACGCGGAGTTTCCACTCTACCTCACGACGGGCCGTTTGCTCTACCAGTACCACACGGGGACCATGACCATGCGCTCGCCGGACCTGGTGGAGCGGGCGCCGGAGAGTTTCGTGGAGATATCCCCCCAGGATGCCGCAGCCTTCGGGCTGGAGGATGGGGGGTGGATCAGCATCGCTTCCCGGCGGGGCGAAATCCAGGCCCGGGTCAAGGTTTCCCGCAAGGCCGTTGCCGGCACGGTGTTCATCCCGTTTCATTATGCCCAGGGGGCGGCCAACAAGCTGACCAATGCGGCCCTGGATCCCGTATCGGGCATTCCCGAATACAAGGTCTGTGCCGTCAAGGTGGCCCCCCTTCACTGACCGGGACTTCGATGGGTTTTTGCAAACCAAAAACCCCCGGCTTCTGATGGAAGCCGGGGGTTTTTCTGTTTCAGCGAAGGGCGCGGCGGGGTGCTGCGGACCGTTGCGCCGTGCGGTCAGCCCTTCTTGTAGCGCGACGCGTACTCGTCCTGCACGATGATGCGGCGGGTCTGGTTCTGCCATTGCATGGCCGGTTTGAGCTTTTTGATATCCTCCAGCCGGTTCTGGGCCTTCAGGCGGTTGTAGATGTCCTGCCAGGCGCAGGGGATTTCGTTGCTGACTTCGCAGTTGCCGTTGTTGGTGCCGCCGCAGGGGCCGTTGAAAAGGCCCTTGGCGCAGCGGGTCACCGGACAGATGCCGGCGGTGTAGCCCAGAACGCATTCGCCGCAGGCGCGGCAGCGCTCTTCGTAGACGCCGATATCCCGGTCGATGCCGATGGAAACGGTGTTCACCGCGGGGAAGACGGGCGTATCCGGGTAACGCGCGGCCAGGAGCTGGGCCCCGGCCCCGCAGGCCATGGACATCAGGCAGTCATAGCGGGGCACCCGTTGGTCGAGATCCACGAGGAAGGCTTCGTTGCACTGCCGTTCCACGGTAAAGCCGTCCACCCGGGCGGCGCGGTTTTCATTCTTAAAGGCCAGATTCAGTTTCGCGTTCAGAAGATTGACTTCCTTCTGGCCGCCGGCCAGGCAGACGGACACGCAGCCGCCGCAGCCCACGTTCAGCACACGGGTGTAAGCCTGAATCGCCTGTTTGATTTCATCGAACGGTTTTCTTTTGCATTTAACCACTTGCGACCTCCAAGGGGGTAGAATTAGGGACGCTTGTTCAAGGCTCCGGGCGGTGGCAGGCCCCGCACATTTCGGGGCCGGAGGCCGCGTCGGCCTTGCGTGTTTCGATATGACACCCGATGCACTGGCGATGGTAGGCGTCCTGCCGCTCCAGGTCGGCCTGGTCATTGTGGCAGGCGGCACAGCGAATGGCCGGGTTGCCTTCCACCAGTTCATCCTCGTCGAGGACGTTGACCCCGTCCTCATAGGCGTGATGACACGCCAGACATTCCAGAAGCTCCATGTGCAGCTCGTGGGTGAAGGCCACGGGGGGGCGCTGGGACGGGACATCTTGATCAGTCCCTAAAACGATTTCCGCTTCCTGCGCCACGGCGCAGGGCGCCAGGGCGAGACCGGTGACAGCCAGGACAACCATGGCCAGCAGCATGGAGCGCGTTTTGTGATTCCTATGCACGGCGTTACCTTTCTCCTTAAAGCCTCTCGGGACCACCCTCCATCGCAGGAGGGCCGCTACGCCTCCGGTTGTTCGAGGTCGCTCCACTCGAAGTAGACGTCCTGGGAGCGGCAGATGTCGCGCGCCAGGGCGATCATCTCCGGGATGTCGATGCCCAGCGGGCAATAGCACCGGGTGCACAACACGCATCGCCGCCATGCGATTTCCTTGATTTCCTCGAATTCCTCCCGGTCGATCTTCCCCTTCTTTTTGTAGAGTTTGCCGATGGAGTTGATAAACTTGTGGGACGGCATGTAGCGGGGATCGCCTTCATGGACGTGGTACAAAAAACAGCTTTCCGCACACAGGCTGCAATGGGCGCAGACCCGCAGGGCGGTTTTCATTTTGTCGGCGTGCTGCGCCAGCATGCGGCGGATTTCCTCGTGGTCGATGGGCGCTCGATCGTCTGAACTCATTCCTGTCTCCGCTGGAAGGCGGCGCTTAGCGCCACACGCGGCTCCCGCCGCTTCCCATGGTATTCTCGTGGACCAGTACGAACCGGTTGATGAAATAAAACGGCATGTGTACCAGCTTGGTGAACGGTATGGCCATCAACATGATTTCGCC
The DNA here is from genome assembly GCA_964392545.1 of uncultured Desulfobacteraceae bacterium. GTDB lineage: Bacteria > Desulfobacterota > Desulfobacteria > Desulfobacterales > UBA5852 > JABZFP01. The sequence goes on from CAYMQN010000006.1 coordinate 36,920, forward strand.
GGCCAGCATGTGCAGAAGGATCACCGTATCGTAGTCGAACAGGTGATGGTAGGCCAAAAAGCCGGTGATGAAGGGGGCCGTGGCAATCAGCAGAACCAGGTAGTCATAGGCCGTTGAAATGGCCCGCACGCGGGCCAGAAAGATCCGGCGCAGCAGAAAGAAAAGGCCGCCGGCCAGAACCGCGACGGTCAGGCCGTCGGCCACCGCTTCCGGCAGGCTGGGCAGGCTGGCATGCCAGGCGATATCGAGCAGGACGTTGTGGCCCAGCACGAAAAGCGGGGTCAGCAGCAGCGCCAGGTGGAAAAGGGTCGTGACGGCGATCATGACGGGGTTGCGACCGGCCACGGACAACTGCACCTGCTGCCACCAGGTCAGCTCGGGTTCGGCGGGTGCCTCTTCGGGCTCTTGGGGCGGCTTGCCGAAGGGGATGCGCAGCCGGTAGCGCTCCCTGGGCCGGCTCAATCGGTAGAAGCGGTAGACCTGGTAGGCCGTGCCCAAGATGAAAACCAAAAAGGCGACCCACACCAGCGGGCCCCTGACAAAATCGTACATTGACATCTCCCGTTAGGTTCTGTCCCTGCGGCCGGGCATTCTCCGGCGCTCTTCCCAAGGGATGCGCCGGCTTCGCCGCTGACCTTAGACCTCCGGCCGAGGCAGGACGCCGGCCCGTTCGGCAATCTCCGGAACCCGGTGTTCCCACTCGATGGCCATCAGGTGCACCCCGGCCACCCCCTTCATTTCCTTGAACTCCTCGATCTGCTCGCAGGCCATTTTGATCCCTTCGTCGGCCTGTTTTTTCTTGTCGACGCCCTGCAGGCGCTTGATCACATCATCCGGGACGTCCATGCCCGGCACCTTGCCCTTCATGTAGCGCGCCATACCGAGGCTTTTCATGGGGGTGACGCCGGCCAGGATGTAGGTTTTCTCGGTGAGCCCCATATCGTTGGCCTGCCGGATCCATTCGCGCATTTTTTCCATGTTGTAGATGCACTGGGTCTGGATGAAATCGGCACCGGCCTCCACCTTTTTGGCCAAGCGGTGCACGCGCCACTCGAAGGGTTCCGCAAAAGGATTGGCCGCGGCGCCGATGAACATCGCGGGAGGGCCGTCGATCTTGCCGCCGCTCAAAAAAAGACCTTCGTCGCGCATGTGCTTGACCATGCCGATCAACTGGATGGAATCGATGTCGTAGACGCCTTTGGCGTTCGGGTGGTCGCCGAACTGCTGGTGATCCCCCGACAGGCAGAGCATGTTGCGGATGCCGTGGGCGTAGGCGCCGAGGATGTCGGCCTGCATGGCCAGGCGGTTGCGGTCGCGGCAAACCATCTGGTAGTTCGGCTCGAGCCCCTCCTGGAGGGCGATCAGGGCGGCCGCCCAACTGGCCATGCGCACCATCGCCGTCTGGTTGTCGGTAATATTGACCGAATCCACCATCCCTTTCAGGGGCGCGGCTTTTTCGCGAACCACCTCGACGTTCGAGCCGCGTGGAGGGCCCAATTCCCCGGTAAAGGCGAAATGGCCCGCTTTGAGAATTCTGGCAAGTCTGCTTTCGCTCATAGAATGATTCCTCTGTCCCAGTTCGCGTCGTCAAACGTTGCGGCGCCGGGATGACGGCAGGCGCAACGCTAATCTTATCAGGGCTATTTGAGAATTGTGGTATATGGCATATTCGCCAAACCGGTGTCAAGTTGCTGACCATTTAAAAAGGTCAATATTTCAAAGGGATTTATGCAACAAAGCCCATCGAGCCCATGTTATGAAATGATGCTCATTTGCCGTGTGGGACAATGCGCATAAGAAGGGGGAGGAGAGAAGGCGGTGGCCGTTAGGATGGGTTCAGGGACACCTGAAAAGGCTATTCGCCGATGATTTTGACGAGCACCCGCTTTTTGCGGCGGCCGTCGAATTCACCGTAGAAAATGCGCTCCCAGGTGCCGAAATCCAGGCGCCCCCCGGTGACGGCCACCACCACTTCGCGCCCCATGATCTGCCGTTTCATATGGGCGTCGGCGTTGTCTTCGCCGACGTTGTGGCGGTACTGCTCGACCGGGGCGTGGGGGGCCAGCTTTTCCAGCCAGACGTCGTAGTCGTGGTGCAGGCCGGATTCGTCGTCGTTGATGAAGACGGAAGCGGTGATGTGCATGGCGTTGACCAAAGCCAACCCCTCCTGGATACCGCTTTCATCGATGCATTTCTGGACGTCGGGGGTGATGTTGATAAAGGCCCGGCGGGTGGGCACGTTGAACCACAATTCTTTGCGATAGCTTTTCATGGGGCTCTTCCCTTCTAACCGCGCGGGTTGATTTCCCGGATGGCCTGTTCCAGGAGGCGGCCCACCTCACGGGCCCATGCAAAAGACTGGGCCTTGCGGGGGATATTGGCCATTTCATCGAAGGTGGCCGCGGTGATGTTCAACTTCTTCCAGCCTTCCTGGCCGAAGGTAATCCGGGCACTCTCGGGGTAGATGTCGAAAAGCGTGAGCACTTCGGCCCGGGGATTGCCGGGAAGCTCGTATTCCAGGCCGACCCCCTTGTTGCGGTATTGGATCTGGAGGCGTGGATTGCCGTGGAGCACATTGACCATTTTGGAGTGCAGATAGACCAGGGCCCCGGACACCTGGCGCGAGTGGTGCCGAAGCTGGGAGAGAAAGCTCTCCACGGTCAATTGGCGGGTGCGGTCGTCGCGGAGGTGCTGGGAGGCGTTTTTGACGAACTCGATCTGCGCCTCTTCGATGCTCTGCCCCGCCAGACGCTCGGCCACGTGGTTATAAAGCGCGCTGTTTTTTTTGAAGAAATACTTTTTGCCGAGCATTGCGTCCAGCTCGCCCAGAAGTTTGTTGCCGTCCCTGCCGGTGAGCTCCTCGAAGGCAAACCGGAGGACGGGCTCGGCTTCGGAAAGATTTTCCTGGTTGAGAAGTGTGCAATAGAGCGCCATGTGCTGGCCGGTGGACAGGAAGATCCAGGGACAATTGAGGCGAAAGCTGTACTCCAGATATTGGTTGATATCCTCTTCGAGAATGTCGGACCAGGATTTGACCTCCACGATGACGGCGGGATTGTCGTCTTTGAACAGGACGATGTCGAGGCCCTGATGGTCGAAATCCATATCGCCCAACAGGTTCCACCCGATGGTCTGGAAAATGGGTACGATGATTTTGCTTTTGATGTTCTCCTTGTTGCCCTTGCGTCCGGCAACGATGTGTTTGTCGACATCGACGGATTTCAGGTGGGTGCGCAGTCTTGCAAAACTCATGGCCTTTGTCCCCCGAGGGTTGGGCGGTAGACGATCAGGGCATCGCCACACAGGCCTGGCCGGCAACAGGCGCTTGCAGGTACGTGCCGTGACGGGCATCGGACACCATCTCGGCGGTTGGCGAGCGAACCGTTTGGATGGCGATCGGCCGGAATGGTCCCCTCCAACCTTCCGGCGCAAAAAAGCGAATGATTCGGGTGTTACAACAAACGATCACATCATAGCATACAAGCGCGGGAGTTAAAAGCGGACGCGCGGCCGGCAGGGGCCTAAGCGACGGTCCGCGGAGGAGCCGCCGCCACTAGGCGGGGTCCTCCGCGGTAAACCGCGAACCGGACAGGGGCGGGGAACAGGCCGCCTGGACGATCCCCGGCGACGCTCATCAAAAATCCTGGAACGTCCCGTCATGGTCGTCGAGGGGAATCACCTGCTCCGAGCGCGGCTTGTGCGGAGCGGCCGCCTTGGCCATCCGTTGTTGGGCGGCCGCCGGTCGCTTGGCCCCTTTCGGCACCATGGCGGATTGGCGACGGCGGCCATGGCCCTCAACCAGCAGCATGAGCTCCTGCACCATGTGCTTCATTTGCTCGGCCTGGGCATTGAGCTCTTCCGACGCCGATGCGGATTCTTCGGCGCTGGCGGCATTCTGCTGGACGACCTTGTCCATTTCGGTGACGGCCGTGTTGATTTGTTCGACACCCTGGGCCTGCTCGGAGGAGGCCGCGGCGATTTCACCGACCAGATCCCCTACCTTGGTGGATGCCTCGGCCACTTCGGCGAAGGCGGCATTGGTGCGGTGGACGAGTTCGGAGCCGTCCTTGACCCGTTTCGAGGTGTCCTCGATCAGCGCCGAGGTATTCTTGGCGGCTTCCGCCGCACGGATGGCCAGATTGCGCACTTCGTCGGCGACCACGGCAAAACCGGCCCCCGCTTCACCGGCCCGGGCAGCCTCAACGGCTGCGTTGAGCGCCAGCAGATTGGTCTGAAAGGCGATTTCATCGATGGTTTTCACGATCTTCTGGGTTTCTTCGCTCGACTGGCTGATGTCATCCATGGATTGGGTCAACTGCGACATTTCTCCGGTAGCGCGCCCGACCACATCATTGGCCTCTCTCATGAGGTGGTTGGCCTGTCCGGCATTGTCGGCATTCTGCTGGGTCATCGAGGCCATTTCTTCCAGCGAGGCGGAGGTCTCCTCGATGCTGGCCGCCTGCTCGGAGGCCCCTTCGGCCAGGGATTGGCTTGAAGACGACACCTGGCTCGAAGCCGAGGCGATTTCGTCCGAACCGGTGTTGAGCGATTTGATGATCCGGTCGATGGGCTTGGCAATCGAACGGGCCATCAGCCAGGAGATGGCCAGCGCGCCGATCGTGATCACGGCCACGACCCCAAAGATGATCGCAAACAGTCCCGCGATCTCTTTCCGGACGTCATCGACATAGATGCCGGAGCCGATCACCCAATCCCACCGGGGGAAAAGTTTGACATACGAAATCTTGGGCTGGGGCTTGTCAACACCGGGTTTGGGCCACATGTAATCCACGAACCCGGCGCCGTTCTTTTGGCAGATTTTGACCATTTCCACAAAAAGCTGTTTTCCGTTCGGGTCCTTGGAACCGGACAGATCCTGGCCGTTCAATTTGGGGTTCATCGGATGCATGATCATGCGCGGCTTGGTATCGTTGATCCAAAAGTAATCTTCGGTTTCGTAGCGCATGGCCTGCAGCGTGGCGATGGCCCGGGCCTGGGCCTCCTCGCTGGTTGTCTCGCCGCGTTCGGCCGTTGCGGCATGATGGGCAACGACGCTGTAGGCGGTTTCCACCAGATGGCGGGTCTTGAGATATTTGGCATCATACATGCTGCCCTTGAACTTCGGATACAGCCAGCCAAAAACGGCGCTGAAGGCGATCACGATGACCACCCCCAGCATCAGAATTCGTGTCGAGAGTTTGAATTTGTTAAACATAGGTAACCTCCCCGCATTCAAAGTGTGTTTGCAAAGCAGACGGATGATATCCTAGTGCCATCCATAAATGGCATCTTTCGGCCCCGGCCGGCGTTCTCGCTCTTTGGAAATCCTCGACGTAGCGCGCTACGCCTGCGGTTTCCAAATCGCTGCGGCCTTAGCCGGAACCAAAATCTACCATTTCTGGACGGGCACTATCCTAGCGCTGCATCGTCATGTCGGCGGCCGGCTTGATGCGATGGAGCGCCCCTTGCAACGAGTATCGGGAGTTCTTTAGCAGGACTTTAATTTTTTGGGGGAGAGCGCTGCATCGCCAATATACCGGCCGGCAGGATGGTTTTGCCGTGCAGCTTACCGGTTTGGGCCTCTATTGACCCTTTGTGCATATTATGTCATATCGTTTCAGTGAATTACGACTGCACCCGATGCGTGCCGAGCCTGGTGGCGGTGGGCGGCGTCAAACTTCGGCGCACTTGGCACCGATAATCCTTTGCAGGCCTTTGGATGGCCGCGTGGTTGAGGCGTATTAACCCACCATTCTGACGGGATGAGCCACATGGACAAGGTTTTGATTGTCGATAGCAATGCCGATTTTCTGAAATCCCTCAAGGACGGACTCGACAAGATGCACCAGTTCGAGGTGCTGACCGCCAGTGACGGGGAAGAGGCCATCCGGCTCTTGTCCACTGAAAAGGTGGCCGTTTTCGTCACCGACATCAATACGCCCAACCTGGACGGACTGGAATTGCTGGCCTATATGACCCAGGAGCATCCCAACACGCCCTGCATCGTCATGACCGACTATGGGAAGCCCTGGTTTCGCAAGCGCATGGACCAGCAGGAGGTGCTCTACCACCTGGAAAAGCCTTTTGAGATCGGCGCTCTGGCCTCGGCCATCTTCGTCGGCCTCAACCTGCGCGATGAGGGCATGAACTACAAAGGCATGACCATGGCCAGCATCCTGCCGTTGATTGAAATCGAGCAGAAAACCTGCCGCATGGAAGTCAAATCGGCGGGCAAGGGCAAGGGCTACCTCTACTTCGACGAAGGTGTTTTGATCGACGCCCACCTCAAGGGCAAGACCGGCGAAAGGGCCGCCCTGGCGATTTCCGAATGGGACCGCATCGCCATAAAATTCTCCGATCTGCCCCGGCGGCGCACCCGGACGCGGGTCAAGACCCATCTGATGGACATGGCCGGCGCCACCTGGATGCGCGAAGAAACCGAAGCCCTGCAGGAGGACGACTCCACCGGCGAAGGCGCCGTCCTGGACACCTCCACCAGCCAATCCCTGCTGGACGAGGAAACCAGCCGCAGCATTCTCGCGCTCTCGCTGGAGGATTTCAAATCCATCAAGGGCTACATGGCCGTGGCCATCCTGGACGCCGACGGCGACGTCATGGCCGCCGACATCCAGGACGAGCACCTCGATCTGGAGCGCCTTGCGGTCGGCGTTTGCAGCATTTTTTCGGTCGGTGAAGAAACCACCGGGCAAATCGGGTTCGATCACTGCCAGGCCCTCACCCTGCATACGGCCAGCGGCATCATTCTCCTCGTCGCCTCCAATCTCGAAGCGGCCGCCGGCTTCCGGCTGATGGGGGTTACCAAACCGGACGGCAACTGGTTCTACATGAAAGTCCAGTTGGAAAATTTGTTTCCCAAAATTCTGGCGGGCCTGGACTGATCCTCTCCCTGTTGGAAATGAAATTTGTTTGACAAGCCACGCGCGAGCCGCTACAAATTTATGTGCTAATGCTCATTAATTCGCCGGCCGGTGCAACCCGTAGGGCTACCGGCACGTCCCGCGCTCTCGCCGGGTTGCTCCGCCGACACCTCCCCGGGCTGCCCCGGCCGACCGTCGCATCCTCTTTTGGTTTCGTCGGGATGCAGGACCCATTAGGAGTACGGCATGGGCCATGCCACCATGGGCAAGATTATGTGGGTCGATCTCGGCCGGGGGAGCATTCGCATCGAATCCGTTCCCGGCCGTATCTATGAAACGGTCTTGTCCGGCGTCGGACTGGCCGCCCACTTCCTCTACGACCGCATCCCCCCCGGGGCCGATCCCTTGGGACCCGACAACATTCTCGGATTCGTCTCCGGCCTTCTGACCGGTACCGGCAGCCTTTTTACGGGGCGTTGGATGGTTACCGGCAAATCCCCCTTGACCGGTGGCTGGGGCGATGCCAATTGCGGCGGCAATTTTTCACCGGCCATCAAACGCTGCGGGGTCGA
>CAYMQN010000007.1:0-17720 GCA_964392545.1 uncultured Desulfobacteraceae bacterium
GGGCGAGCTGGAGGACGAAGAGAAGGTCCTGGCGAAGGAGTACGAGGAGCTGGAGGCGACGGACTTCAAATGGAAGCGCGCATTTTTACGCTGGAGGAAAAATACCGGCTTTTCGAAGCGCTGAAAGCAGCCGGACTGCAGCGCATCCAGGTCGGGTCTTTTGTTCATCCGCAACGTGTGCCGCAGATGGCGGATACCGAGGCCCTGGTTCAGTCGATTCCCAAGGGGGACCGTCCTATCGTATCGGCCCTGGTGCTCAATGAAAAAGGGTTGGAACGCGCCCTGGCCTGCGGCCTGGCGGCGGTGGCCATGTCGGTGTCGGTGAGCGACACCCACAGCCGCAAAAATGCCGGACGGTCGGCGGCCGCCGCGCGTGATGCCATGGTGCCGCTCATCCGGACGGCGCTTTCTGCGGGCCTGGAAGTGCGTGCGGGTCTGCAGTGCGTTTTCGGCTGTGTCTATGAAGGAGCGGTGCCCGAAGCGACCGTGTTGCGGGCGATTGAGCAGCTGGTGCAGCCCGGTGTCGCGGAAATAAGCCTGGCCGACACCACCGGCATGGCCAACCCGCTGTCCATCCGAAGCCTCGTCGGCAAGGTCACGCAAGCCTTTCCCCATTTGCGGATTGCATTGCACCTGCACGACACCCACGGACTTGCGCTGGCCAATATGTTTATCGGCTATGAAGCCGGTATCCGTATTTTCGACACCTGCGCCGGGGGATTGGGGGGCTGCCCCTTCGTCAAGGGTGCGGCGGGCAACGTTCCCACCGAAGATGCCGTCCATATGTTCGAGAGCATGGGAATCGCCACCGGTATCGACAATGCGAGGGTTTGCGAGGTCGTTGCGGCGTTGGAAGACAAGCTGGGACGCCGGCTGCCCGGACGCATGATGCGGGTGCGGGCGAATCAGGACCGCCGGGACTGATGCCATGCCGGCCTTATCCGGACTTCAGCGTTTTAGCATCGCGTGCAGAATGTCGACGACCGCCTCGGGGGGTATTCCGGAAGTAACCACCTGGGGGAAGCGGCGGTAGCCGTGCCGGCGTTGCTGCAAAAGGGTCAGGATGCGTTCCATGGGGTCGGCCACCGCCAGAAGCGGGCGACGGGTGGCGGTATCCTGCGCGATCCGTTCGAGGATTTCCTCCGGTGTGGCCACGAGGCAAAATACATGCCCCGTGCGGCTCAGGGCGGCGGCATTACCCGGGTCCAGCATCATGCGCCCGCCCGTTGCAATCACGACCCCTTGCCGCTCGGCGAGCTCCCGGGCCAGGGCCGCTTCCATTTCCCGGAAGGCCTCTTCACCCTCTTCTGCGAAGATTTCGGGTATCGTCTTGCCGGCCTGCCGCTCGATTCGCTCATCGGTGTCGATGAAGGCATAGCCCAAGCTTTCGGCCAGCAGCTTGCCGATGGTGGTTTTGCCCGTTCCCATGAATCCCGTAAGGACAATGTTGGGTTTTTCCATCATGCGGCTTTCGCTCCGCTCAGGCATCATCGAGCAGGGAAGAACGGTTCGCTCCGCCGGGGCTGGTTTCCTAAACCGCGAGCTTATTTACGATTGTCGCAGCTCAGCCAAGGCGATATCGGTGACGACGGCATGGCCGAGGCCGTGCAACAGCACGAAATGGATCCTTAGGTTTTCCCGCTTCTTGTCCTTGCCCAGGGCTTCCACAACGGCCTTCCGGTCGAATGCCATCTGCGTGGGCAGATGCAGTTTGGCCAGCAGGGCCAGCAGACGATCGTGTTCCTGGTCCGTCATCATTCCCCGCTGCAGGGACAGCCTTGCAGCGATTGCCATGCCGATGCTGACCGCCTGGCCGTGGGGGATACCGGTCACCTTCTCGATGGCATGCCCGTAGGTGTGGCCGAAGTTGAGCTTGCGGCGCTCCCCGGTTTCCTTTTCGTCCTGGTTGACGATGGCCGCTTTGATGACCAGCGACCGGTAGACGAGGTCTTCGATGACCTGCCGATCGAGCTGCAGGGCCCGGTGGGCGTTTTCTTCCAGATAGGCGAACATAGCGGCATCGGCAATCGCGGCGTGTTTGACGATTTCGGCAAACCCGCACTGCAACTGCGCCTCCGGCAGAGTGTTCAGCATCTCCAGATCGCAGAGGACGAATTGCGGCTGATTGAAGGTGCCCACCATGTTCTTGTAGCCGGCGAAATTGACGCCGTTCTTACCGCCCACACTGGCGTCCACCTGGGCCAGGAGGGTGGTGGCCACGAATCCGAACGGCACCCCCCGCAGGTAGGTGGAAGCCACGAAACCGGTGATGTCGCAGACGATGCCGCCCCCGATGCCGACGATGCAGCAGGACCGGTCGGCCTCGATGGCCACCAGTTCGGCATAGATGCGCTGAACCGTATCGAGGGTTTTGATCCCTTCCCCCGTGCCGATGGTGATCACATGGCCGGAAGGGAACCGATCGCCATAGCGCGCTCCCACGTTTTCATCCGTGATGATGATCGGCGGTCGTGCCGGCAGATAGCGCGCCAGATGCGCCAGACCTTCTCCCACCACAAGCGTGGAGGTCCCCGAGGCGCCCCGGACCCGGAGTTGCTTCATATCGGCAATCCCTTCAACAGGATGGCAAGGGTTAACACACCCTGGATCGACGCGCTTTTCCCGGGCGGCAAAGCCGCATCAGGAGGCCCGCTCGAGCCGGTCTCCCCTGCTTTCCAGGAGTTTTTCGTGGGCGCCCGTCACCAGAGCCTCGGTGGTCTCCCAGGAAATGCATTCGTCGGTGATGGACACACCGTATTGCAATGCGCTGCGGTCGCCGGTGTATTTCTGGTTGCCCTCGTGCAGGTTGCTCTCCAGCATGAGCCCGATCACGGATTCGCTGCCGTTGACGACCTGGTCGACCACATTGCGCCAGACAATGGCCTGCCCCTGGTACTTCTTGTGGGAATTGGCGTGGGAACAGTCCACGATGATCGCTTCGGGGAGGCCCTTGGTGATTAGCATCAGACGGGCCTCTTCGATGCTGATGGGGTCGTAGTTGGGCCGTCGGCCGCCGCGCAGGACGATGTGGCCGTAAGGATTGCCGCCGGTCTTGACGATGCAGGTGCGGCCGTCCTGGTCGATGCCCAGGAAGGTCTGGGCGGCATGGGCGGCGACCAGGGCGTTGATGGCCGTGGCCAGGTTGCCGTCGGTGCCGTTCTTGAACCCCACCGGCATGGAGAGCCCCGAGGCCATTTCCCGGTGGGTCTGCGATTCGGTGGTGCGGGCGCCGATGGCCGACCAGCACACCACGTCGGCCAGGTACTGGGGGATGATCGGTTCGAGCATTTCGGTGGCCGTCGGCAGCCCCATCTCGAGGATCTGCATGATCAGGTGGCGGGCCTTGAAAATCCCGGCATTCATGTCGCAACTGCCGTCGAGTTCGGGGTCGCTGATCAGGCCTTTCCAGCCCACGGTGGTCCGTGGCTTTTCGAAATAGACCCGCATGACCAGGTAGAGGGTGTCCTTGACCTTGGCCTGCAAGGCGGCCAGGCGGCCGGCATAGTCCAGGGCCGCCTTTTCGTCATGGATGGAGCACGGCCCCACGATGGCCAGAAGGCGTTTGTCCTCCTTTTTGATGATGCGCTGGATGGTCTCCCGGCCCCGGATGACGGTCTCCTGGGCCTTTGGCGAGAGGGGCCGTTTTTGCTTGAGTTCCCTGGGGGGTATCAGCGGCAGGTAGTCGCGTACCCTCAGATCCTCGGTGCGTGGTGGTTGCATGGCGGTTTCCTTTCGGCACGAATTGGGGGTTGCGTCGTGTCAACCCGGGTTGCATCCTTGTTTGCAAGCGGTGGTTGCAAGGGTTGCCTGTGCCGGTCCGAACCAGAAAGGCCGTGAAGCGCTTTGCCGCCACGGCCTTTAAAAACAAAAAAACCGCGGCGTTTGGTCCGCCGGCGGTTTTCGAAAGACGTTGATCAGGTTGTCAGTGCACCGCAGGCAGACCGGGGCCATAAAAATAATAGCCAAAATAAAAATAAGGTTTGCCCACGAGGTCCTGCATTCCGGTTCTCCTTGTCTTAAAACAGACGATAGCGGCGGAAGCGGGCGATGTCAACTGCAATCTTCGCATTCCGATCCGCAGGGAAGGATTTCCGTTGGCCGCCACCGGTCAAGACGCTCATGAAGGGGATATCCCCTCTCTTGAAGGCCCTGCTGCCGCAAACATTGCTCCGACCGGGGCTTCCCGACCTGTCCAGAGCCTAAAACCGGCGGCCCCCTGGTAGACGAGCATACCGAGCCCCTCGACGATCCGGCAGCCCCTTTGCCGGGCCGCCGCCAGGAGACGCGTGCGGCGGGGGTTGTAAACGATATCACAGACCACGAGACGGGGGTGCAGAAGGACGGGATCGAGCGGTGTCCGAGTGGTGTCGGGGTGCATGCCGACAGAGGTGGTATTGACGAGGATGTCGGTGCCGTGCAGGGCGGTCGCGAGGGGGCCCGGCTGCAGGGCCTGCGCTTCGCAGCAGACCCGCCCCTCCTGGTTGACGGCGCGGGCCAGGGCGTGGGCTTTTGCTTCGGTGCGGTTGCTGATGATGATCCGGGCGGCACCCTCGCGTGCCAGGGTCATGGCAATCGCCCGGGCGGCGCCCCCGCTGCCCAGAATGAGAACGGATTGCCCCGCTGGCGACAGGTTGGCGTCGGCTTGCAGGGACTGGACAAACCCGGCCCCGTCGGTATTGTAGCCGGTGGTGCGGCCGTTTTCGATGGTGACCGTGTTGACGGCGCCGATGGCGCGCGCAAGGGGGTCGATGGCATCCAGGTCGTCCATGATACGGATTTTGTGGGGAATGGTGACGTTGTAGCCGGCGAAATGCATGCGGGCGATACCGGCGGCGACGGTTGGCAGATCGCGGGCCGTCACCTCGATGGGCAGATAACAGTAGTTCAGTCCCAGCGCCCGGAAAGCCCGATTGTGCATGGCCGGGGATAGGCTGTGCCCCAGCGGCTGACCGAGCAGGCCGACCAGCTTGGTACGCGTGTCGATCGGGGTGTCGGCATTGCGGTGCATGGGCATGGGGATTCCTTTTCAAGCCTCGCCGAGGGGTGGTGCGCCTGGGACCCCTTGCGGCTGCCGGTCCTTCGGTCCGGTCAGCACCGACCAGACCTTGCGCAGGTCCTGGATGGCAAGCTGTCCCGGGGCGGTGGCGACAGCACCACTGGCGAAGACGATGTCGGAGCCGAACTGACCGCCGGCAAGGCGGGTCACAACACCCGCCTCCCCCATGGCGATGGCAATCAGGGGGATCTTCAGAAACTGGTGGCGTGCCTCGCAGGCGGCATCGAGCAGGGTCACTACGTCCCGGCAGCTCCTGGGCATGACGGCGATTTTAGCGATATCGGCCCCGGCCTGTTGGGCCTCCTGCAATTTCCCCCAAAGAATCTCGCGGCCAGGGGTTCGGTCGAAATCGTGGAAGGAGAGGATCAGGTGCACACCGGCCGCGGTGGTTTCCTCCCGCAGGTCCCGGATCGTCGTGGGGCCGCTGGCCAATTCGATGTCGATCAGATCCGCCAGGCCCGTGCGGATCACCATGTGGTAGAGCTTCCGGCGCTGGTCGGCCGCGATGGTCTGCACGCCGCCTTCGGCCGGTGCCCGGCAGGTGAACAAAAGGGGCTGCGCCGGCCTGCCCGCCCGCAGGGCCTTCAGGGTTTGATGCACATAGGCAAGATCGCACAGCCCCTCGAAGGCATCCGCGCGCCATTCGATCAGGTCCGGCTGCAAACGGTCCACCGCACCGGCCTGCTCCAGCAAGGCTTCCCGGGAAGCCGCCATCAAGGGCACGCAGATCAGGGGCCGAGGGCCTCCGATGGTCCTGCCGTGGATCGTCAGTTGGATTTCACTCTGGGGTCGCATGGCGTTTCCATCCATCGGCCGGCCGGCAGCGGGCCAGACACCGACAGGAAAGGAAGATCCTATAGGTGTCGCATCAGTGTTTTCAGGGTTTCGAGTTGGGACGGGGCCAGATCGTCGAAGGCCACCTCGATGCCCTTGGGGGTGCGCCCGACAATGATTCCCGACAGCATGATCGTTGTCTGGGTTTGGGGGTCGGTGATGGTCATCATCAGACTTTCGCCCTTGCTGAAGGGCTCGGAGGTTTCCAGAAAGATGCCGTCCAGCCGCAGGGCGCGGGTAAACGTGGAATAGGAGGCGTCCTCGGTGTCGTATTCCACCAGGAGCCGGAACTGCGGCTCCTCCGGCGCGGCCTCCCGTCGCGGCAGGGGGGCTTCGACCTGGCCGCCCACCTGCAGCACCACGACGGTGATGTTGTCGTCGCCGCCGCGTTCGTTGGCCATGGCCACCAATTGACGGCAGGCTTCCTCAGGGGGCTGATCGTCCACGATCTCGTAGATTTCTTCCGGGAAGGCCTTGTCGCTCAAGCCGTCGGAGCAGATGACAAAGGTGTCGCCTTCCTGGAAAAGAATCTCGGTGGTGTCGGGGTTGACCGTCTCGCCGATACCCATGGCCCGTGTGATCATATGCAGGTACTGTTGGCCCAGCCGGAGGCCGCCTTCCGGCGCCAGGGCTTCCTGTTCGGCCATCACCGTATGCATGGAGGAGACGATTTCCGCGCGTCCGTCCCGAACCAGGAATATGGGGCTGTCGCCGACATTGCTGACGATGGCGTGGGTGTCGCTGAAATAGAGGGCCGACACGGTGGACCCCATGCCTTTGCAGTTTTCGTCATTCTGCGCGTATTCAAAGGTCTTCAGGTTGGCGCGGCGAATGGCGTAGACCAGTTGGTTGGCCTGGGACGAAAGATTGCGATCGACGCCCACCATGTGGGCCGGGTTATCCTGGGAGACCAGTTTGCGCATGGTTTTGCGGATGGTTTCCACCACCAGACGGCTGGCCACCTCGCCGGCCTTGCGCCCCCCCATGCCGTCCGCCACCACATAGAGCTGCAGGGCGTCGTCGATGAGAAAGCTGTCCTCGTTGCCCTTGCGCTTCCGACCCACGTCGGTGCGTCCGGCGGCCGCGACCCCGATCATGCCGGGACCTCGTCGGCGCGAGGGCGCGGCATGCAGACAGGCAGCGGAAACGTTTTAGGAAACATCATGGCTGAGGGGCCTCACGGTGTCGGGGACACATCTCTCAATCCTGAACTTTTTTCCAGGCGATAGGACAGGGTCCGCGCAAAGTTTTTGAAAAACAGCAGCTGGACCGCATCCGGCGCCTTGTCCATAAGCGTCGCACTGATTTTCATGAGCAGGCAGTTGGTATGGGCCGTGGCCGAGGCAATGCGGGCCTTGCCGGCGATATAGGCCATTTCGCCGAAGCATTCGCCGGCCCTGATTTTGGCGATCACCTTGCCGTTTTTACGAATTTTGACCTTGCCGTTGAGGAGAATGTAGAAGGTGTCGTCGATATCGCCCTCGGTGACGATCACCTTGCCTTCGGGAACCTTGATGATGCTGCTGGCCAGCCCCAGGCTTTCGATCTGCTCGCGGGTGAAGTTATGGAAAAAGGGGACCTGGCAGAGCAGATCGATGATGTCTTCGACCTTTTTGTCCCCCTTGGGCAGCATGATGCCCCGCAGGGCGACCCGCAGATCGTAGGCCAGGTCCATGCAGGCCGCGTAGCGTTCGTCCCGGTTTTTGGCCAGGGCTTTGCGCATGATCTTGTCGAAGATCTCCGGCAGATCGGGCCGCAGCTCCCGGATCGGGGTGGGGTTTTCGCGGGTGATTTTATAGATGATCGCAAAGTCGTTCTCCCCGCTGAAGGCCCGCTGACCGCTGAGCAGTTCGTACATGACGCAGCCCAGAGAGAAAATGTCGCTGGGGTGGCTGGCCGTCTCTTCCTTGAGCTGCTCGGGCGACATGTAGCTGGGCGTGCCCCAGACCCCTTTTTCGGTTTTCTGCTCGGCGATGCGGGCGATACCGAAGTCCATCAATTTGGGGGTGCCGTGGGTGTCCAGCATGATGTTCGAAGGCTTGATGTCGCGATGGATAACGCCGTGCTGGTGGGCGTAATGCAGTGCGCCGCAGAGCTTGAAGATGATTTCGATGCTCTGGTGCAGGGGCAGGAGATGCTCGGGGCGGCAGCTTTTCTTCAGGGTCTGGCCCTCGACGTACTCCATGATGATGTAGCAGAATTCTTTGTACAGCCCCGTGTCGTAGATCGCCAGGATGTTGGGGTGGCTCAAGCGGCCGGCGGACTGGGCTTCCAGAAAGAGTTTCTTGCGCGACTGGCTCGAAATGCCCTGGGAGATCTTGATGGCCACCTGGCGCTGGATGTAGGCGTCGCGAGCCAGATAGACCACGCCCGATCCGCCCTGGCCCAGTTTGCGGATAATTTTATAGCGGCCCATGCTGCGGGTATCCATCAGGCCGGAGATGAATTTTTCATGCACGGAGGATTGTGCCACGCGTTGCCCTCGGGGTTTTTGTGCCATGGACCGGTTGACAGGCCGACCGTAACAAAAAACCATACCACAATTATACGCGATGCAAAACATTTTGGCGCGGTGGCGGGCATCCCCGCGGCATGCCGCCCCGGACCGTCGCAGGCTGCACAGCGCCCCCGGGCCTTTCGATGTCGATCCCGCTAGCGGTCCCGATGTCGACGGAAGGGGTGATGGTCAGACGTTGAAGCGGAAATTGATGATGTCCCCGTCGCGCACTGCATACTGCTTGCCTTCGAGACGGACGGTGCCCTGTTTGCGGGCCTCCGCATAGGTGCCGGCCGCCATGAGGTCCTCGTAGGCCAGGACCTCGGCGCGGATGAAGCCCTTCTTGATGTCGGAATGGATGACCTCGGCGGCGTCCAGGGCGGGAGTGCCCCGGCGGATGGTCCAGGCCCGCACTTCGTCATCGCCCACGGTGAAAAAGGCGATCAGGCCCAGCAAGGTGTAGGAGCGTTGGATGATGCGGTCGGCCGCCGCCGCCGCCACCCCGAATTCGGTCTGAAATTCGGCGGCCTCCTCGGGCGTCATGCGGGCCAGTTCCTGCTCGAGCTTGCCCCGGATCACCATGGCGTCGGTTTGCGAGGGTCCTCCGCTCAGGTCGGGCAGGCGGTCATCCTCGTCGGCATTGTTGAAAAGGGCCAATTGCGGTTTGGCGGACAGAAAGGCGAACCCCCGCAATTTGGGGGCCCGGGCCAGTTCCGGGGTTTCCCGCAGGGGGCGCTCATCTTCCAGGGATGCCTTGCAGCGCTCCAGCAGGCTCTGTTCCTCCGGATCGGGTTGCTTGCCCCGTTTCTGGTCGAGGGCCAGGCGTTCCAGGCGCTTTTCCACCACGATGAGGTCCTCGAAGATCAATTCCTGGTCGAGGCGGCGGTAATGCTCCAGCGGGGTCGGCGCCTGGCTGCCGAAGAGGTCGAAGTTGCGCACACAATGGATCAGGGCATCACAGTCGCGCACGAGGGTCCAATAGGGCTGCTCGCCGGTGCGTTTTTCCCGGCCCTGGGGCTGGCCGGCCGGCAGGAAATATTCCACCTGGGCATAGATGGTCTTGCGCGGGTTGTAAAGACGGCTGAGGACGTCCACCCGCTCGTCGGGAACCCGGATGGTACCGATCTGGCTTTCCGCCCGCGCCCCGGGGGACAGTTCGGCCCCGGTCAGGGCTTCGAAAATCGTGGCTTTGCCGGCCTGCTCGAAACCGATGAGGCCCAGTTTCATATGAACTCCCTGTGCCCATTGCTGAAAAGAACACCTGATTGGCCATTTACCATTTGGCCTCCTTCAGGCCTGCCGCGGAGAAGCGAAAAAATCCTTTTAGCGCTTTTGTCGTCGGGGATCAAGAATGAAGGCCTGACCACCTGTTAATCCGCACTCGGCCGCGGTGGTTCGAGCAGCCTGAGCAAATCGCCCGTGGAGCTGAAGGTCAGGCGGTTCAGTCCCGGGAGGCCATCGGCCAGGAAGAGGCGTCCCTTCAGGCGGTAGGTCAGCTCGAAATCTGCGGGCGCGCGCCGGCTGTCGGCCATCAGCCGCACCATCAGCATGATGAAATCGCTGGCCGAGGCGTAGAGCGTGACCGGATAGACCAGGGTGCCCAGGGCGGGCACCTCCGCCGCCTTCCCGGAGACGCCGGCGGCCACGGTACTGTCGTTGATCTCCAGCCGGCAGTCGATGCCCTTGAGGTTCAGGGCAACGTCGTTGGGGTTGATCAGCCGCAATTCCAGTCCAAAGGCGGCTTCCATGCCTTCCGAGGGCTGCTGGACCATATTGACCAGGCTGATCCGGGGCGCTTCCAGCGACGGCTGCCAGAGGGCACAGCCCCCCGAGGTGAACAGCAGAAGGGCCGCCCACAGCAAAGCGGTTCCGTGAAGGGATTTACCCATTCTGGTTTGCATGCTTCGTCTCCCGGGCCCAAACGCGGCGGCTACTCGAACATCTTTTTCAGAACGCCCTTGGCCGTATCCTCCAGCGGCTTCAGGTCTTCGTTCTTTTCGAAGACTTCGTCCAGCTTGCCGGAGTCGATGATTTCTTTTTTTAGCTGCTGTTTGGCGATCGATTCGAGGTCCGGTGCGAAGCGGGGGTCTTTAAAGGTTCCGCGGACCAGAACGGGAACTTTGATTTCCGCAAGCTCTTCGCTGGTGCGCTGGCCTTTGTGGGTCGCTACATATTCGGGCTCCACCCGGAAATCGAGTTTTTCGGTCACCAGGTTGGCCTGTCCCTCGGCCTTGACCCCGAGCACCGGCGACTTCAGGCGGGTGGCCTCGGTGGCGAAGGTGCCGTTGCGCAGGCGAAAGGGTACGGTGAATTCGGTAAACTCGGTTTGGGCGGTATCGGAAGCGGCGGCCGTGCCTTCACTGAAGGCGGCCTGGACATTGCGCACCATGGCCCCCAGATCGATGCCCACGATGGCGCCGTCGACGAAGCTGAGCGCTCCGCCGCCGTTCAGGGTCTGTTTGATGCGATCCGGATCGTCCCCCTGAAACTGCAGATTGACGTCGGATTGCAGGCGGCCCTCGATGAGGTTCTTCTGGGCCACATCCCGGATCATGGGGCCGGCGGCGATGTCGGCGAGTTTGAGCACCAGGTCGGCCTGGGGCCTGCTTTGCCGAACGTCGATGGTGCCGGTCAGGTTGGCGGTGCCGCTGTAAAGCTCACTGGCCATGGGGTCGATCCGGAAACGGCCCTCACGGCCCGTGATCACGAAGCGTACGTTCTGCATCCGGGCTTTGGCGACTTTGAGTTGGCCGATGGCAAGGCGGCCGTCGAGGACCAGCTTCCGCAGGGGAGCGTAGTCCGGGGCCTTCTTTTTCGGTCCGGTGGCCGTGCCGCTTTTTTCCGCCCCGGCCGCCTGTCCGGAAGCTTTGGCCGGCGCCGGCAAATAGCGGTCGGCGTCGATGGTGTCCATGCGCACGTCGAAGGCGATGTCCGGCCCCTTGAAATTTTTGGCGGCTAAGGTGAAATCGGTTTGGGTGTCATCCAGGACCAGGGTCCCCTCCTCCAGGCTGGCCTGGGCGGTGCTGCCCTTGATCTTGGCCTTCAGCGCCACCTTGTCGAGAACCTCGGGATCGGCCGTTTGCACCGGAAAGGGTTGTCCCAGGCGCTCAAAGAGGGTGCGCGGCGAAAAGGCGGCGATGTCGAGGGTCAGGTCGAAGGCGGGCTGCTCGGTCAGGTTGCGGGCCGAGCCCTTCAACGTCGCCTCGAGTTCGTCCAGCGCGGCAATGGTCAGATCATAGGTGACGGGTTGGCTGGCCGGGGGGCTTCCGATGGGGCCGAAGGTTCCTTCCACCTCGAGGGGCTGGCCGTTGACCCGGGTGGAAAAAGTCAGGGACACGGGTCGGTCCAGGGAGACATCGGTCAGGGCCAGGTTGAGCTCCGAGATGTCGTGGCGGCTGTCGGCGGCCTGGTCGATGTAGGTCAGCGTGCCGTTGCGGATGGCGATTTCTTCGGCCGTGAGCGACTGCAGGGTCAGGCCCGATCCCTCGCTGCCGGTTTCCCGGGGACGGGATTCCGGTTGCGTTTCACCGGCGGGAGGCTTGAACGCCCAGTTGGTCCGTCCGTCTTTCCTTTTGACCAGGACGATTTGCGGCGCCTGCAGCACCACCCGGCTGATTTCCACCTGCCGGGAAAGCAGCGGCAGCAGCTTGACGCGGGCCTCGAAATCGCCCACCTGGAGAAACCGGGTATCTTCGAAACCGGCCGGGCTGCCGAGGCTCAGATCGCTCAGGGACACCCCGATCCAGGGGAAGACCGACAGGTCGATGTCGCCGCCGATCCGGAAACTGCGGCCGGTGGCATCCTGGACCCGGGCTTCGATTTGGGGTTTGTAGCGGTTGACGTCCACCAGGAGGGGGATCAGGATGACGGCGGCGATGAGCAGAAGCAGCAGTCCGCCACCCCCGATCAGGATCCACTTGACGACTCGGTTCATGGTCGGCTCCTTTCAGCCGGAAGGCCCACCAACGGTGGTTCGCTCACCGGGGCCGGTACAGTGCCTGAACAGTTTTAATTGCCCTAAAACATTAAAATTAATGACAAACATGGCCAGTGTCAAGACGGCCGCGACGTGTTGCCCACGCGCTCCAGGATCAAGATCCGCGCCCGACGCCATTCGCTTTCCGTGTTGAACATGTACCGCGCAAAGCCGATCGATTCCCCCTTGGTAACGACGGCCAGAATGTGATCGATTTCGAGGACGCGGTCGAGGCTCTCCCATGGGAGCGTCTTGCGGGTCGTCCCCCGCTTGAGGTGGATGCCGTCCGCCTTCAGGACGCCGTTGCGTTCGATGCAGGCGCTTTCGTAGATTTTTTGCTGGGATTTGCGGGCCGAGGCCGCCATCAGCCGAAATCCCACGGCCATGAAGACGCCCAGAAAAGCCAGCAAGAGGACGGCGGGCAGCATGCCCGTGTGCAGGCGCGACAAGACCAGGGCCGCGGCGGCCAGGATGACGACGCTGACCAGGGCTCCGGGCGGCACGATGCGCCGGGGCTTTAATACCCGCTGCAACTTCAGGCTGTCGTCGAAGTTCAAATAGCCTTTGAAGCGAATATCCTTCATGATCACCTTTCGGTCGTTTCAGGAGCCGGCCGGGGGCGGACGGCCATCCTCGACACCGTCATGCACGCTGCCCGGCGCGGTAGCGCTGCCAGTTGAATGTCATCATCAGGTAAAGCAGCACCAGATTTTCGAATCGCAGGATCGTGACGCGACGACCGCGGGCCAATTCGACCCGGATGCACAAATACGCCGTATGCTTGTCGCCGTAAAGATCGAACCGGATCGCGGCGATATCGCCGTAGGAGATCAAGCGGGGGCGCAGAAACGTCTTGACCAGCAGGCCGCCCTCGCCAACCGTCACGGTGTGGGGCTGGCGGAGCACGAAAATGGCCATGGGCAGCGTGGCGGCCACGATGAAGAGCCAGACCACCATACGGCCGTCCAGGACCGCCAGGCTTCCGAAGACCAGCACGCCAAACACGCCCAGCACTGCCGCCGTGTGGGCGAAAAAAGCCCGGTTGCCACGGAAGGTCGCCGGTCCCGCCAGTTGGTCCCCGTGCAATTCGTTCAGCCGGGCGCAGACCTCGGACAGCAGGTCTGAAAAGCGGCGGGTACCGTAAAAGAGGGGGGTGCGGGCTGCGTCAGCGTCGGCCACGATATCGACCTTGCGGCCGGAAACGTCTTCCAGATAACGAATCGCCGCCCAGCGAACCACCCGGCGGTCCCCCGACGGTGGACGGTAGACCAGCCCCTCGGCACCCAGCTCGTAAGTGTGGGGCCCCTGGAGCTCCGGTTCGTAGCTATAAATCCGGGTGTCGGGCATGGCGATCCTTAATCTTCGCCATTATACAGGTTCGGGACGGGAATAAAAGCCCCGACCTTGCCGGGGTGGTGATCGGCAGTGGCGCTCCATTCGCTGAAGCTGATGGGCATTGATCTTTTGCAGGGAAAAGGTCTAAATGGTGTCCGTTTAGGGGGGCGATTGTGGTCCGACATCGGACGGCCGCCAAAAGCGGTTTCGCACCTTTTGCCCGGGATACGTGCAGCCATGTCCAGACGTTTCATTAAATGGGGCATCGCCCTGATCGTGATCGCGGCGGCCGCCGGCGGCATCTGGTGGGCCACCCGGCCCGAGCCCATCCAGGTGGCGGTAAAGGCCGTTGACCGGGGAACGGTGGAGCGCACCGTGGCCAACACCCGCGCCGGTACGGTGAATGCCTGCCGGCGGGCCAAGCTCTCCCGCAGCACCGGGGGTCAAATCGCCAAGCTGCCCATTCGCGAAGGGGACACGGTCCAGGAGGGGCAGCTCCTGCTGGAGATCTGGAACGAGGATTTGAAAGCCCAGGCCGTTCTGGCCGAGGAGCAGGTGGCCGCCGCCCGCAGCCGGGCCCGTTCGGTTTGCCTCAGGGCGGGGGTGGCCCAGCGCAACGCCGACCGCTTGCGCAAGCTGCGCCGGCAGGACATCGTGCCCGAGGAGCGCCTCGACAACGCCGTTGCCGAGGCGGCCGCCCTGGCGGCCGAGTGCGCCGGGGCCCGCACCGAGGTGGGGGTTCGGGAGGCCGAACGGGCCGTGGTTCAGGCCAACCTCGAACGCACCCGTCTGCGGGCACCCTTCGAGGGCGTGATCGCCGAAATCAACGGTGAGCGCTTCGAGTTCGTGACGCCTTCGCCCTTGGGGGTTCCCACCCCGCCGGTGGTGGACATCATCGAAAACGACTGCTTCTACGTCACCGCCCCCATCGACGAGGTGGACGCGGCCGATATCCAGGTGGGCATGCCGGCCCGCATTAGCATGGATGCCTTTCGCGACGTAACCTTTGCCGGGCATGTGCGCCGGATCGCGGACTACGTCCTGGACATCGAAAAGCAGGCCCGCACCGTGGACGTGGAAGCGGTCTTCGAAACCCTGCCGGAGGGCCGAAGCCTGCTGGCCGGCTACAGTGCCGACATCGAGGTGATTCTCGATGTGCGCCGGGACGTGGTGCGCGTTCCCACCGAAGCGGTGATGGACGGCCGGCGGGTATTCCTCTTCCATCCCGCCGCGGGCCGGGTAGCGGCCCGGGAGGTCCAAATCGGTCTTGCCAACTGGGTCTGGAGCGAAGTGGTGAAGGGGCTTGCCCCCGGCGATCTCGTGGTGGTCAATGTGGACAACCCGGACATGGCCGACGGGGTCCGGGCCGTGCGCATCGCGGAGGCCCCGTGATCGTCCTGGAGCAGGTGGACCGGATTTTCCGGGTCGGGGAAGAACGGGTGCATGCCCTGCACAAGGTGGATCTGACGGTTCGCGCCGGGGAGTACCTCTCGATCATGGGACCCTCGGGATCCGGCAAATCCACTTTGCTCAACATCCTGGGGCTGCTCGACCGTCCCGACAGCGGGGTCTACCGCCTGGAGGGGATCGACACCACCGAATTGAACGACCAGAAGCAGGCCGAGGTGCGGCGCCACAAAATCGGCTTCATTTTCCAGTTTTTCCACCTGATCCCCCGGCTCACGGCGGCTGAAAACGTGGAACTGCCCCTGACCCTGGCGGGCGTTCCGGCCCCCCGGCGCAAGCCGCGCGTGGCCGAGGCCCTGGAGCGGCTGGGATTGGCCGAGCGGGCCCGCCACCGCCCGGACCAGCTCTCCGGCGGCCAGCGCCAGCGGGTGGCCATTGCCCGGGCCACGATCATGAAACCGGACCTGATCCTGGCCGACGAACCCACCGGAAATCTGGATCGGGCCTCGGGCCAGGAGGTGATCGCAAGCATCGAGGATCTCAACCGGGAGGGGATGACCGTGGTCGTCGTGACCCACGATCCGGATCTGGGTGGACGCACCCGGCGCCAGGTGCGCATGCTGGACGGCCGCATTGAAGACGACCGTCAGGGGCCGCCATGACGATCGAGGACACCTTCGGTTTTGCCTTCCGCTCCCTGCGGGGCTACCCCCTGCGCACCGGCTTGATGCTGCTGGCCATGGCCATCGGCGTGGCCGCCGTGGTGTTGTTGACGGCCCTGGGCGAGGGGGCCCGGCGTTATGTGACCCGCGAATTCACCTCCCTGGGGACCCATCTGCTGATCGTGCTGCCCGGCCGCTCCGAAACCACCGGCGGCCACCCGCCCCTGCTGGGCGAGACCCCGCGGGACCTGACCATCGAGGATGCCCTGGCGCTGCTGCGCAGCAGCGCCATCCGGCGCGTGGCGCCGGTCATGGTGGGATCGGCCCCCGTGGCCCGCGACGGGCTGTCCCGGGAGACCGTGATCCTGGGCACCAGTGCCGCCATGGCGGAAGTGCGCAGTCTTTCCATGGCCCAAGGGCGCTTTCTGCCCGAAGGCGATGTCGCCCGGGCCGAAGCCCTGTGCGTGCTGGGGCACAAACTGAAGACGGAACTCTACGGCAACGCATCGCCGCTGGGGGATTGGGTGCGCATCGGGGAGCGCCGCTTCCGGGTGATCGGGGTCTTGGCCCCCCGGGGCCAGTCCCTGGGGGTGGACATCAGCGACGTGGCCATCATCCCGGTGGCTTCGGCGGCGGCCCTTTTCAACCAGGCTTCCCTGTTTCGTGTTCTGGTGCAGGCCCGCCACCGCGAGGCCATCCCCCGGGCCCGCCGGGCGGTCCTGGACATCATCCGCGAGCGGCACGACGGCGAGGACGACATCACCGTCATCACCCAGGACGCCATGCTGGCGACCTTCGACCGTATTTTCACCACCCTGACCCTGGCGGTGGCCGGGATTGCCGCCATCAGCCTGGCGGTGGCCGGTATCCTGATCATGAACGTCATGCTGATCGCGGTCTCCCAGCGCACCGGCGAGATCGGCCTTCTCAAGGCGCTGGGCGCCCCGGGGGGTCAAATCCTGCGCCTGTTCCTGGCCGAATCGGCCATGCTCTCGCTGGTGGGGGCGACCGCCGGCCTGCTGCTTTCGGCCGGGGGGCTGCTGCTGGCCGGGCGCCTGTTTCCGAATTTTCCCATGGCCGCCCCGGTCTGGGCGCCGCTGGCCGCGGCCGGCGTGGCCCTGGCCGCGGGCCTGATCTTCGGCGTGGTGCCCGCCCGCAGGGCGGCGCGGATGGATCCGGTGGCGGCCCTGGGGCACCACTAGCAGACCGTTTCTGAAGCGGACGCGAAGATCCATTTAACCCATACAAATTAGAGCGCTAAAGTATGCGACAGGTTTTATGCTGATACGCGATGCTTCCAGATACGCCGTCCAGGGTTTGACGGGCCAGCCCCTGCGCAGCGCGCTGACGGCCCTGGGGATTGCCGTGGGCATTGCCGCCGTGGTGCTGCTCACCGCGCTGGGGGAGGGGGTGCACCGCTACGTGCTGGGGGAGTTCACCCAGTTCGGCACCAACCTCATCGGGATCACCCCGGGCAGGACATCCACCACGGGGTTTTCGGGCGCTGTCATCAGCAACGTGCGCCCCATGAGCATCGAGGATGCCATGGCCCTGGAGCGCCTGCCGCGGGTGAAGGCCGCGGTGCCGGTGGTCCAGGGCAATGCGGCCGTAAAGTACGGTCCGCGCAGCCGGCGGACCTATGTCTTCGGGGTCGGGGCGGCCATGCCCGAGGTCTGGCGGATGCGGGTGGCCCAGGGGCGTTTCCTGCCGGACGACGACCCGCGCACGGCCCGGGCCTTCGTCGTGCTGGGCAGCAAGGTGCGCAGGGAACTCTTCGGCGGCGCCAATCCTCTGGGCCGCCGCCTGCGCATCGGTGGGGAGCGCTACCGGGTGATCGGGGTCATGGAATCCAAAGGCCAGCTGCTGGGGTTCGATCTGGACGATGCGGTTTTCATTCCGGCCGGCCGGGCCCTGGCGCTTTTCAACCGCGAGAGCCTGATGGAGATCGACCTG
>CAYMQN010000007.1:17730-43335 GCA_964392545.1 uncultured Desulfobacteraceae bacterium
GGGCAGCCGGTCGGCGGACGTGGCCCGCCGGTCCAAGGAACTGCTCATCGAACGCCACGGGGCCGAAGATTTCACGATCGTCACCCAGGATCAAATGCTGGAGGTGCTGGGCTCGATTCTCAACATCCTGACCATGGCCGTGGGCGCCTTGGGCGGGATTTCGCTTCTGGTGGGCGGGGTGGGTATTTTGACCATCATGACCATCGCCGTCAACGAGCGCAAATCCGAAATCGGCCTGCTGCGGGCCCTGGGCGCCGGCCGGCGGCAGATTCTGTCGCTGTTCATTGGTGAGGCCATCGTGCTGGCGGGCCTGGGGGGGGTGGCCGGCCTGGCGGTGGGCACCGGCGGGGCCTGGCTGCTGGGGGTCCTGGTGCCGGCCCTGCCGACGCATACCTCCTGGCGCTATGTGCTTCTGGCGGAAGGGCTGGCCGTCGTCATCGGCCTGGCGGCGGGCGTGCTCCCGGCCCGCCACGCCGCAAGGCTGGATCCGATCGAGGCCCTGCGGGCGGAGTAGGTGGCCACTCCAGAAAAGGTCTTTTTGGCCCTGATCTTCGTTCTCCTCGGGTTTAGCGCCTGCGGCGTAGTCCAGATGCTGATGCGGGTATCACCCTTCCGACAGGGAGTGGAGCTTGCGGTAGAGTGTCTTGCGGCCGATGCCCAGAATTTCCGCGGCCCGGGTGCGGCTTCCGCCGACGAACTGGAGCACCGCCAGGATGTGCTGGCGCTCCACCTCCTTCAAGGGCAGGAAGGGCTGATCGATGCCGGCATGGACCGCACCGCCGGTCAGCTCCAATGGCAGGGCCTGTTCGGTGATCAGGTCGCCCTCGGAGAGGATGAGGCCCCGTTCGAGTACGTTCTGCAGCTCCCGCACGTTGCCGGGCCAGTCATAGGCCATGAGGCACTGCATGGCCCGATCGGAGATGCGCACCCGCCGTTCGCCCGGTCGCAGGCGCCCGATAAAGGACTCGATCAGGGCCGGGATGTCCTCCTTGCGGCTGCGCAGGGGGGGCGGGACGATCTTGAACACGTTGAGCCGGTGGTACATGGCCTCGCTGAAGCGCCCGGCCTCCACCTCTTCGTGAAGCTCGCGGTTGGTGGCAAAAATGAAGCGTACATCCACCTTCTGCTCGTCGCGTTCCCCCACCCGCCGAAAGGTCTGGTTTTCGATCACCCGCAGCAGGGCGCTTTGCACCTCGATGGACAATTCCCCGATCTCGTCGAGAAAGAGGGTCCCCCTGTGGGCGAAGGACAACAGCCCCTCGTAGGATTCGTCAGCCCCGGTAAAGGCGCCCTTGCGGTAGCCGAAGAGTTCGCTGCGCAGGAGGTCTTTCTGGAAGGTCCCGCAATTTTTCACGACCAGGGGCCGGGCACTGCGGTCGCTCAGTTCGTGGATGAGCTGGGCCACCACGTTCTTGCCGGTGCCGCTTTCCCCCGTCAACAGAACCGGAACGCGGGTGGGGGCCACCTTGCGAATCAGGAAGCGCACGTTTTCAAGGGCCGTCGATTGCCCCACGAGCTTCGGGGAGGCCTGTTCGGACTGGGTGTGGCGCAGCAGGCGGTTTTCCCGCTGCAGGCAGGTGCGCTGATAGGCCTTTTCCATGACCAGGGCCAGGCGGTCCAGGTCGAAGGGCTTGGTAATGTAGTCATAGGCCCCCATCTTCATGGCGTGAACCGCGGTGTCCACGTCGCCGTACCCCGTTATGACGATGACCTGGGCTTCGGGGGCCAGCTCCTGAAAATGGGTGAGCAGATCCAGGCCACTGCCGTCGGGCAGCCGCATGTCGAGCAGCGCCAGATCGAAGGCCTCCCGCTTGAACAGCGTCAGGGCCTCGCGGACGGTGCCGGCGGTAGCGATGCGGCGCCGCTCGTTGCCGAGCTCCTTTTCCACGAGACGGCGAATATTGGGTTCGTCGTCCACCACCAGGACCTGCATGGTTTCCATGGCCGCTGTCATCGAACGATGTCCTCGGCGGCGGGCAGGCGCACGGTAAACCGCGAGCCCCTGCCGGGGGCGCTGTCCGCGCTGATGTCGCCCCCATGCGCCTGGATGATGTGGTAACAGGTGGACAGCCCGATGCCGATACCCCGGCCTACGGGTTTCGTGGTGAAAAACGGCTCGAAGAGTTTGGGCAAATGGTCGGGCGCAATGCCGCACCCGTCGTCTTCGACGTCCAGGACCACCCCCCCGCCGTCGCCCGCATGGGTTCGGATGACGATGGTGCCTTTCGGGCCGACGGCATCGATGGCATTGAGCACCAGGTTGAGGATGACCTGCTCCAGCTCCGCGGCATTGCCCTGGATGATCGGCAGCAGGGGGATCAGCTCCAAACGGATCAGGTCGTGGGGATGCTGTTTGAGCTTGTGGTGAAGGAGGCGCAGCACGTTGCGGACCAGCGGATTGAGGCCGATCGGACTCCGCTCGGCGCTCTTGCGGGGGCTGAAGGTCAGCAGGCTCTGGACGATGCCGCTGCAGCGCCGGCATTCGCTGCGGATGATGTCGAGATACTCCTCGAAATCGTTGCGCAGGGCCGCATCGTCCAATTGTCGGGCCAGGGACCCCATGCGCCGTTGCAAGCCCTCGGCGAAGCCCTGGATCGAGGTGAGCGGATTGTTGATTTCATGGGCCACGCCGGCCGCCAGCAAGCCGATGGTGGCCATTTTTTCGGCATGGTAATACTTGGCCTGGAATTCCTTTTCCAGGGTCATGTCCCGTTTGACCACCAGAATATCGGTGGGCAGTCCCTCGGCGTTGCGCAGCGGCGAGGCCGTTATGGCGAAATGGCGGTTGCGGCCGTCGATGCTGAAAATGGCGTTCCGACGGCAGACCCGGTTGGTCGCAAGGGCCTCTTTCAGCGGGCAGGCCGTGCAGGGAGCGCTTGCGCCGCGAAAGGCCTCGTAGCAGAAGCCGTCCACCGGCGAGGCGGCGGGATAGAGGTCGAAAAAGCTGTGGTTGACCGATCGGATCCGGTAGTCGGGGGCCACCACCGCCACGATGTCCGTGATGCCGTCCAGGATGGCCTGGATGTGCTGCTGTTCGCGCCGCAGCTCACGGTTGGACTGGCGCAGCTCCCCCATCTTGACCTGGACTTCCCTGAAAAAGCCGAGCTTGGTGTGCCCCAGGCCGACGAGATCTTCGATGCTTGGTTTCGGTTTCATCGTCACCAACACGTTTGGCAGAGCGCGACCATGTCCGCCACCGAGGCCTCCCTGGGATTCGTCAGCAAGCAGGCATCCTGGGCCGCCATTTCGCAGATCTGCGGCAACACCGCGGCATCGTCCACGATGTCCTGCAGGCGGGTGCCAATCTCCAATTTCGCGAAAAAGGCCTCGAGGCGTTCGATGCCGGCTTCGGCCGTGGCTTCGCTGCCGCCGCCGCGCCGCCCCAGCACGATTTCGCCGATGTCGGCCATCTTGTCCATGCATACCGGCAGGTTGAAGCGCATCACGGCCGGCAGCAGGATCGGATGAATCAGGCCGTGGGCCAGATCGAGCTTGCCGCCCAGGGAATGGGCCAGGGCGTGGTCCATTCCGAGGCTGGCGTTGCTGAAGGCCATGGCGGCGGAGGTGCAGGCACTGGAGAGCTTGTCCAAGGCGGCCATGCGCCGGTCCTCGAGGGCCGCGGGCAGGTGTTGCATGATCAGGTCGATGGCTTTGAGGGACTGGATCTCGGTCAGGGTGGAGGCAATGCTGGAGACATAGGATTCCACGGCATGGGACAGGGCGTCGATGGCCGAGGCGATGATCAACTCCTCGGTCTTGGTGGTCAGCAGTTCGGGATCGATGATCGAGATGTTGGGCACCAGCGTGCGGCTGATGATGGACATTTTGACCTGGCGCTGCACGTCGGTAATGATGGCGAACTGGGAGATGTCGGCCCCGCTGCCGGCCGTGGACGGAACGAAGACCATGGGCGGCAGTGGGTGCTGAATACGGTTGGCCCCCTCATAGTCCTGGACGGTGCCGCCGTTGCTGGCCACCATGGCGATGCCCTTGGCCGCGTCCATGGGGCTGCCGCCGCCGATGGCCATGACCACGTCGCAGCCCCCCTCCCGGTAGCGGCGGACCCCTTCGATGACCTGGCGGTCCCGGGGGTTGGCGCTGACCTCGTTGAAGTAGACCCACGCCAGCTGCTCGGCTTTCAAGATGGACTGCAGCCGTTCGACCCAGCCGGCCCTTTCGAGGCCGGCATCGCTCACCAGAAAGACCCGCTCGGCGCCCAAACGCTTGGCGCACAAGGCGGCGTATTTCAGGCTGCCCGGTCCGAAGAGAATCTCGGGAACCGAAAATTTTCGGACATCCATGGTCGGCTCCTTCCGGTAGGATGCGGTGCGAAGGTCGTGCCAGGCGCTCTTACCGGCATTGCTGCGGTGCGGGCGTCAGGGATCGACAGCGCGTGGGTCAGAGCGACCCAAAAGTGCGTGTCCGAGTGGGTCAGCCTGCCCCGCCGCGGTTCGCCGAATGGGAAAAGCAATCGCCGCATCGCCGCCGCATGCCCCCGGCGGCAGACGTTATCGTAAATGATTTGGGTTCAATTTTCAAAGGGATATCCACGAATCGACGCTCATGCCCGCCCGCCGCAGCGATTCTGGCCCGCTATTTGCCATGTCTGGGGCAGCGCTTCACCCCATAGTTCCAATCCTTTATCCCTCAGCAAGGAGGACACCATGACCGTTCAAGAACAGGTATTCGGCTTTTTCATTCCCACCGTGACCCTCATGGGCATTGGGGCCCACAAGGAGATCGGAAATCAAATCAAGGTGCTGGGCGGCAAGAAGCCTTTCATCTGCACGGACAAGGGCATCACCGGCGCGGGCATCGCCGATCAGATCGCCGCGGTGATCAAGGAAGACTGCGGTGTGACGCCGGTCATTTTCGACGGCACCCAGCCAAACCCCACCGACAAGAATGTCCACGAAGGCTACGACCTCTACAAGTCCAAGAAATGCGACCTGATCATTTCCCTGGGCGGCGGCAGTTCCCACGACTGCGGCAAGGGGATCGGCATCGTGGCCAGCAACGGCGGCAACATCCGCGACTACGAGGGGGTGGATAAATCCAACAAGCCCATGCCGCCGTTTATCGCCGTCAACACCACCGCCGGAACGGCCAGCGAGATGACCCGCTTTTGCATCATTACGGACACCAGCCGCAAGGTCAAGATGGCCATCGTGGACTGGCGTGTCACTCCCAACGTGGCCATCGACGATCCCCTGCTGATGGTGGGCATGCCGCCCGCGTTGACGGCGGCCACCGGCATGGATGCCCTGACCCACGCCGTCGAGGCCTACGTATCGACCATCGCTACGCCGATTACCGATACCTGCGCCCTCAAGGCCATCGAGCTTGTCGGCAGCTACCTCAGGGCGGCCGTGGCCAACGGCAACGACATGGAAGCCCGGGACAAGATGTGCTACGCCCAATATCTGGCGGGGATGGCCTTCAACAACGCCAGCCTGGGCCACGTGCACGCCATGGCCCACCAGCTGGGCGGCTTCTACGACCTGCCCCACGGCGTCTGCAACGCCATTCTGCTGCCCCACGTGTGCCGCTACAATCTGATCGCCAAAATGGACCGCTTCGCGGACATCGCGGTGGCCCTGGGCGAAAATATCGAGGGCTTGTCCATCCGCGCGGCGGCGGACGTGGCCCTGGAAGCCATCCAGACCCTTTCCGGGGACGTGGGCATCCCCTCGGGATTGAAAGAACTCGGTGTCAAGGAGAAAGACCTCAAGACCATGGCCGAAAACGCCCAGAAAGATGCCTGCGGGCTTACCAACCCGCGCTGCCCGACCCTGGAGGACGTGATCGGCATTTACAAGAACGCCCTCTAAGCCGTGTCACTGCCAAAGGGAAACCGGCACCGATCAACGACGGCTGTCGCGGGACCGTTGCGGCAGGGTCCCCGATAGCCGCAATCGCTAATTTAAGGGTGGAGGAGCATGTCGAATCGAGGGGGGACCGAAGCAAACGCAGTCATCCTTTACGGCCTGCAGACTTGCAGCCACTGCAAGGCCTTGCGCAAGTGGCTCACCGAGCGCGAGGTACCGTTTCAAACGGTCTATGTCGACATGCTGGTGGGCGCCGAGCGCAACGACACCATGCGCCGTCTCCGGCGCATCAATCCGACCATCTCGTTCCCGACCCTCGTGGTGGGCGACACCGCCATCGTGGGTTTCAAGCAAGAGAAGATCCAGGCGGCGCTGGCGGCGTTGCCAAGCAAATAGGACGCCTGCCGGTGCGCGTATGAAACGCCGCATTATAGACAGCGCCACCCTTTCCCTTTGGTGATTCATCATCCCGCCCCGCCGGCCAGCGGCGGGGCGGGATAGATCAACCGTTCTGGTAACCGGCCACCGCCGTTCGCAAGGCGTCCGGAAGGGGCGTGGATTTCTCCGTGCGGGCGTCCACCAGAACCGCCTTGATGCAGCCGGCGGCGACAATCGTGCGATCGGCATCACGGACCATGGTCATCTCGGCGGTCAGGCTGCTGTTGCCGAGATGGGCGATTTGGGTGTGGACGTGCAGTTGATCCCCGAAAAACGAGGGCCCTTTGAACTGGCAGCCGCTGTCCACATAAAAAACCCCCAGACCCTGGGCGACCAGGGCCGACCAGGGAAAGCCCAGTTCGGTCAGATAGGCCATGAAGGCTTCGTCCATAAAGGTAAAGTAACTGCCGAAGAAGGTGTGCCCCTGGGCGTCGGTATCGGCGAAGCGGACCTGGATGGGCAGATGGAATCGGGCCAGAGGCGTTGATGGCCGCATACGAGTGCCTTTCATTGGGATGTTGCGATCAGGGATCAGCCGTTGAACGGTTTCCGGGGGGCTCGTCATCATAGCGTGCAATATCGGGATAAAGGGCCACGGCGCAGTCCGGGCAGATGCCGTGGCGGTGCAACAGTCTTATCAACATATAAAGGGTCCGTCCTCTTTGTTTCAAGTGCGCCTTCCCGCGGACGCGATCTTGCGTTTGGAAACCCTTGTAAATTGATTTCGAACCCGGTGCAACCGCGATCCTTCAGAAGGTCCTGTGAGGATTGGCAGGATTTCGACCGCACACTGGGTACGGGCATCAAGCTCGTTAGTATCATTGCCCGGGCTCGATAATGCCCCAGCCCCGGGCGGCGGCGATGCGCCGCAGCCGTCGGTCCGGAAAGACTGCCACCGGGCGGCCCACCGCGTTCAGCAGCGGCAGATCGCTGCAGGCATTGGCATAGGCGGCGCTCTCCGCAAGGGATCCCCCATGGTCGCGGCAGAGTTGATCGGCTATCCGACGTTTGGCCTCACCGTAAGGGTGGACTCTCGGCAAGGCGGCGATGAAGCGGCTTTCCGCGTGGGGACATACCGTGGCGCTGGTCATGGGGATGCCAAGGATTGCGGCCAGGGGGGCTGCGATGAAATCCGGCGCGCCGGTCAGGAGAACGACCGTGTCGCCTCCTTGGAGGTGCGCATCGAGCCGCTGTTTCACGGTCGGGTGCAGCGCGGGCCGGAGTCTCGTCAAGGCGAAGGCCTCCCCCAAGGCGGCAACGGTCGACGTCGACAGCCCGGCAAGGTAAGTTTTGTTTTTTTTCCAGATGTCCCTCCGCCCCTGTCGGAATCCCTGCAGGCCCACCGTGCAGAAAACCGCCATCTGCCGCCATCCCACCAGGCCTTTTCCCAGGAGAACGCGGAAAAAGCGCTGTTCGCAGGACAGCCCCCGGATCAGCGTGCCGTCGAGATCGAAAAAAACGAAGGATGGGCCGCTGTTGTCCCCCAGGGCCGCAGCTTCTCTGGGGTCGTGCAGGGTGGCGGCCTTTTCGTATGAAAACGGCGGAGTCAATTGCGGAACGCGGCGAAAAGGCCGTCCTCGCGGGCGGCGAACTCAATGATGACGGGCAGTCCGCGCGCCAGGCAGACCGTCACGGTGGCGTAGACGAGAATCCCTTTCAGCGCTGTGAGGCAAGGCGCGTAGGCGGCATAAAAGGCCGGGAACAACGCCGGCCAAGGTTGGATCAGGAAAACGAATCCGAACGTGGCCCCTTTAAGGGCGGCATAGGAAAACCGCATGAATCGGCCGGCCACAAGAAACTTGCCCAGGGGCGACTGCATCATACGGAACGGGGCCTGCCCCTCGGAAGCCCCCTGGGAGCGGATGGCGTCCACCACGAAGCTGCGGGCCAGAAACACGATCGCCACCCACACCGGGATAATGTCGAGGTCCACCAGCACCAGCCAGAGGACGTTTTCCACCACCCGGTCGGTGGCAATATCAAAGAGGGCCCCGAAAAGCGAGGTTTCGTGGCGCTTGCGGGCCACATACCCGTCAACGCCGTCCAGTATGAAGATAAGGGCCAGCAAGGGGGCGTTGATCAATTGGAGGGCGGGGTTCGGGGTGTAGACCAGCGCGACCAGCATGAACAGCATAACGAACCGGGCCAGGGTGATGATGTTTGCCATCGTCGCCTGTCCTCAAAGGGATTGCATATGGTTGAAACTATATCCTCGCGGGGGATTTGTCGAGGCACCGCCGGTCAAGGGGGTTGGGCGGCCCGCGGAAGGCTTCGGCCGTAAGGCGCCAGCCCCGGCAAGGGCCTGGGCTGGAAGCGCTTCAATCTTTTTCGATAGGGAAGGTCATGGTGGCGCCGTACCAGCCGATGACCGAAACGATGGGCGCCAGCGCCAGTACGATGATCGGGTAAAGCAGGCGGATGCCCTGGGGGGCCACCGCCACTTCCGGGCTGGCCACACGCCAGACACAAGCGACAATGGCCAGAACGAGCATGGCCAGCGACAGCGGGATCTTGATCGCGATGGGCGTCATCATTTTGCCCATATAATTGTACCACCAGGTGATGAAGCCGGTGGCGATGCCCACAAGGGTGAACAGAATGCCGCCGCCCAGGCAGTGGAAGGCCGAGGTTTCGAAGGGGCGCACCCCGGTCAGCAGGTAGAGCACGAGGAAGAAGGGGGCGGACAGCATGAAGACGATGGGAAAGTGCACCGTCATGGGGTGGGGATGCCGCCTGAAAAAAGGGTTCTTTTCCAGCAGCAGGGTGACGATGGCCGGCAGCGGGGTGTCCTGTTCGGGGGCTTGGGCACCCTGCTTGACGGTACCCACCTGGGGGTAGCGTTCCAGCACTTCGGCCCCGTGGGGTGCGGCCTGGATGTCGCCGGTAAGATCCACCGCGGCCTTGTGGCGGCGCATGTGCAGGCCGCCCTTCCAGAGTTTGCTGCCGGACACGTCGTAGACCTTGCCCTCGTGGATGAGGTAGCAGGGCCGGCCGTCCCTGCCGTCGCAGGCTTCGATCTCTTCAGGACTGAATTCCTTCACGGTCGTCTTCCTTTTCGCCTAGTGCTTCAACTTGTAAGACACCTTGCCATCGCTTATCGAGATGTAGTTCTGCTTTTCGAGCTCTGTGATCAGGGCCATCAATTCTTTCTCCTCCAGCTGCTGGGTGAACAGTGAATTGATGGCGTTGGCCAGGGTTTTGACCTTGCGCGGGCGCGACTGCCCCCGCCCGCGCAGATTCTTGACGATGGCGGAAATCTTTTCGTCGCTGCTCTTGGCCTTCGACATGCGCAGCACGGGGATCTCGGCCAGATCGTTTTCACGCTGGGCCCTGATTTTGCGGTCTTTCAAATGCTTGATCAGGGGATCGAAACCCTTGTCCTTGGAAATGACATGGAAGTGGGCTTCCGGTTCCTTGACGGCCAGCTCGCCGATGTAGAAGGCGATGTGGAAATCCAGGGCGTTCTTGCCGTTGCCGCCGATCTTGATGTAGCGGGCCTCTTTGCCGAGCAGCTGCATGGCCTCGGCCAGGTCGTAGGGAACCTTGGTCTGGCCGGCGCCGACGAACACCAGGACCTTGAAGGGATGGCGGGAGAGAATTTCGAGATTTTTGGGGCGGACGTTTTCAAAATCGATGAGTACGTAAGTGGTCGTCAAATGCGGGCTCCTTTGAACGCAAGGTTAAGGCCGACTCCTCCTCTGGCGCGCCGTATCCCTACGTGGTTCGCTTGGCAACGTAGCTGAAAATCGTTTGGAAAAGCTGTTGCCGCATGGACAGTTGCTCATTGGCCAACTGGTGCTTGCCCTTCTGTATCAGAACCACGCGGGTGCCGCGAATATTTTTCTTCAAAAACCCGATATTGTATTCCCAGTCGACGATGGTGTCATCCGTTCCCTGAACGATGAGGACGGGCTTCGCGAGGCTTTCGTATTCCTGGATGCGCTGGTTCCAGGCATAGAGGGCGTCGAGAAACCGAATCGGCAGACGCTGGCCTTGCAAGGGGTCCTGTTGGATAAACGCCAGGAAGGCGGGATCGGAGGAAGTGTTGCGGTGCATTCGGGGGAGTGAATCCACAAACGGTTTGGCGAGACGATACCCCCAAATAGACCACCGCCAGCCGGCATTGCGGACGAGAGGCGCCAGGAAAACGATTTCTTCGAAGGGGATGGAATTCGCATGGACCATGTACTCATAGGCAATCGCACACCCCATACTGTGGCCGATCAGATGAAAAGGGGGCGGCAGATGATCCGCACCGATCGCTATAAAATCTTGAAAAGTGGTCACGTATTCAGAGAAATCGCCGATGGCGGCCCTTTCGCCGGTTGAAAGCCCGTGGCCGGGCAGGTCGTAGATGGCCACGGCAAAGTTTTCTTGCAGGCAGGCGGCGATCACGTTTTTAAACGTTCCCGAATGGTCCAGATAGCCGTGCAGCAAAAAGCATGTGCCGCGGGGCATTTCAGGAATGAAAAGGTGGGCGGCCAGGGTCTGATCGCCGGCGTCGAACGTGCCGAACCAGTGGTGTGCGCCCTCGAAGGCTAGCCCGTAATACGCGAAGTAGTGGGCGATCGCATCCGTTGGATGGTAGGGGCGGGAGAGATCGAGGGGGCGCATCTCCCGTTTAATCCGGTCGAGCTGGAGGCGCCGGTCGGAGCCGGCGGTGGCAACGTGAGGGTTCATGCTGCCGCCGATGACGAGGGTGGGAAGGATGATCCCAACCAGGACTGCTCCGAGGGCATCGCCAAGGGCGCTGGTCCGGGGACCTTTCATGATGGTTGTTTTTCAAAATGGCCGACAAGCGTTTCGTATTTTTCGTGGATCATCTTGCGGTCGAAAGTATAGAACTCTGCCAGCATGGCCTGATCCTCCTGATCCGTAAAATAGGCCCGGGCAGCCGGGAAAAAGACCTTGTCCTCTTTGGCGATGTGTTTGGGGTAGAAATCGATGAGCGTACGCAGCTTGTCGGCGATATCCGCCAGCGCCGCCGGATCGCCGCCGCGGTAGCGGGTATTGGCGTCGACCAGGGCCTGTGTCGTCTCGCGGCCGAAGACATGCTCTTCGATCAATTCGTTCATGATACGGGCATCTTCCTCGGACAGGGGTTTGGTCTTCAGATCGCGAAACAGGATATCCTCCTCTTTTCCGTGATGCGTGCGGTCGGCGTAGACCCGGATAAAATCCACGGCCAGATCGATCGTGACGGGATTCACCGTGTTCTCGTCGTCAATGGTTGTAACGACATTTTCCAGAGCCGACAGCATTCTTTCGATCAGGCGATGCTCGATCATCAAGGGGCCGCGTGCCTGCATGGCAAGATTCCTTTCCTTTGAATGCATGGCTGGACGTTTTCCCCGGCAGATCCGTTAAGCCGAGACGCCGTGAAAGCGGTGACAGGGTCTCACCGTTTTCCAAAGACCAGTGTGCCCTTCAGGATGGTGCTCAGCTCCTGTGGCGTGCGGGCACAGTGCCGCGCACCGGAAGCGATCAATTCTTCCCGGGTCCCGTATCCCCAGAGAACCCCCACGCCGGGCATACCATTATCCCGGGCACCGATCATGTCGTGTTCGCGGTCGCCGACCATCACCGCATCCCAGGCCGGAATCGACTCCCTTTTCAGAACATACGCCAACAGGCTCGGCTTGGTGCTGTGCTTACCATCGAGTTCGCTGCCGTAGACCCGTTTGAAATAGGGGCTCAAACCGAAACGATGGACAATCCGATCGGCATAGACCCGGGGCTTCGAGGTGGCGACGAAAAGGGTGTGCCCTTCTTCCTGAAGGTGATGAAGGATCGCGGGGATCCCGTCATAAACTTCGTTTTCGAACAGGCCCACCGATCCGAACCGTTTTCTGTAAATCGCCACGGCCTCTCGAACGCGCGCGTCATCATCGGTTTCCAAAAGCCTGGCAAAGCTCTCCATCAGAGGCGGACCGATGCACCATTTCAGACTGACGGGCGGCGGGGGGGCCTTTCCCAATTCTTCCAACGCCTGCACGATACAATTGGTGATGCCTTCATAGGGATCGGTTAGGGTACCGTCCAGATCGAACAAAATGTTCATCTTGCTTTTCGCCCTGTTGCGGATTGATCCACGGCCTGTTAGAACGCGGTAACAAAATTGGAACGGGTTGTCAAAAAATACCATGTAATTTCGGAAGGATTTGAAACCCTGGGCCGCGTTTGGGATTTTGGCGGAAGACGGTCCCAGACAGCGTTGCGCCTGGTCGCTTTCCAATCGATCGGAACGTACGCGACCGGTCGGTCCTATCCCAATAAAGGATCTCCCTCAGGACCTGGTGGTTTCATCGCGGCGTTTCGGCACCAAGGCCGGGCGAACATAGGCATTATGCCAACCCGGCGCCACCGGCTCGGATTCATACAACCATAGCCGGTCGGCTTCCAGCAGGCGCGGTTCGACCTGCATATAATCGGCAGCGCAGGGCAGGGACTTGCCTGTGACGGCGCGCAAGCCCTCGAGCCACCGCAATCCGGCGCGTGAGCGCAGCAGGTGATGATCGATGATGGCGAGGTGCCGCACAATGCGGCGGGCTGCGGCGACGCCGGTGGCCACCTGGCGCGGGTGGGGCAGAAGCCCGTTGCGCCGGTAGCCCAACGCCAGGCCGGGATCGATGACGATATGCCGCTTGCGGGTGGTTACGGCGCAGCACAACCCCCGTACCCCCAGGGATTCGGTGCCAAGAATCTCGATGCGCATGGCGTCCCTTCTCAGGTCCTTCGGGTTGCCGCCGCCACCACGAAGGCGCATTGGCCATGTCCCGGCCGCAGGGGTTCGACCTCCCGTATGGCGGGCAGGGGGCGATCGAGGGTTTGGCCCCAGGCGTCGATTGCAAAACCCGCCGCCAAGAGCAACCGTTCCACATCGCCGGCTGAATAGAATGTCGCGTGGCGGTAAAAGACATTCTCCTGCTGATGGACCAGGTAGTCCCGGCCGATGACGCTTTCCCGGTCGATGAAGCCGATCACGAGCCGCCCACCCGGCTTGAGCACCCGATAGGCCTCGGCAAGCATCGCGGCGGGCGAATCCACGAAGCAGATCGTGGTCACGACCAGGGCATGGTCGCAGCGGGCGTTGGCCAAGGGCAGTTTTTCGGCCCTGCCTTTCACGACCGCGATACCGCGCCCGGCCGCATAGCGGAGCATGGCTTCGGAGGGATCGACGCCGAGCTGCAACCCCAAAGGCGCGGCGAAACGGCCACTGCCCACGCCGATTTCCACCCCCAGACCCTCCCACGGCACAAAGGCCCGCAAGGCGAGCAGTTCCGAGACAAAGGCCGCCGCGTGGCGGTCGAACCACGCTTCATAGCGCTGGTGATGCACTTCGAAGGGAGCCGCTTTCAGCATGCGACACGACCTCCTTTCGCCGGTTGCGCAACAATGTGTGGGGCATGGCCGAACCTCTCCAGTAGGGTGTGCCGCGACGATGGTGCCATTCATTCATGCGGCCAATATCGTGTTTCAGTATAGATGCCATCCAAAAATCAAGGTGCAAGGCCGCCGGCGGGGAGGAACAGGTGCGGGCGGGCGGGAAAATTGGCGCAGATGTCATGGCGGGTCGAGCCCCTTGCCGCTAATGAAACAATAATCATAACCGGTGGCTCTTGTCAAAAAAGCGGGAACCCTTCAGACGGGTGGCGTGGGGCAATTTGCCTAAACAATGGGTCTGGTATAAAATTACCAAAGAACAGGATTCGGTTCAGCGGTATCGTTTCAGAGGCGTGCTGGCCACAGACTTTTCCGAAGGATTACAAGAGAACCCGTCATGATTCGCGTGCTGCTTTTCATTCTGGCAACGGCCTTTTTCCTGAAGCTTTCCTGGCGCCCCCTGCACAATCCGCGCAGCCATGGTTTTTACCGGTTCTTCGTGTTCGAAGGTGTGGCGCTCCTCTTTCTGCTCAACGCACCCTACTGGTTCCGCGACCCGCTATCCCTGCGGCAGGCAGCCTCCCTGGCCATGCTTTTCGGGTCCCTGTACTGCGTCATCCGTGGGGTTCGGCGACTCAAGCAAAAGGGCGGCCGTCGCCAAGGCGGCGCCAACCCGGAGAACCTGGCCTTCGAAAATACGGCCCACCTGGTCACCGACGGCATTTTCGCCCGTATTCGGCATCCCATGTATACCTCCCTCCTGCTGCTGACCTGGGGGCTATTCCTGAAAAACACCGCATTGCCCAGCCTCGCGGTGGCGGGCGTAACGACCCTCTGCATCCTGGTGGCGGCCCGCATGGAAGAGCAAGAGAACCTGGCCTTTTTCGGGCATCGCTACCGGACCTACATGCGGCGAACGTGCCGCTTCATCCCGCACGTATATTGAACGCGGCTTGATTTGGGGCGGGTTGCCCCCATGTCCGGCACCCCAATCGCGCCTAGCCCAAAAGTCTCGCGGCAGTGCACCGGGGGTGGTGTTTGCCGGCGTCCATGCCTCGTCACTCTCCTTGAGCTCCCAACGGGCGTCCTTTTGCGCCTCCCCAAAGGATCCGAATGAGGTCTTTTGGGACGATTTGCAAAAAACCTTTAAAGAAAATGTTCCGGCTGTCGATAGACCTTCACAGGGCAGGCCAATGGTGGCGGTTTTTCAAACGACAGTCCTGTTCGCACGGCGGCGCTGACACCGAACCGGTGTAACCGGTTTACACGGCCGGGCTTGATGCGGCCCCCGCTGAAGAAGAAAGGGGCGGCCGGCAGCATTCTCCACCCCGGCGGACGGCCATATCTTATGGAGAGTGGCAAAAATGTAAACGACCGATGGACCGCGCTGCCTGCGGGGGCGCATTCCGCCGGTCTTCCCTATTGCGGAAAGGACACCATCATGGAAGAAACCAAGGCGGGCAAATATCTGACCTTTAAACTGGCCGATGAGGATTATGGCATTTCCCTGCTGAAAGTACGCGAGATCATCGGCATGATGCCCATCACCAGCGTGCCGCGGACGCCCGAATTCATCAAGGGCGTCATCAACCTGCGCGGCAAGGTGATTCCGGTCACCGATCTCAGGCTGCGCTTCGGCATGCCCGAAATCGATTACACGGACCGCACCTGCATCATCGTGGTGGAGATCCAGACCGCCGAGAGCACGGTGCAGATGGGCATCGTGGTGGATGCGGTCACCGAGGTGCTGCCGGTCAAAGCCGAAGAGATCGAGGCGGCCCCTGAATTCGGCGCCCGGGTGGACACCCGCTACATCCTGGGCATGGCCAACATGGACGGAGCGGTCAAGATTCTCCTGGACATCGACCGGGTGCTGACTGCCGAAGAGATTGCCGAGCTGGAAAAAGCGGCCTAGACCGCTTGAAGCGGCGAGGCAGAACTATCGGATGGATCTGACGGGGGCTTCGCCCACGCGGCCCCCGCTTGCCCTCTTGCCCGTCCAGCACAGTCCGCACCTTATGCCGCGGGTCACACCGCTTTTCGCTCCAGGCGTTTTTGCCCGACGGCCATGGGGATCAGGGTGGCGGCCAGGCAAAGCAGCACCACCAGCACACCGCTGGCACAGGACCGCAAGAGCCAAAAGGCGGGCAGCGGGCGCCCTCGCAGCTGGGCCATGAAATAGTGGTAGACCGGGCCGGCCTCCAGCGCCAGAACGGCGGCGATGAAGGCCGTGCTGAAGACCATGAAGAGCAGACCGTCGAAGCCCGTGACGGCCTGGGCCGGGTTTTCGGTGCGAAAGTCGGGATGGAAGGCGCCGAAGGCGATCCCCATGGCCACGATGCCGGGCACCATGGCGCAAACGGTGAGCACCGAGAGTCCCATCATGAAGGGGGCCACCTTGAGCAGGGTGTTGGTGATCACGATCAGCACCTCGGTCAAGATCAGCAAGGGCAGGAAGTAGATGCTGAATTTGATCCACAGGAAGGTGCGGATCGAAAGCGGGGCGGTCTTGATGATCCAGAACGCTTCGCGTTCACTGCACACCGCCGGAAAGGCGAAACGGGCCGTGACCGCCGTGAGTACGAAAAGGGCCAGGCCCATGTTGAGGAAGGCCAACAGGTTCTGCAGATACACGGTGGGCAGAGGGGACTTTTCCAGGGGCAGCACCTTGAAATTGTAGATGTAGATCACCACCAGGGCCATGATCAGAAAGATCTGGGACCACTGGGTCTGGTCCCGCCAAAAAGTTTTGAGCTCCTTGTCGATCAGGGCCCGAACGGGGCCGGAAAGCAAACGCTTGCGGGGTGGACCCGGCGCCCGGCGGCGGAAGGTGCGCCCGGCGGCCTGGGTGCGCGAATAGCCGATGAAATAGAGGCGTTCGGCCAGACCGAGGCAGGCGAACAGCAGGACGCCGGTGCCGCTCCACAGCAGACCGATGTCCAGGAGACCCGCTGCCGGACGGCCCTCGAGAGCGGCCTGCAACGCGTTGTAGGCCCAGGTGGAGGGCAGCCAGGGCGACGACGGGGTCTGCAGGGAGGCGACGTAGGTCAGCACGCTGTCGAAGACTTCCGGATCCACGAGCTGTTCGGGGCGGGCCATGCGGATGGCGAGATAGACCGCCACGAAGGCCAGGACGCCCAATAGAACGAAGATGTTCTTCATGCGGCTGGCCGGGATCACGATGACGGCCGACAGCACCAGCAGACTGCTGAAGGCCGCCGCCAGGAGGGTGAAGGGCAGCAGCACCGCCGGGAGCACCAGGCCGAAAAGCGCACTTTGCTCGAACACCAGGCCATAGGCCAGAAAAACGGGCAGGGTGAACGCCACCACCATCCAGGAACCGTCGAAGCTGATTTCGATCCAGCGGGCCAGGAAGATTTGGTGGGGCGCCACGGGCAGGGCATGTACCAGCGGCAGGTCGCGCGCCAGATAGAGCTTGGAGAGCGCCGTCAGGATGTCGCTGAACACCAGCAGGGCCAGAGCGGTCACCATGAGCATGTTGAGCAGCTTGAAGTTGAGCAGGGCGCCGATTTGTTCGATGGTGCTGAAATGGGTGAGCACCCGCAAGCTTGCCAGGAAGATGCCGATCCACAGGATGCCGGCCACGGTGGTGACGACGGCCAGCCGCACATGCTGACGGGGGGAACCGCTGGGGCGGCGGTGCAACAGGGGCCAGAGCCGGGGTTTGACCAGATTGCGAACGCCGCTCATGGGGGCGCGGCCTCCCCGGCGGTGGTTTCCGGTGCCTGGGTCAGATTGATGAAAACCGCTTCCAGGTCCGCGGCGCCGCCGGTGATGTCCCGCCGCAAGTCCTCCAGGCGGCCTTCGGCAATCAGTCGTCCGCGGTGGATGATGCCGATGCGGTGGCAGATGTCCTCGGCCACGGCCAGGGTATGGGTGGACATGAAGATGGTCGTGCCCCGGGCGGCCAGATCGCGGAAGAGGTTTTTCACCATGCGGATGGCCACCGGATCGAGACCCACCATGGGTTCATCCACCACAATGACCTCGGGATCGTGCAGCAGGGCCGCACACATGATCAGGCGCTGCTTCATGCCGTGGGAATAGGCTTCGATCAACTCGTCCCGCCAATCGGCGAGGGCGAACCTTTCCAGCAGGTTTTGGGCTTTACTCTGGAAGCGCGTCGCCGTCACCCCGTAGACATCGGCGGTGAACTGCAGGAATTCCAGGCCGGTCAGCTTCTCGTACAGGTAGGGCCGGTCCGGGATAAAGCCGATACGCTGCTTGGCGGCCACCGGGTCGCGGGCCATGTCGATGCCGGCCACCGTTACGGTACCGGCCGTGGGGGCCATGATGCCGCCGATCATCTTGATGGTGGTGGTCTTGCCGGCCCCGTTGGGGCCGATGAAGCCGAAAAGTTCGCCTTTGGGCACGGACAGGTCCAGCCCGTGCAGGGCGGTATGGCGGCCGTAGGTCTTTACGATGCGGCGCAGTTCGATCATGGTTCCGTCCCGAGCACGCGAATTTTTAAGTTGCCGATCAGCGGCAGGAGATCGAGCTGTTCCCCGGCGCTGCCGCGGGCGAAGCGAATGTGGGAGACGTCCGCCGGGAGCTGACCGAAAAGAGCGTCCACCGTGATCCAGCGGCCAAGGTAGACCCGGTTCCAGGCGTGATAGTAGAAGCGGCCCTCCAGGTAGACAAGGCCGGTCTCCACCTGGGCCGGGTAGCCTGCGGCCCGCGCCAGGGCGGCCAGCAGCACGGCGTGCTCGTTGCAGTCCCCCATGCGATGCTGCAGCGTGCCGAGAGCGTTCGGCACCGAGAGCACCGGGCGCCGAGCGATATTGGCCTGCATCCAGTCGATCAGGCGCCGCAGACTGTCGATCGGCGGGGCGGTGGGATCGGCCAGTCGGGCGGCCAGGGATCGAATCGCCGGATGATCGGACTGGACAAATGGCGAAGGGGCCAGCGAAGCGGCGGCCGCTGGGGGCAGGTCCGGCCGGGACAGCCGTTCAGGCAGGTCGGAAAGGGTTTCCCGTGTTACGGTCAAGCGGTCGTGCGCCAGACGCTGGCGACCGCCGTCGAGACGGTAGCGCGCCACATCCACACCCGCGAGTTGAAGGGTAAGCCGGGTCAGACCACCTGGTTCGGGCAGGACCCGGTCGGGCACCACGGCCGCCACCCGGGTCAGGTCGCCCCCGCCCGTCACCGCTTCGCCGGCGAGCGCCTCGGTCCGGGAGACCCTTTCCTGACGGATACCGAGCAGTCCTTTCTCCCTCAATACCTGGCCCGTGTCGTCCAGCCAGGCCTCTTGGGTAATCCCCTTGAAAACCAGCAAGACTTTCCAGGCCTGCACCGTGTCTTGCCCGAGTGTGATGGTTTCCCGGCCCAGAAGGGTTGCCGTGAGGGGCACCCGGGCCAATGTGGCGGGATCGAATACGGCAAACACCTGCTGTTCGCCGGGGACTGGATCGGCCCGGGTCAGAGCCGGCAAGATTCCGGCAGTCAGGTAAAGGGGGCCGTCCAGGGCTAAGCGCAGGGGCCTTTCCTCATCCCCCGTGCGCACCTGGCAGATCAGATGTCCGCTTTCCACCCGACCGCGCACGCCAAAGGCAAAGCGCCCGGACTGCAGCGTGAAAGTGAAACGATCCAGGGTCAGGTCCGGATTCAGCCATCCGCTGGAGGCCAGCACCAGATCCTGCGCGAGCCCCATGGTATTGAGGCGCATGCGCACCGTTTCCTTAAGCCGGTAGCCGTCGGCCAGCGGTTCGAGGCGGGTGTGGGAGGTGCCGATGCGTTGGCCGTCTTGGAGGATCATCATCCAGCGTTCTTGGCCTTCCAGGGAGACCGGGGAAGGCCATCGGTCCGCCGGCCGTGGCCCTTCCCCGAACGAAATGAGGCCGAGGCGTATCAGCTGCAGGGCCGCGAACAGCAGCGCACAGGCCAGCCCACCCGCTAGAAACCAGCGCTGGTTTTTCAGCGTCATGAACAGATCCCCGAGTTATCGGCCGGCACGCGCGGCGCATTTTTAGATCGCGACAGACGGGGACAAGGCCCGAATGAT
This sequence comes from uncultured Desulfobacteraceae bacterium, assembly GCA_964392545.1. Lineage (GTDB taxonomy): Bacteria > Desulfobacterota > Desulfobacteria > Desulfobacterales > UBA5852 > JABZFP01. The sequence goes on from CAYMQN010000007.1 coordinate 37,402, forward strand.
GGGTCTATGGTAAGAAATGCCGCCGGTGTCGTCAACCGATACCGGATCCCGACCCTTCGCGGGGGTTTGTGTTCCCTGGGCCGTTATGCTACTAATCAGGCCCGCCAGACGTTAGATCGGCAGGCCATTCTTCTTGCCGGCGATCCCCCAGCGCCTCGATTCTCTTGCTTCCGCTTGGCATCGTGGCTATCCTTTCCACCCAAGCACAGGAGCGAGGCCATGCCCGGGGGGCTGCCGAAGTCGTTTAACGGATACGCTAAGGACACGGAATCCATGGGAAACGATCCATTTGAGACCCTATTCACCTCGGATCGACTGGACGCCTTTTTCCCTGCCGAACGGACGGATCGGTTTTTCGAGGTCCTTTTGGGCGACGCCGGCGAAGGGGCCTACGATATCCGCCTGGAATACGACGGTTTCCAGGACAACCGGCTCCACTTCCGTTTTCTTCTGACGGAGCGTCCGGGCAGGTGCCTTTCCTGCAGCCGGACCTATGGGCTGCCCCATGTTTTCAGTCGCCATCCGGTGATCGACGTCGCCGGGCTGGTGCGCCGGATCGGCGCGCTGTTGGACGGCACCCATCACTGCGGAGCGTGGGAGATGGGCCGCACCATTGAACTGTCCCGCGGCCGGCATGCCGTCCCCTTGACCATCCCGATCGTACCGACCGGCTGAATGCAAACCCTGCCGTGCGGTTCGGCAGGCACCGCAGGCAACCGGTTGCATTTTCATGTGACACCAGGTGCGCACCATTATGACCGCACTGCAATGCTTCCATCTAAAAAATCGGTTGCTCCTGGCCAATATCACGGCCAATCTGGTGGCCGCCGTGATCATCACCAATCTGGTGGCCCCCCTCGAGCTTTCCGATAATGCACGGCCGACGTATGTCGCCCTCCAGATGATATCCACCCCGCTCCTTTTCCTTTTGGGCGTTCTGGCGTTCGTCTGGTACGAGCGCCCCATGCGCCGTCACATCGAACGGCACCACGCCGGACTGTCCACACCTGCCGAAGCACCATCGCAGGCCCTGCGCCGCCTGTTGAACGAGCCCTTTTTTGCGGTGGCCCTCGATCTGTCGATCTGGATGCTGGCGGCCTGCTTCTGGACGTTCTATGTCTGGCAGATCGGCGAGCCGGCCTATATCGTACGGCGGGCATTTCTGGTCAATGTCAACATCGGCCTGATAACCTGCGTGGTGGCCTTCTTTCTGATGGAGCACATTTTTCAGAAAGTGCTGGCGCCCTACTTTTTCCCGCAGGGGCGGATCTACGAGGTTCCGGGCACCATTCGCATCAGTATCCGCGTTCGCCTGTTGGCGTTGCTGTTTGCCTGCAATCTGGTGCCCTTTTTCGCCACCATCCAGGTGTATGACAGCATCTCCGCTCCGGATGAAGACCCGGCCGCGATTCTGGAACGCCTGGGCCGGATCCTGGTGACCGATTCGTTGCTTTTCATGGCGGTCGGGGTCTGGCTGTGGATCCTGGTGAGCGCCAATCTTTCCCGTCCCTTCGCGTCGATCATCCGCACCCTGAACAAGGTCCGCGAAGGCCGCTATGACGGCCGCGTACGGGTGACGTCCAACGACGAGATCGGCTATACGGGTGATGTCATCAATCAGATGACCGAAGGCCTGGAAGAGCGCGAACAGATGCGCGTGACCATGATGCTGGCGCGGGAGGTCCAGCAAAATCTTCTGCCCCGCAGCGATCCGGCCCAGGATGGTCTCGACATCGCCGGCACCAGTATATATTGTGACGAAACAGGCGGGGACTACTTCGACTTCATCCGCTACGCGTCGGGGAGAGCGGCCGGCATGCCCCTGGCCGTGGTGGTCGGGGACGTTTCCGGACACGGTGCCCCCGCCGCGCTCCTGATGGCCACGGCCCGGGCACTCCTGCGACAGCGATTATCCTTGCAGGGTGATCTGGCGGATGTCGTGACCGATGTCAACTGTCAGCTGGCCCAGGATGTCGGCGCTTCCGGTCAATTCATGACCCTCATGGTGCTGGCCATAAATCCCCAGGCCGGAAGCGCTGTCTGGGTGCGGGCCGGGCACGATCCGGCCCTTCTCTACGATCCCCACCTCGATCGCTTCGAGCAGCTGGCCGGAGAAGGGATGGCGCTTGGTATCGACGGCGCCCGGCCCTATCGCCTGGAGCGCCGTGAGGGTTTGCGCCCGGGTACGGTCATTCTGATGGGGACGGACGGCATCTGGGAGGCCCGCAACCCCGTCGGCGAGATGTTCGGCCGCGAACGCACCCGGGAGATTCTGAAACGTTACGCGGGGCTGCCGGCCGGGGACATCCGCGATCGATTGGTTGCCGCCTTGAAGACGTTTAGCGCCGGCGTGGCTTTCGCCGATGACGTGACCCTCGTGGTGCTTAAGCTGGACCCCGCCGTAAAGGCGCGTGGCAATGTGGTTGCGGCTTCCTGCGATCTCTCGTTGCGGGACGGGCTGGGCCCGCTTGCAATTGAAAAGGAAACCTGATGGAGGAACTGCTGCGCGACTATCCGGTGGCCATCGAGATTCCGGTGGCCTGGGGCGAGATGGATGCTTTTCAGCATCTGAACAATGTGGTTTACTTTCGGTATTTCGAAAGCGCCCGGATTGCCTATTTCGACGCCATCGACATGCTGGCCGAAATGGAGGCCAGCGGGGTAGGTCCCATTTTGGCCGAAACCCGCTGCCGCTATCGCATTCCGTTGACCTTTCCGGACACGGTCGTCGTGGGGGCCCGGGTAAGTGCGCTGGCGCCCCGGGGTTTCATGATGCAATACGCCGTGGCCAGCCGCCGCCACGCCAAGATCGCCGCCGAGGGCGACGGCCGGATCGTCACCCTGAACTATGCCAAGGGCAGCAAGGCCCCCCTGTCCGCGCCGGTGCGCAGCCGTATCCAGGCCCTGGAGGGGGAGCGCCTGGCGACATTCTGAAAGGAGGCTCAATCGTGGACGACATGGACAAGGCCCAAGAGGGGGCGGTGCCTGGATTCGACCCGTTCAACGATCGACCTTCGCGTACCGTGCGCAACACCCTCTCCGAGAGATTGGGGGAATGCCTTGCGCGGCGCAATGTTTTTTCCGGTCCCCCAGACGATCTGCTGGCCTGTTTTCCGCAAAAGCCCTGTCGGGACTACATCGCGGACCGGGTGATGCGCTATCGCAAGGCGAGCCGCGAGGTGCAGGCGGTTGGCGGTTCTCCGGTGGCCTGCGCAGCGGTTCTCTGGCGCCACGGCTTGTATTTCGAAGCCCACGAAGTGCTTGAACCCCACTGGCTGGCGACGTCCGGTGAGGAGCGCGAGGGGCTCAAAGGCCTCATTCAGGCGGCGGGGGTTTACGTACACCGGGAAGCCGGCCATGACGCCGCCGCAGTGAGCCTGGCGCGCAAGGCCGCCGCCCGTCTGCAGCGCTACGGGCATGCCATCGGCGACGGGGAGGCCATGAATATCCAGCGTCTGGTGGCCTCGCTCGAGCACCTGATCGCCGTCGCCCGATGCTGACCACGGAAGCACAGGCGCCCGCCTTTCTGCCCTTGGTGGGGTTCCTTGGCAACGGATGGATTTTAATTCAGGCCAAGAGTCGCAAGGAATGACCGAAAGACGACAGCAGCGCATCCGCATAGCGGCCGGGGTGGTCTCCCTCCTGGTAGGGGCCGGGCTCATGGCGGTCAAGTTTTACGTCTACCGCCTGACCGGCTCTTCGGCCGTGCTTTCCGACGCCCTGGAGTCCATCATCAATGTGGTGGCCAGCAGTTTTGCCATTGTCAGTATCCTCCTTGCGGCCGTTCCGCCGGACGAAGATCACCCTTACGGTCATGGCAAGATCGAATTTTTTTCAGCCGGCTTCGAGGGCGCCCTGATCGTATTGGCCGCGCTGGGCATTTTCCGGGTGGGCATCGGTCATCTGGTGGCGCCCCAGCCCCTGCCGCAGCTGGACTTTGGCCTTCTGCTGATGGCGGCCGCCAGTGCCGTGAACGGTCTGCTGGGGTTGGGGCTGGTGCGGGTGGGCCGCAGAACGCGCTCGATCACCCTGGAAGCGGGCGGCCGCCACGTGCTGACCGATGTCTATACCTCGGCGGGGGTTGTGGCGGGCCTGGTTCTGGTGCGGCTGACCGAATGGTACTGGATGGACGGGCTGGTGGCCTGTCTGGTGGGGATCCACATTCTTTTCGCCGGCGCGCAATTATTGCGCACCTCCTACAAGGGGCTCATGGATGCCGCCGATCCGAAGGTCCTCGAAAAAATCACGGAGGTCGTCCTGGCCCACCGCCAACCCAGCTGGATCGATATCCACAAGCTGCGGGCCTGGAACGCCGGCACGCGGGTCCATGTGGACCTTCACCTGATTCTGCCCCGCGATATGCCCCTGGAAGAGGCCCACCATGAGGCGGATGCGCTGGAGCAGGCCATTTTGGCGGAAGTGCCCGGTGCTGAAAGCGTGCTGGTGCACATGGACCCCTGCGGCAAGGAAGACTGCCCGATTTGCGGCCGGACGCCATGCGCCCATCGGGAGCGCCCATTTCGGCAGACATCCTCATGGAATACGACAACGCTCACGGCCCGGGTCGCCGCGTCTTCGCAGATGGCCGAGGCCGGCAGGGGGGAAGCGGAGGCCGAAAACCTTCAGACCATTAACCCAGACAAGGAATAGACCCATGAAACGGCTTTATTGGCGTATCCTCGTATGTGTTCTGATCGGCGTCGGTGCGGCGTCCAATGCCGCCGGCGGCTGGAAGGACGTCCTTCAGAAATCCGTGAATTCCTTTAACGGCGGCAGCCAGCTCAGCAATGCCGAGGTGGTCGACGGCCTTAAAGAAGCCCTGGAGGTCGGCACGAAGCAGGCGGTGCAACTGGCCGGGCAGGAAAACGGCTATTACGGCCGGCCCGCTATCAAGATTCCCCTGCCGGAATCCATTGCCAAAACCGAAAGCCTGATGCGGGCCGCCGGCATGGGCGACCAGGTGGACGCCTTCGTGCTCAGCATGAACCGGGCGGCCGAGAAGGCGGCGCCCGAAGCCCAGTCCATCTTCTGGGACGCCATCCAACAAATGCAATTCGACGATGCCAAACGCATTCTGAACGGTCGCGACAACGAGGCCACGCTGTATTTCAAGGACAAGACCAGCGATGAACTGACGGCGGCGTTCAAGCCCTTGGTGCACGAGGCCATGCAAAACGTAGGTGTCACCCAGCAGTACCATAGTCTGCAATCCGGGGCGGAGGCGATTCCCTTTTTGTCGGAATGGCTGGTGGACCTGGACGACTATGTCACGGACCAGGCCCTGGAAGGCCTGTTCACCCTGGTGGCGCAGGAAGAAGCCGCCATCCGCAGCGACCCGGCGGCCAGGGTTACGGATTTGCTGCAAAAGGTTTTTGCCACGCCATAAAAAACGCCCCGCAGCATGGTGCTGCGGGGCGTCGGCGCTATATCGCTAGCCCGGCGGGCTATGGTTTCTTTTCGTCGTCCTTGACTTCTTCGAAATCCGCGTCCACCACGTCATCCTGCTGCTGAGCGCCGCCTTCCGGCCCGGTTTCGCCGCCGGCACTTTCCTGGGAAGAAGCCTGCTGATACATGGCTTCGGCCAGTTTGTGAGAGGCTTGGGTCAGGGCTTCACTGAGACGTCGGATTTCCTCCGGATCATCGCCTTCCATGGCCTTGCGCAGGGGCTCGATGGCGTCCTCGGCTTGCTTTTTGGTGGCTTCGTCCACCTTGTCTCCGAGATCCTTGATGGACTTTTCGGTGGAATAAATCAAGGAATCGGCCTGGTTGCGCGCCTCCACAAGCTCCTTGCGCTTACGGTCGTCTTCGGCATGCAGTTCGGCTTCCTTGACGGCGGCCTCGATTTCCTCCTGGGAGAGGCCGCTGGAGGCCGTGATCTTGATGGACTGCTCCTTGCCGGTGGCCAGGTCCTTGGCCGAAACGTTGACGATGCCG
>CAYMQN010000008.1:0-41505 GCA_964392545.1 uncultured Desulfobacteraceae bacterium
GTAGATTTTGGTTCCTGGCAAGGCCGCAGCCGACGGGCGCCCGCAGGCGTAGCCCGGCTACGCCGAGGACCGACCGGAGGCGAGAACGCCGCCAGGGGCCAAAAGATGCCCTTTCTGGACGGGCACTACTTCATGTCTTCGTAGTTGCGCACCAACACCTCCCGCGGCTTGGCGCCGTCCGCCGGACCGATGATGCCCTCCCGCTCCATGGCCTCGATGATGCGCGCGGCCCGGTTGTAGCCGATGCGCAAGTGGCGCTGGACCATGGAAATGGACGCCTGTCCGTTCTGGGTGACGAGCGCCACGGCATCGTCATAGCGTTCGTCGTATTCGGTCTCCCCCCCGTCGTCGGCCGCCGCCGGGGCCGCGGCGGTCACTGCTTCGTTGTACTCGGGTTCCCCCTGGGCCTTGAGAAACTCGGTCACCTGACCGAGCTCGGTTTCGCTGATATAGGCCCCGTGAATGCGTTGCAGCTTCCCCGTCCCGGGAGGCATCAGGAGCATGTCACCTTTGCCGAGCAGGGTTTCGGCACCGTTGGTGTCCAGGATGGTGCGGGAATCGGTCTTGGAGGATACCTGAAAGCTCAGGCGGGTGGGGAAATTGGCCTTGATGATGCCGGTCAGCACGTCCACCGAAGGCCGCTGGGTGGCCAGAATCAGGTGGATACCGGCCGCGCGGGCCATCTGCGCCAGGCGGGTCAGGGCCACTTCGACATCCCGGGAGGCCACCATCATGAGGTCGGCCAGCTCGTCAATGATGATCACGATCAGGGGCAGTTTTGCGGGGGGCGGTGCGTCGCCCTCCGGCTGTTTGATCTTGGCGATCTTCTGATTGTACTGGGCGATGTTGCGCACCCGCTGCTCGGAAAGCAGTTCGTAGCGTCGCTCCATCTCGCGCACCGCCCAGAAGAGCGCGTTGGTGGCCTTCTTCACGTCCGTGACCACCGGCGTGATGAGATGGGGAATCCCGTCATACATGGTCAATTCGATGCGCTTGGGATCCACCATGATCATCTTCACCTCTTCCGGCGTGGCCTTGTAGAGAAAGCTGCAGATCATGGTGTTGAGGGCGACGCTCTTGCCGGCGCCCGTGGCACCCGCAATCAAGAGGTGCGGCATTTTCTCCAGTTCGGCCACCACGGGGTTGCCGATAATGTCTTTTCCCAGACAGAGCGTCAGCTTGGAACGCGACTTGTCAAAAGCCGTTGAGACGACCACTTCCCGAAAGCGCACCGTTTCCCGTTCCTGGTTGGGAATTTCGATGCCGATCACCGCTTTGCCGGGAATGGGCGCCACGATGCGCACACTGGTGGCCCGCAGGGCCAGGGCCAGGTCGTCGGCCAGATTGGCGATCTTGTTGATCTTGACCCCGGCCGCCGGGGCATACTCGAAGGTGGTGATGACCGGGCCGGGCGACACGGCTTCCACGTGCCCGTGGACGTTGAAGTCTTCGAGCTTCTTTTCCAGCAGCTTGGAGAGCATGCGCAGATTGTCGTCGTCCGCCGAAACGGGCGTGTGCTCGGGCTCTTCCAGGAAGCTGACCGGCGGCAGCTGGAAGCCGCCCTCGGTTTTCATGAAGGCGAAGACTTCCTGCTTGGGTGCCGGGGCCGGTTTGAGGGCCTTGGGCTTGGGGGCTTTGATTTTGATTTCGGGCGCCTCGGGCGTCGTTGGCTGCTTCAAGCGGCTCTGGCGTTTGACCGCCTTGGTGCGGCGCTCCTTGTGCTTGAGGTAGACGGTCTGGACCCGATCGGACAGCTTCAGCACCGCGGCCCGGCATCGGGCGCCGAAGGCCAACAGCGAGAAACCGGTCATCAGAATAAAACCGATCAGCCACCAAATGACCAATATGAGGCCGCCCCCGGTGGGATTGGTGTAGCGGATCAAACCGTCTTTGAGGTGCACGCCGATCCAGCCCCCGGATGAAAAGCGGTTGCCGAAGAGCACGTAGACATCCTGTTGCACCGCCAGCAGGGCGCCGGTGGACAGGGTCAGCAGAACCCCGCCCGCCAGGGTCAGACCAAAAGCCAGGGGGGGGCGGCTGGTGAAGAACTGGATGCTCATGAACAGCAGCATGAGCGGCACCCAGAACGCCCCCAGGCCGAACAGGCCGATCAGACCGTCGGACAGATAGGCGCCCACGAGGCCGAAAAGATTTTCGATGTGGCTGCCGGAGGCGGCGTTGTTGAAGGACGGGTCCTGGGGATGATAGGACACCAGACTGACCAGGATGAAGACCAGCAAAAAGAAGAGCAGTATACCGATGATTTCCTTGCGCATCGTCGATCCATCGCCCTCCGGCCCGGCCGCCCTTTGACAGGACTCGGCGGTCTGGGAGGAGGCGACGTCTCCTTGGGTGTTCGGTCCTGCGGTGCCGGGATCAGACCTCGATGATGACCGGGACGATCACCGGACGCCGCGCAATGGTGAAGAAAAAGTACTGTTTCAAAACGGTTTGCAAACGGGAGCGGATGCGGGCCACCCGATTGTGCGTCTCCGGTCCGATGTCTTCCACGACTTCCAGCACCACGCACACGGCATCGTCCAGCAGATGGCCCGTTTCCAGCTCGAACACAAACCCCCGGGAGACGATCTCCGGGCCGTAGACCACCGTGCCCGTATCTTCGTCCAGGGCCATGACCACCACCACAAGGCCGTGTTCGGAGAGATTGCGCCGCTCCTTGAGCACACTGCGCCCCACGTCCCCCACTCCCTTGCCGTCGATCAGCACACGGCCGGTCCCCAGCTTGTCGCGAATGCGGCCGGTTCGGCCGTCAAATTCGATGACCTGACCGTTTTCGGCCAGGAGCACGCGTTCCGGTGGGATGCCGACCTCCTGCGCCAGGCGGGCGTGCAGGGTGAGGTGACGGTATTCCCCGTGTATCGGAATGAAAAACCTGGGTTTGGTCAGGTTGATCATCAATTTGAGCTCTTCCCGAAAGGCATGCCCGGACACGTGGATTTCCGAAATCTTTTCATAGATCACATCGGCCCCCAGCCGGTAGAGGCGGTTGATGATATTGGCGATCGCCCGTTCGTTGCCGGGAATGAACTTGGAGGACAGAACGATGGTGTCTTCCTTGCGGATTTTGATATGCTTGTGGGTCCCGGTGGCCATGCGGGCCAGCACCGACATGGGCTCGCCCTGGCTGCCGGTGGTGACGAGGATGATTTCGTCGTCGGGATAGTACCCGATATCGTCGATCTCGATTTCCATGCCGGGGGGAATATTAAGGTGCCCCAGCTCCTTGGCCAGCCTGACCGAATTTTCGATGCTTCTTCCGTTGAAAACGATCTTCTTTCCACGGGCTTCGGCGATGGTGACGATCTGCTGGATGCGGGTGATGTTCGAAGCGAAAAGCGCGATGATGATGCGTCCCTTGCGGCCTTCGGTAACCCGCGCCAGGGAGGCCCCGATGGTCTCGGCCGATATGGTGTAGCCCTCTTTTTCCACGTTGGTGGAATCGGAAAGCAGGGCCAGCGTCCCTTTCTGGCCGTAGACGGCGAAACGGTTCACATCGGTGGCCATGCCGTCGCGGTTGCTGTGGCTGATTTTGAAATCCCCCGTATGGATGATCACCCCCAACGGGGTTTCGATGGCCAGACCGACCCCGTCCACGACACTGTGGCGCACCCGGATGAACTCGAGCTGAAAGTCGCCCAGTTTGATCCGTCCGCCGGCCTCGATCTCGTGAAGACGGGCCGAATGGGCCAGGCCGAACTCTTCCAACTTGTTGCGGACCACGCCCAGCGTAAAGGGGGTTCCGAATACCGGGGCATTGACGATGCGCAGCAGAAAGGGCAAGGCGCCGATATGATCTTCGTGGGCATGGGTCAGTACGATGGCGGCCACCTTGTGCTTGTGGGCCCGCACGTATTCCATGTCGGGAATCACAAAGTCGACCCCCAGCATGTAATCCTCGGGGAACATGAGACCGCAGTCCACAACGAAAAGGGTGTGCCGGTATTCGAACACCATCATGTTCAGGCCGATTTCACCCAGACCGCCGAGGGGGATGATTTTAAGCATGGATTCCGCCGTCAAACCTTGACACCCAGCGTTTCGAAAAGGGCGTCGATGGTGTCCATCAACCAGGTTCGCTGTTCAGGGGTGGCATAGGCGATACAACTGCAGCGCACACGGCTGCGCGTGCGCACCAGCAGCTCGCATACCAGACGGTCGGGCAGCAGCTCGAGGGCAAAGGCAAACGGCTTGCAGTCTTGATGGGCCTGTTGTTCGGGCGTCAGCAAGGCCTCGTCCACCGGCAGCCAATACAACCCATCGACACCGGAAGACTGGGCATGGCGTTCCAGGTGGGCCGCCACCGCTTGTCGCTCATCCGCTTTCAATTCATCGATAACATACTGTTTCATGGCGGCATTACCTACCATATTAAACCGGACCGGGCAAGCCGTGAACCGCTCCGGGGCAGCGGGTTTCCGCGCTTCCGGTCGGCTCCCCAACCCTGCGCGGGGACGCGGGGGCACAAGGGCGGGCCCCCTACCGGGGCGCGTCCCCAGCGGCCCGCCTGCGGTCCCGCGAAGGCCCCGGCAGAATTGCCGACAAGGCCTTCATAAGTTTACTAATCGGAATCATTCGCAAAAGTGAAATAAGGCATTCGTTCGGTCCCTTACCGCCCCGAAACGTTGGCGAACGCGGCTTGACAAGGGTAGGGCCGTCATTATTGTTTTCATTGAAGCTGCTAGACAAGTCATACGCGAACCTTATGCCGCGATCCGATCTAGAAGTTCACCGCCAGGGGCAAGATACAGCAGGACGCATTCCCGATTCCAACAACGGCGACGCCGAAGGTCGAAGGGTGCCTGGCCGGCACCGGGAGCCGACGGATGCCTCAATATAAACGGCATTGCTACCACCGGAGTACAGCATTGCATACGGAGCGAAGACGCCCGACCGGTCTTCCCAACGCAAACCCATTATAAGACGAGGTGAGGTTATGAAAAAAACACTTGTTGGAGGCGGTCTGTTGATAACCCTGGCCCTGCTGCTGGCGGCCTGCGCCACAGCCCCCCAGCCCATGGCGCCCTTTACCCCACAGGATATCGGCGGCGACTATGTGGCCAAACCCGATCATTTTGTGGTGGTTTTCGATGGCTCGTCCTCCATGGGCGAACCCTACAAGGGGCAGTTGAACACCGGCCATTCCAAATTTGCCGTGGCCAAGGATCTGGTCGAGCGGATGAACCTGACCATGCCCCCCCTCGACATCCAGGGGGCGGTGACGGCCTTCGGCCTTTCCCCCAACGTCACCAAGAACCCCACCGTGACGGTCTATGGGCCCACCGCTTATACCCAGGAAGGTCTGTCCGAAGGGATGGGGCGCATTTCGAGCCCCGGCGGCACCACGCCCATGGGATTGGGTCTGGCCCAGGCCGGTGATGCGCTGGCCGGGACCAGCGGTGACATTGCCGTTATCGTGTTCGGGGACGGCAAGGAAAACACCACCACCACGCCCAAGGCCCTCGACGCGGCCAACAATCTGGTGGAGCAGTTCGGCGACCGCCTGTGCCTTTATACCGTCTTCGTGGGCAATGACGACGCCGGCCGCAAGCTGATGAGCGACATGGCGGCGGCGAGCGCCTGCGGTTCCGCCACTTCGGCCGACGAACTGGCCTCGGCGGACGCCATGGCCGCCTTCGTGAAGGAAGTCTTCCTGGAGCAAGCCCCGGCCAAGCCCGCGCCCAAACCGGAACCGCTGCCGGCTCCCCAGCCCAAGATCTCCTGGATCCTGAGCGGCGTGACCTTTGAATTCGACTCGGCTGTCCTGCGGCCCGAATCCAAAGAAATTCTGCAAAACGACATTCGGATCCTGCGCGAAAACCCGCAAATCCGCGTGGAAGTCCAGGGCCACACCGATGACATCGGAACGGATGCCTATAACATGGATCTTTCAAGGAGACGCGCCCAGTCCGTCAAGGAATATCTGGTCAGCCAAGGAATCGCTGCCGACCGCCTGACGTCCCGCGGCTATGGAGAAGAAAGACCCCGCTTCCCCAACGACTCGGACGAGAACCGGGCCAAGAACCGCCGGGTCGAGCTGGTTCCCATGAACTGAGCCTAACCCGGCTTTAACCACAAACAAGAGCCCCTGCGGAGCGCGATCAGCGCTTCACAGGGGCTCTTTGTCGTCCCTGCTTCTCCCTCCGGATCGAACCGGCGAAGGGTCCGATCCGAAAAAAGCCCCGCTTCCCATGGGAAGCGGGGCTTGAAGACCGGCTTGGTTCGTCTTAGGTTTCTTCGACGGTGATGGCGTCGGCTTCGCAGACTTCCACGCAGCTTTCGCAGCCCAGGCATTCTTCAGCGTTGACCGCAACCGACTTGCCGTCCTGCATCTCGAACACTTCCACCGGGCAGACGTCTACGCATTCTTCGCAGCCTTCGCATTTGTCCTCATCAACAATAGGGTTAAAAGCCATCTAAAAGCCTCCTTTCAAGGATCATCGCATAGGGCGCTCCCGCGCCGTTGGTATCGATATCGTCGAAGCTCTTATACCAATTGCAGGGGGACGTCAAGCCTTGCGAAGAATTTTTCAGCGCCTTCGCAGAGCTTCTGGGAAATTTTTTTAAAACAATTATTTCAATTACTTACGATTGCTTTGAACCTGCACCGCAGGCGTCTCCCCTAGTGTGGTCGAGGCGGGGGTGATAGCCGATCCAGGTGGTGGCCGCCGACGTTCCCGGGGATGCGGGGAATTGCGGACCTGAACGACCACCGGCCAGGTGCTCGAGGAAGTCCGGGGGGGCGGCACCGGGGATTTCAATGAGATCGCAGCCGGCTTCCCGGGCCCGCCGCGCCACTGCGGCACCGATGGCGCCATCGGCTCCGATCAGCCAGGCCGGTAACGCGGCCAGGTCTCCGTGAAATTGCTTTTTCCCGGTCGTCGCCCCGGACCGCAGGCGGTAGACCATTTCCGGGAACCGCTCCTCCAGATGCGCGGGCAGATCCGCAGCGTCGGTTACAAAAAGGATCTCGTTCTCCGGCCAACCGCTGTTCTTGGCCCGGTCCCGGGCGGCCGCCATGACCCGGGCCCAGGCTCTCAGCCGCAAATCGAGCATGGCCGTTGCGCCGGCCGGCGGTGCGGCCCCGCTCGCTTCCGTCAACCTCTCCGCAAGGACCTCATCGCCCTTGAGCAGGGCCAGCATCTTTTGTTCCTCTGCCGCCAGGGCCTCGATATCGCGTGCCAGCTCAACCTGCTGGCGGTCGAACTTCTGGGCCAAGGCGAGAAAGAGCTGCGCTTCGAACAGGGCGGAGCGCCCCGCGGTTGTCCGGGTTGCTTCCGGTCTCCGGCCGCCCTGTCGGATATCGGAGGCCAACTGGGCCGGAAATCGGCTGTCAAACAGGGGAAAGGCGCGGGCCAGTTCCAGCAGGATCCCCCGGTCACTGCCGACGTGCTGGGCGGCCCATTGCTCAAAGGCCTCCAGTGCTGCCTGCAGGCCGCCCTCCCCGGGGGGCTCGGAAGGCACCAGGAGATCGATGGTGCCGGCCTCCTGGAAACGGCGGAGCTCGGGAAGCACCGTATCCTCCGACGGCTGGAGCAGGGTCACAGGGCCCCAAACCGCCGCCAGGCGTTCGGCCTGTCGGGGATCGATGACCGTAAAGGGGAAATAGACGGTTTTCATCGCTTGGGGTCCTCCACTGTAACGCCCCGCGCCCGCAGCTCTTCGCGGAGGCGGTCGGCGGTGTCCCAGTCCCGCGCCGCCCGTGCGGCCTGGCGGGCGGCGATCAGCGCCGCGGAATCCTCGTCCGGTGCCGGCGGTTTGAAATCGAAGATCGCCAGGACCCGGTCCACCTGGCGGAATCCGTCGATCAGCTGCGCGGCGTCCTCCCGGCTGAGGCGGCCGGCCTGGTTGAGCCGATTGATGCGCCGCACGATGGAAAATACGGCCGCCAGGGCGGCGGAAACGTTAAGGTCGTCGTCCATGGCCTGGGTGAGGCCGTTTCGGATATCGTAAAGCAGTTGGTTGCATTCGGGATAGCCCTCCCCCTCACGCACCTGCTGCAGCTTATGGATGCAGGTATCCAACCGCCGCAGGGACTGGTCGGCGTGCACGAGCCGGTCCCTGGAAAAGGTGGCGGTCTTGCGGTAGTGCGTCCCCAACAACCAGAAGCGCACCGTTCGCCCCGAGAACCCCTCCCGGGCCAGATCTTCCAGCGTCAGCCATGCTTCGCCGTCGGCGCCCTGGCAATCCTCCAGGCGCACCCCCTCGCAATGCAGCCAGGTGTTGGCCAGCGGTTTGCCGTTGGCGGCCGCGGCGATGGCAATCTCGTTTTCGTGATGCGGAAAGACCAGCTCACGGCCGCCGGTGTGAATATCGATGGTTTCGCCGAGGTATTTGGTGGCCATGGCCACACACTGGATGTGCCAGGACGGGCGCACGTTGCCCCATTCGGTCTTGGTAAAAAGGCCCCGCTTCAATTCCGAGAGACGGGCGCGCTTGAGAAGCGTGAAATCCCGTGGATTGTCCTTTTCATAATCATCCAGATCCACCGTGTGCCCCAGGCGGATCTTGTCCAGGTCGATTCCCGAAAGGCGGCCGTAGGCCTGAAGGCGGGAGATGTCGAAATAGAGCGACCGCAGCTTTTCATAGGCAAAGCCCTTCTGCACGAGCTTGCGGGCCAGCTGCACCATGTCGTCCACATGTTCGCTGGCCAGCGGGTACTGATCCGCCGGTTGAATGTGCAGATAGGCCATGTCTTCCATGTAACCGTCGATGTACCGGCGGGTAAAGGTCTCGATACCCTCACCGGCTTTTTCGGAGCCCTTGATCGTCCGGTCGTCCAAATCGGTGATATTGACCAGATGGCGCACCTCGTATCCCCGAAACCGCAGGTAGCGGCTCAGCAGATCGGCAAAGACATAGCGCCGGCACTGGCCCAGATGGAGACGGGCGTAAGCCGTCGGGCCGCAGGAGTAAATGGTGACCTTGCCCGGTTGCAGGGTCTCCAGAGCCCGCTTCCGGCGTTGCATGGTATCGAAGAGCTGGATATCCGCCTTTTCGGGGGCATCGAAGAGGGGAGTGCTCAGATAGCGGTCGCCGCCGTCGGGCAGGATCACCACGATGGTGCCCGTTTTCAAGGTGCGCGCCTTGCGCAGCGCCACCGCCATGGCGGCACCGCTGCTCATGCCGACGAAAAGACCCTCCCGGCGCGCCAGGCGGCGGGTGGTTTCGAAGGCTTCCGCATCGTCGATGTTGACCTTTTCGTCCAGTTGCTGTTTGTCGAAGATCTCCGGGCAGTAGGATTCCTTCAGATTTTTCAATCCCTGAAGCTTGTGGCCCATGTAAGGCTCGACGGCGATGATGCGGATCGCGGGATTGAAGGCCTTGAGCCCCACGGACAAGCCCATGACGGTGCCGCACGTGCCGAGGGCCGCCACCAGATGGCTCACCTGGCCGTCGGTTTGTTGCCAGATCTCGCGGGCCGTGCCCTCCTTGTGGGCCAGGACGTTGGCCGGGTTGTTGAACTGGTCCGTCATGAAATAGGTGTCCGGATTCTCCCGCACCCGCCGATAGACTTCTTCGATGGCGCCGTCCGTGCCCAGATGCCCGGGGGTCAGAAGAATGTCCGCCCCACGGGCCCGCAGGATCTTCTGGCGCTCGACGCTGGCCGATTCGGACATGGCCAGCAGCAGCCGATACCCCTTGACCGCGCAGACCAGGGCCAGCCCGATACCCGTATTGCCGCTGGTGGCTTCGATGACGGTCTTCTGCGACGTGAGCTCCCCGCTTTTCTCACCCGCCTCGATCATGTAGAGGGCGGCGCGGTCCTTGATCGACCCGCCGGGGTTCATGTACTCCAGCTTGGCCAGTACGCGCACCGCCGGATTGGGGTTCAGGTGCCGGATTTCCACCAGGGGGGTGTTGCCGATCTGGTCGATGAGCGTATGGGTCATGGTCTGCGTTTCAGCCTTTCGGCGGCAGCCGGGGCCGCGGCCTTCGGAGGATCTTCGCCGGGGGCGGCCGGTAAACGGGCGGCCATGGCCGCCCGCATCTGGCCCAGGACATCCTCCGGAGGCAGGGCCGCGTCGATCAACACAAAGCGTTCGGGCTCCGCCCGCGCCAGGTCCAGGTAGTTGCGGCGCACCGCTTCGTGAAAGGCCAGGTCCTCGTCTTCGAAGCGCGCTTCGCGCCGCCGGCGCCGACCATCCGCCAGCGCCGCCCGGGCGCGGGCCAGCCCGATGCCGGGGTCCAGGTCAAAGAGAAAGGTCACATCGGGCACCAGAGGCGGCAGCACCAGCCGGTGCATCTCGCGGATCAGGTCCATGCCGAGCCCCCGCGCCCCGCCCTGGTAGGCCAGGGTGGCATCCAGGTAGCGGTCGCAGACCACGGTCCGCCCCGCTGTCAGGGCCGGCTGGAGGACCGCGTGCACGTGCTGCACCCGGTCCGCGCAATAGAGCAGGCATTCGGCCCGGGGATCGAGATCGTGACTGTCCGGATCCAGCAGGATGGCGCGCAGGCGGCGTCCGAAGGGTGTGCCGCCCGGCTCCCGGGTGACCGTGCACGCATGGCCGCGCTGTTCCAGAAAAGCGATCAGTCCGGCGAGGGCCGTGGTCTTCCCGGAGCCCTCAATCCCTTCGAGCGTGATGAACATCGGTCCTGGATCCCGGGCCGTCCGGAGATGTGCCGGCATCATCCCTCCTCGGAGGACGCATCCCCGCCGCCCATGTAAAAATGCCGCCCCAGCACCCGGTGGAAGGACGTCCAGGTCTGGGAGGGGTCTTCCTTGGCCATGAACTCGCGCACGGCATTGACCTTGGAATCCAGGTCGTCGATATAATGCAGCACCACGGCCTCGATGGTTTTGGGCGGCTCCAGGGCCCCGAAGGCCGGGTCGCCGTGGTGGCTCACGATCATGTGCTTCAGGAGATTGGCGCCCTCGCGCGGCACATCCGGGATCCGGCGCAGTTTCGCGTCGAGCATTTCCAGCCCGATCACGATGTGGCTCAGCAGACGCCCCTCAACCGAATAATCGATGGCCGTGGCATAGTCGAATTCCCGCAGCTTGCCGATGTCGTGCAAAATGGCCCCGGCGATCAGCAGGTCGCGATCCAGCCCGTTGTAGTGGGCGGCGATCTTGTCCGCCAAAAGCGCCATGGACAGGCAGTGCACCAGAAGACCGCCGATGTAGGCATGGTGCATGCGCTTGGCCGCCGGCGCCTTCTTGAAGCCGGCCACAAAGGCCTCGTCCTGCCAAAAAGCCTCGAACAGCCGGCTCAGCCAGGGTGTCGTAAACGTTCGGCTCAACTTGACCAGCCGTTCGAAGAGCTGGTCGACGTCCAGCGCGGTGGCCGGCAGGAAGTCTTCCGGATCCACCGCCTCGGCGCCGATGGCCGTCATGGCCTTGATCACCAGTTGCGGGGTACCGCGGTATTCCGAGACACTGCCGCTGACCCGGACGAAATCGCCGGCCGCGGCGGCCGCGGCAATCGCCTGGACGTTGTCCCAGACCACGCCCTTGATGTGGCCGGTGCGATCCGCCAGGACCACATTCAGGTACTGGTTGCCGTCGCGTTTCTGCAGTACGGCTTTTTCCGCCAGGGCGAACTCATCCTCGATGACATCGCCCGGGGTGAGGGCTTCGACAAAGATTTTTTTCACGACGACGCTCGTCTCTTGCGATCATTATCCGTTGCGGACCCCCGCGGAGGACCATCCTGTGCCAGGCGCCAGTGCCGCAGGTCTTCCAGGGTCTCGTAATCGGTCATGTCGCATTTGATGGGGGTGATGGAAATCCGATTGCCCTGCAGCGCGGCCCCGTCGACCTGCGGATCGTCGTCGAACACCTGGGGGTCGCTGCCCGACCAGTAGTAGGCCTGGTTGCGGGGGTCGGTGCGTTTCTCGAACCGGTCTCGCAGAAGACGGGTGCTCTGGCGGCTGACCACGGTGCCGGCAATTTCGCTGAAGGGAAGATTGGGGATATTGACATTGAGGAAGGTCCCCCGGGGCAGGCCCTGACGGTGGACCGTTTGCGCCAGGTCCGCGGTGAAGGCCGCCACGTCCTCGTAGTTGACCACCTCGCGCCCCTGGACCGACACGGCAATCGCCGGCAGTCCGTAGAGGGCCGCCTCCTTGGCGGCGGCCACCGTGCCGGAATAATTCACGTTGACCCCCACGTTGGCCCCGGGGTTGATGCCGGCCACGACCAGATCGGGCCGTTGCGCCAGCAGATCGTAAATGCCCAGCTTGATGCAGTCGGCCGGCGTCCCGCTGACGGCAAAGCCCTTGAAATGGGCATTGAGCGTCACCTGGAAAGCGCGCAGGGGATGGTGGAGGGTGATCCCGTGGCCCACGGCGCTGCGCTCCTGGTCGGGGGCCACCACCACCACGTCGTGACGGGATGCCAGGCGCGCGTGCAGGACCTGCAGGCCGGGAGCGAAAATACCATCGTCATTGGTGAGCAGAATATTCATATCTGTCTTAATTTCTTCGGAATCAACAAGGGTTTCCACCTATATCGAAAAACCGCCGGCGGTGCAAGACGTAAGGCCCCGCTCCCCAAAAGGAGAGTTGACTTTGCCCCTGCCCTTCGGGTTATAGAAGCCGGTTAACAGGTTGTGCATACGGCCTGGAAAGACAGTTGCGGCAGACCAACGGTGTTCGAACCCCCTTTCCCGCGGGCGGCATGTCGCCGCGTTGCTCTGCCATTGCGGTTAACCATCCTCGATTGCATAGGCCTGATGGAATGTCACTAGCTGCCCCCCCCGCCCGTCGCCGGTGGTCTTTTGCGCACGGGTGGGCCCGATGCCTTGGGATCATGGTGATGCTCCTGATCGTGGGCGGCCTGGCGCCCGAGGCCAGGGGGGTCGATGCGGACGCCCTGGCCGGGGAGGCCGACCCCAACGAGCCCTGGCATATCGCCGCCGACTCGATCAGCTACGACGACCGGGCCCGCCGCTACGTGGCCGAAGGCAACGTGCGCATCAGCCGCGGCCCCGTGCGCCTGACGGCCGACCAGGTGCGCTTCGACCACCGCACCATGGATGCCGCGGCCAGGGGCCACGTGGTGCTGGTCAGCGGCAAGGACATCCTGATCGGGGATCGCGTCGAGATCAACCTCCAGGACCAGGTCGGCACGGTCACCCAGGGCACCGTCTTTCTGGAGGAAAACCATTTTTATATCCGCGGCGCCAAAATCGAGAAGCTGGGGGAGAACACCTATGCCGCCGAGCAGGTGAGCATTTCGAGCTGCGACGGGCCGGCCCCGGCCTGGAAAATCACCGGCCGCAATCTGGAGGTGACCCTCGAGGGCTACGGCGTGGTGCGCCATGCGGCCCTGTGGGCCCGCCAGGTGCCCGTGCTCTACACCCCCCTTTTCGTCTTTCCGGCCAAACGGGAGCGGCAGACCGGCCTCCTGCCCCCGCAATTCGGGACCTCGGGCCGCAAGGGCACCTTTTATGTACAGCCTTTTTTCTGGGCCATCAACGAACAGTCGGACTTGACCTACGCCCCCCACTACCTGAGCGAACGGGGTCTTAAAAACAGCCTGGAATACCGCTATATCCTGGATCCCCGCAGCCGGGGCACGTTCATGGCCGACTATCTGCGCGACCAGGAAGTGGACGACGGCGGCCAGAACAGCGACGACTGGGGCTATACCGGCGACAACTACCTGCGGCCCAACGAGGACCGCTACTGGATACGGATGAAGCACGACCAGGGGCTGCCCTTCGGCTTCACCGGGCGGATCGACCTGGACATCGTCAGCGACCAGGACTACCTCACCGAGTTCGACAGCGGCTACAGCGGTTTCGACGAAACCCGGGACTATTTCCGGGACACCTTCGGCCGCGACCTGGACGACTACAACGACCCCGTGCGCACCAACCAGGGCATCCTCACCCGCCACTGGGACGCCTTCAGCCTGAACGGCGGCATCGTCTGGCTGGACGACACCACCCGGCGCTGGACCGACGATATCGAAGCCGCCAGCCCGCTGCCCAAACTGGATACCCAACTCCAGAATCTGCCCCTGATCCGCTTCGACGCCCTGCGCCAGCCAATTGGAGCGACCCCGCTCTTATTCAATATGGAGACCGAGTGGACCTATTTCTACAGCGAGGACAACACCCGTTCCGCGCGCATCGATGTGCACCCCCGGGTCACCTTGCCCTTCCGCCTGGGCGACGTGCTCTATGTGGAGCCCTCGGCCGGCCTGCGCCAGACCGCCTGGTTCGTGCAAGAATTCCAGGACTACGCCGGGGAAGAGGCCGACAAGGACAAGGGCACCTACCGGACCCTCTACGACCTGAAACTGGATGTCTCCTCCGAGTTTTCCAAGGTGTTCCCCCTGGAGCGGGGGGACTGGCAGGCCGTGCGGCACACCATCCTGCCGCGGGTGGTCTATGAATACATCCCCGAGGAGGACCAGGACGAGCATCCCGCCTTTTACCAACAAACCCAAGACGGCCAAATCATTCTGGAAGACCTCAGGAGGTCGACCGCCTTGGACGACGGCATCAACCGCATCGACGCCGCCAACCGGATCACCTATTCCCTTACCAACACCCTGACGTCCAAAACCCTGGCAGCAGAACCGGAAGATGGTGACGCCGATGCCCCCCCGACCGCCCGCTACAACGACTTCCTGCGGGTCAAGCTGGAGCAGAGTTACGACATTCGCGAGGCCCGGGAGGACGACCCCCTCAAGCGTCTGGATCCCGAGCGCCGGCGCCCCTTTTCCCCCATCCGCGGTGAACTCGAATATTTCCCGACCTCCTACCTGCGGCTGAAAGCGGATGCGGAATACGATGTCTACGACAGCCAATTGGTGTCGCGCAACCTCTACGCCATCCTCAACTCCCCCCGCGGTGACGAACTGCGTCTGGAATACCGTTATTCCGAGGAAGGCTTCCGTTTCAACCAGACGGAAAGATTCGACAACAACATCGAATCGCTCTTCGCCAGCCTGCGCCTCAAACTGCCCTTCCACTTGACGGCCTATGCCAGCAACGAATATGACTTCGAGGAAAGCGAGCGCATCGAAACCATTCTGGGACTGCTCTATGAAGCCCAGTGCTGGGCGCTGGACATCCGTTACGAGAGTGACGAAGAGGACGACGAAATCTCGTTCCTGTTCCACCTGTACGGATTGGGCGCCATCGGTTTGCAATGAAGGCATCTCCCGGGACCGATCCGGCGTGCGGGAATGATCGCGGTTTTAAAGCAAGGAGTACCCCCCTACGCATGAAACACGATGAATTGACCTGGCGCTGGTATGCGCTGCATACCCGCAGCCGTTTCGAAACCGTCGTCCACGACGGTCTTATCAAGAAATCCCACGACGTCTTTCTGCCCAAGGTGCGGGTCCGCAGCAAACGACGGGACCGCAAGGTGATGATCGACGTTCCCTTGTTTCCGGGCTACGTTTTTGTCCGATCCAATCTGCATCCCCACCACCACATCGACGTCGTCAAAACGGTGGGGGCCGTGCGGCTGCTCGGCAACAAGCAGGTGCCGGTCCCCGTCCCGGACGAAACCATCGCCTCCCTGCAGATCATGGTATCGCACAGCAGTGATATTCAAACCGGGTCGCGCTTCCGCAAGGGGGACCGCGTGATGGTGGTGAACGGGCCGTTTACCGGCATCATCGGCGTCTTCGACCGCTATCGGGGCATCGACCGGGTGGTCGTTCACATCGAAGCCCTGGGCCAGTTCGCCAGTGTCGAGGTGGACAAGGACGATGTGGAGATCATCCCGTCCGCCGGCCAGCACCCCTTCGTCCCCGGCGTGACCTGATCGCACAGCGCGCCTGCCGGCAGAACGACGACGGCCGCGAAACGATCGGTTTTTCACCGTTGGAATTGCCCTGCGGAGGACAATGAAGCGCATAACTCCTTGACTTTTTAATTGCATTCGTTTATTTGTGATTTAGGAGAGAGCATGACCCAATCCGGAGGAGCTAGTATGAATAAGTTGGAGCTCATCTCGGCCTTGAAGGCCGAAGCCAATATGTCCAAGGCCGAAGCGGCCAAAGTCGTCCAGATCTTTTTCGACCACATGGCCGATGCCATGGCCCGGGGGGAGCGCGTTGAAATCAGGGGGTTGTGCAGCTTTTTCATCAAGGAATACAAGAGCTACACCGGCCGCAACCCCAAAACCGGCGACCGGGTCGTGATCAAGCCCAAACGTCTGCCTTTTTTCAAATCCGGTAAAGAGCTGCGCGAGCGGGTCGACCGTGACCTCGGCAATTGATGTCGGGCGAAATTCAGACTTGTGCACGGTTTTGACCTGATACAGGGCCAGCCTCTGGCCCTCGCCCTGCTGACCACCCTGCTTCGCAAGGGACGGATACCGCACGCCCTCATTTTTGCAGGCATCGACGGCATCGGCAAACAAATGACGGCCATGACCTTTGCCATGGCCTGCAACTGCCTCGATCCCCAACCCTACCCGGCTTCCCGCGCCGTGCCGGAGGCTCCCGGGGTCAATCCCTGCGAACAATGCCGCAACTGCCGGCGCATCCGGTCGGGCAACCACCCCGACATCCTGCACCTGGAGCCCTCCGGCGGCATGATCCGCATCGCCGCCATCCGCGATCTCATTCGGCGCCTGGCGGTCAAACCGCACGAGCAGGGCCGGCGGGTGGTCCTGATCGCCGAGGCCCACAGCATGAACGCCGAGGCGGGCAACGCCCTGCTCAAGCTGTTGGAGGAACCGCCGCACAACACCCATTTGATCTTGACGGCCCGGCAGGTAAGCGACCTGCTGCCGACCATTGCTTCCCGGGGCCAGCAAATTCGCTTCAGCCCCCTGAATCAAGATGTTCTGGCCGCCTTGCTCATGGACAATGAGGGGCTTGGCGCCGCGGACGCGGCAGCCGCCGGCGCTCTGGCGGGAGGCAGCTACACCCGCGCCCTGGCCATGGCACAAGAGGGCTGGATTCCCAAGCGCCGCTGGCTGGCCGCCGAGATCAGCCGTCTCGGGGACCGGCCCACGGCGGTGATGCTGGCCCTGGCGGAAAAGCTGGCCGCGGGCAAAGCGCAGTTGCCCGACGCCCTGGCCTGGCTGCTCAGCTGGTACCGCGACCTCCTTGTATACCCCGATCAGCCGGAACAGGTCCTCAACCGGGATTTGGACCGCGAGCTGCATCAGGCGGTGGCTGGCGCCGACCGGCAGGCCCGGCTCGACGGCATGCAGGCGATTTACCGCGCCCTCAAGGCGCTGCAGCAAAATGCCAATCCACGGCTGACCATGGAATCTCTCGTGCTGCAACTGGCAGCGCTTCAAGGACCACGTGCAAAATGAAAAAAATTGTTGGCATCCGGTTCAAACCCGCCGGAAAAGTATATGATTTCGATTGCGGGGCCTACGTTCTGGAAATGGGCGACCACGTCATCGTGGAAACGGAACAGGGCCTGGGCCTGGGCACCGTGGCGGTGGCGCCCGCGGTGCGCGAGAACGGGACTTCGAAGAAAACCCTCAAGAAAGTCTACCGCATCGCCAGCGAAAAGGATTTCGCCCAACTGGAAAAAAACCGCCATACCGAGCATTTCGCCCACAACTACTGCTTGGCGTGCATCGGCCAGCTCAAGCTCAAAATGAACCTCTTCGCGGTGGAGAGCACGTTCGACGCCAGCAAGCTCACGTTCTTCTTTACCGCCGACGGCCGGGTCGATTTCCGCCAGTTGGTGAAAATGCTGGTCAAAAAAATCGGCGTCAAAATCGAAATGCGCCAGGTCGGCATTCGCAACCAGGCCAAGATGTGCGGCGGCCTCGGGCGCTGCGGGAGGGAGATCTGCTGCTCCCAGTTCATTGAAAAATTTTCGCCGGTTTCGATTCGGATGGCCAAGGAACAGGGGTTGTCCCTCAATCCGACCAAGATATCCGGCCAATGCGGCCGGCTGATGTGCTGCCTGACCTACGAGTACGAGACCTACAAGGAACTCAAGGCCAATCTGCCCAAACTCGGCAAAAAAGTGCAGACCACCCAGGGCCGGGGCAAGGTGATTCGCCACAACCTGCACGCCAATCGCTTCGTCGTCCGCATCGCCGAAGGCGGGCAGGAAATCGAACTCAACCCCGACGATATCGTCAAGGAGACCCATCATTCCAATGGCTGATCGTTTTTACATCACCACGCCGATTTATTACGTCAATGCCAAGCCCCACCTGGGGCATGCCTACACGACCGTCGTGGCCGACGTCGCCCGCCGCTTCCACGCCATGCGGGGGGGCGAGACCTTCTTTTTGACCGGCACCGACGAGCACGGCGACAAAATCGTTCAGGCGGCCAAGGACAGCGGCATGACGCCCAAGGCCTATGTGGATCATATCAGTGGGATGTTCCGGGACCTCTGGCCCGAGCTCAACATTTGCCCCGACGCCTTTATTCGCACCACGGACCCGGCCCACATCGCGGTCGTGGAGCAGGTGCTTCAGAAAATCTACGACAAGGGCGATATCTATTTCAGCGAATATGAAGGCCTCTACTGCTTTGGCTGCGAACGCTTCTACACCGAACGGGAACTGGTGGACGGCAAATGCCCGGACCACGACCGGGCGCCCGAGGTCATCAAGGAGTCGA
Source organism: uncultured Desulfobacteraceae bacterium (assembly GCA_964392545.1). GTDB lineage: Bacteria > Desulfobacterota > Desulfobacteria > Desulfobacterales > UBA5852 > JABZFP01. The sequence continues at coordinate 18,542 of CAYMQN010000008.1, forward strand.
ATTATTTTTTCCGCATGGGCCGCTACCAGGACTGGCTGGTCGACCACATTCAGCGGCATCCGGACTTTATCCGCCCGGAGCGCTATCGCAACGAAGTCCTGGCCTTTCTGCGCGACCCCCTCGAAGACCTTTGCATCTCGCGCCCCAAAAGCCGGCTGCAGTGGGGGATCACCCTCCCCTTCGACCCCGATTACGTGACCTACGTATGGTTCGACGCCTTGTTGAACTACGTTTCGGCCCTGGGCTACCCGGACGGCGAGCGGTACCGCAAATTCTGGCCCGTCGCCCAGCATATCGTCGCCAAGGACATCCTCAAACCCCACGGCATCTATTGGCCCACCATGCTGAAGGCGGCCGATATCCCCGTCTACCGGCATCTCAATGTGCACGGCTACTGGAATGTCGACCAGACCAAGATGTCCAAGACCATCGGCAATGTGGTGGAGCCCCTGGCCATGAAGACCACCTACGGGCTGGACGCTTTCCGCTTTTTCCTGATGCGGGACATGGTCTTCGGGCTCGATTCCAGCTTTTCCGAAGAGGCTCTGGTCCATCGCATCAACAGCGACCTGGCCAACGATCTGGGCAATCTTTTCTCACGGGTTCTGGCCATGGCCCACAAATACTTCGACGGTCGCGTCCCGCCACTGGACCCCGGCGTCGACAAGACCCTGCAACTCAACCTGGAGGCGGATGCCGCCCGGGCGATCACCGCCTTCGAGCAAAACATGGAGGCGTTTGAGTTTCACAAGGGGCTGGGAGCGGTCTGGGCTTTCATCGGACGGCTGAACAAATGCATCGACGTATCCGCCCCCTGGGAGCTGGCCAAGCGTCAAAGCACGCGCAAGGAGCTCGAATGCGTCATTTACAACCTGCTCGAGGGCCTGCGGATCATTGCGGGTTTGATCTACCCCGTCATGCCGGACACGGCCCGGGACATGCAGCGCCATCTCGGCCTCGATCCGGACGCGCCCTTTTATCTTCTCGAACGCATCGGCAAATGGAAAAGCCTGGAGGCGGACACCCAGCTGCGAAAGGGCAAGAGCCTTTTTCCGCGGATCGCGGTGAAAGCGCCGGGCGAGGAGTCGCTCTCCGACGCGACCTCCGAGGCGTTGACGCCGCCCTTGCGGCCGCCCGTCGATATCGACGAGTTTGCCAAGATCGACCTGCGGGTCGGCACGGTCGTCAAGGCCGAAGCCATTCCCAAGGCCAAAAAACTGCTCAAGCTCGAAGTGGATATGGGTGAACGCCGGATCATCGTGGCCGGCATCGCCAGCTTCTATCGTCCCGAAGCGCTGGTCGGCCGCCAGGTCATCATTGTCGCCAATCTGAAACCGGCCAAACTCATGGGTATCGAATCCCAGGGAATGCTCCTGGCTGCCGTAGACGGCGACCAGTGCGCCGTAGCCGGCCTCGACCAACCGGTCCGTCCCGGTACCCGTGTCAGCTAGCAGGCTGTGAATCAACGGTGAAGTTCACGCGTCCGCAGAAACCACGGTCCGCCGCTAGCCGGCGGCCCAACTGGCGGGAATACCAGTCCCAGCTCAAGCACCGCCGCCCCGGCCGGGGCAGCCTGGTCCTGCTTTTCAAGGGTGTGGGGCTGGCGGCGGTGCTGATGGCCGTGCTGTGGGCCGCCCTGCGGGAGGGCGATTCCCACCACAGGCCCACCGCATCCCCCCAACCGGCCCGGGCCGCCGTGGACCGCTCGGCCACCGCGCTGCTTTCCAAGGCCGATGTCCGGGATCTCCTGGCGGACCGTTCAACCGCCGATCTGGTAAAAAAGCGGTTTTTCGTGGGCTGGGGCGACCGCAAGCTGGCGGTGGAGTCCAGCATCGACGAAGCGCTCCAGGCGTATCTCACCCAACGCCTCTACGAAAAAACCTCGCGCTACATCGCGATTGTCGTCATGGAAGCCGCCAGCGGACGCATCCTGGCCCTGGTGGGGTTCGACAAGCACGACCGTGCCGGCAACCCCTGCTTGCACAGCAGCTTTCCGGCGGCCAGCGTCTTTAAAATCGTGACGGCCGGCGCGGCCATCGAGCACTGCCGCTTGTCCAGCGGATCGACCCTGACCTACAACGGCGCCAAGCACACCCTCTACAAATCCCAGATCAAGGAAATCGACAACCGCTATACCCATCGGACCACCCTGGCCGCATCCTTTGCCCAGTCGGTCAACCCGGTCTTCGGCAAACTCGGCCGCCACTGCCTGGGGCGCGAGGCCATTACGCGTTACGCCGACGCTTTCGGATTCAACCGGGCCATCCCCTTTGAATTTCTCCTGCCGGCCAGCCGGGCCGTCGTCACCGAGGAGCCCTACCAGTGGGCCGAAGTGGCCAGCGGGTTCAACCGGACGACCCTTATTTCCCCGCTGCACGGCGCTATCATTGCGGCGGTGCCCGCCAACGCCGGCATTCTCGTGGAACCGACCATCGTGGACCGCATCACCGGCCCCGGGGACCACGTGCTCTATCGCGCCCGCCGGCAGGACCGGATACGCGCCGTGAGCCACGAAACCGCCAAGGAAATCGAGCGCCTCATGCGGGAAACCGTCCGCCGGGGCACCGCCCGCAAGGTGTTTCGGACGCGTACGAAAGATCCCGTCTTGTCACAGCTCGTGATCGGGGGTAAAACCGGGTCCATCGACAATGCCGGGCACGATGCCCGCTACGATTGGTTCGTGGGGTTTGCGCGGCATGATCGGCATCGGGAGGCCATGGCCGTCGCGGTGGTGGTGGCCCACGAAAAATACATCGGACGCCGCGCGGGCGAATATGCCCGCCTGGCAATGAAGGAATATTTCCGCCGCCGGATCCCCGCCGCGGGCCAATCATCCTGATCCCGGCCGCGGCCCTGCACGAGGACAACCATGACCCGCAAGCCTGCAACCCGTTTTTTCGGCATTATCCCGGCCCGCTACGGATCGTCACGCTTTCCGGGCAAACCCCTGGCGCCGATCCTGGGCAAACCCATGTTCTGGCACGTGTTTCAACGCGCCTCGCGCTGCCCGGAACTCGAACGGGTGGTCCTGGCCACCGACAGCCGCCGCATTGCAGAGGCGGCCGGGGTCCACCGGGTGCCGTGCGTCATGACCCGTGGGGACCACCCCAGCGGCACCGACCGGGTGCTGGAAGCGGCCGAAGCCCTCGATCTGCCGGAAAACGCCGTGGTGATCAACATCCAGGGCGACGAGCCGGCCCTGCACCCGGAAATGCTCTCGGAACTGGTACGGCCCTTCGCGCACCCCGACGTCCAAGTGGCCACCCTGATCAGCGCCATGCCCCCGGATCAGGCCGCCGACCGCGACCAGGTCAAGGTGGTTGTGGACCGGCAGGGCAATGCGCTCTATTTTTCCCGCGCCGTCATTCCCCATGCCCGGGACGCCCGGCACGCGGCCTATTACCGCCACATCGGCCTCTATGCCTTCCGCATGGCCGTGCTCAGACGCTTCGTGGCCCTGGGTCCCGGGCGTCTCGAACATATCGAAAAACTGGAACAGCTGCGACTGCTGGAAAACGGCATCCCCATTCGCACCGTTCTCACCCGGCATCGCAGCCTGGGCGTCGACCGTCCGGAAGACATCGCGATCGTCGCCCGCTGGTTAACCTCCAACACCTAAGGATCAGGCGTCATGATATCCACCGACCTTCCCGCCCATGCCAACGAACCGCGCCCTTTGCGCCGGGCCATGGCCACGCTGCACCGCTGGGGCCGCCGCCCCGTTTATTGGGGGCGCAGCCTGGGCGCCGTGCCCGAAGGGGCCCTCGTTTTCTTCCCGGTGCAACCCACCGTGGCGCCGTGCGGTCTGGCGGGCATCGTGGCCTTCAAAAAGCCGCAGGAGGCTGCGGCATCCAAGGACCTGACGGCGCTGGCCGCCATGCTGGACACCTGCGCCGCCAACGGATTCGACAACCGCCGCTCCGACGACCGTCCGGCCCACGAGGTATATTTGGGGGGCACGGCCCATGTGCGGGATTTCAAGGCGGCGGCCGACGGCCTCAAGGAAAAAGGGGCATTCTTCGGGTTGTTCAGCCGCCCCGAAAACCGGCGGCAGTTGAAGGCGTTGGAAGAGCGCCTGCAACATCTTCTCGAAGAAGAACGCCGGATGCTGGCCGAGCAGGAGGGCCTTCTGGAGGCCGCCGAACTGACCTGTATCCAGAATCACCTCGACATCTTGGCGGACGTGGGCTGGTGTCTCGGGCGGGAACTGCTGGCCAATATGGAAAAAATCGAAGCCCTCATGGACCCCCGCTACAGCGGTGTCACCCCGGAAACCATCGAAGTCTTCTACAATATCAACGCGGTCTTGAACAGCATCGATCATCTGGAAGTCCGTGGACGCGATTCGGCCGGCATGTCCTTGTTGTTCATGCTGGACGAACCGGTCTTTCAGGCCTTTGAGGACCAGCTCAAGAACGATGCCGACCCCGACCTTTACGACCAGATGTGCCGACGCGCCGCCCAACGGGTACTGGGCAACCGCGGCATGGATATCCACACCACCGCCGATGGGGACGGGGGCCCCTATGTAAGCCTTTCCATCGTTTATAAGGTGGCCGCCGAAATCGGCAGCCTGGGGGACAACATCCGCTACATCCGCAATGAAATCCGCAACGACCCGGTCCTGCAGATGCTCGTGGGCTGCCAGCGGCGTCACCACACGGTTTCCTCGCACACCCGCTGGGCCTCCGTGGGCGCCATCAATGAGGCCAACTGCCATCCCCTGGATGCCCGCACGCAGGGGCATCCAGAGGGGTTTAAGGGCCCCATGCACGTCTGCCTGAACGGCGACATCGACAATTTCATGCAGCTCAAGGCCGTTTTCGAAACCGGCGGCGATGCGATCCAGGAGGAGATTTCCACCGACACCAAGATCATCCCCCTGCAGGTCAGCCGCTATCTCACCCAGGGCCATGATCCCCTCGAAGCCTTTCGGCTGGCGGTCAACGACTTCGAGGGTTCCCACGCCATCTCCATGCATACGGCCCTGGCGCCGGGCAAACTCTTCCTGGCCCAGAAAGGCAGCGGCCAGGCCGTCTTCGTGGGCCTGGCCCGGGATCATTACATGCCCACTTCGGAAGTCTACGGCTTTATCGAGCAGACCCAGCGCTACCTCAAAATGGACGGCGAAAAGCGCGTGGCAGGCCTCAAGGGGCCTACCCAGGGGCAGATCTTCATCCTGGACCAGAATTCGCCCGGCGGTCTGGACGGCATTCGGGCCATGTACTACGACGGCACGCCCATCACGCTTCAGCCCGAAGACATCAAGACAACCGCCCTGACCTCCCGGGACATCAACCGGCAAAACTTCCCCCACTACTTTCTCAAGGAGATCTCCGAGGCACCCGACTCGGTGGCCAAGACCCTTTACAACCGCTGGAAGATCAAGGACAGCGCCCAGCGGCTGTGGGCCGTGGACCTGGACGATACGGTGATCCCGCCGGATCTCCGCCGGGCCGTGCGCGAGGGGGATATCCGCCGGATCTATTTCATCGGCCAGGGTACGGCCGGCGTGGCGGCCCTGGCCTGTGCCAATCTTCTGGCCTATTACCTCAACGACCCCGCCCTGCAAGTCAGCGCCCAGAAAGCATCGGAGCTCAGCGGCTTCATGCTCGACACCGGAGGGAGCGGGGCCCGGATGGAAGACGCCCTGGTGGTGGCCATCAGCCAGTCCGGCACCACCACCGACACCAACCGCACCGTCGACATGGTCCGCGAAAAGGGCGCCCGAACCCTGGCGATTGTCAATCGACGGGATTCCGACCTGACCTTCAAGGTGGATGGCGTCCTCTACACCAGCAGTGGGCGGGATATCGAGATGTCGGTGGCTTCGACCAAGGCCTTTTATTCCCAGATCGTGGCCGGCGCCCTGCTCAGCCTGTGCATCGCCGACCTCAAGGGACGCCGCGACGACGCGTTCATCACCCACGAACTGCGCGAGCTGCTGGCGCTGCCGGACAAGATGCGCCGCGTGATCGCCCTGCAGGATACCATTGCCGCATCGGCCCAGCGCCTGGCGATCACCAAGACCTACTGGGCGGCCGTGGGCAGCGGCCCCAACAAGGCCTCCGCCGATGAAATCCGCATCAAGCTGAGCGAGCTCTGCTACAAGACCATCTCCTCGGACTACGTGGAGGACAAGAAGCACATCGACCTGTCCTCGGAACCCCTGATCATCGTCTGCGCCGCCGGGAGCCGCAGCACGGTCATCGGCGACATCATCAAGGACACGGCCATTTTCAAGGCCCACAAGGCCGCTCCCGTGGTGATCGCCGACGAGGGGGAAGAGCGCTTCGCGCCCTACGCCGAGGACGTCTTTTACGTTCCCCCCACCCGCGAGCACCTTGCCCCGATCCTCAACACCCTGGTGGGTCACCTCTGGGGCTACTATGCGGCGCTGGCCATCAACGACGGGTCGCGCTTCCTCTACGACTTCCGGGTTGAAATCCAGCGCGCCATGGACGACAGCGCCCGGCAGGGGCTCGACATCTACGAACTCGTGCTGGAAAAATCATTCCGCCAGAAATTCGCCACCTTCTACCAGGAATTCCGCCAACGCAAACTCAGCCGCCGCCTGCCGGCGGCCCTCGGACTGGAAACGGCCTCGGATCTCACGCTGCTGCTGAAATACCTGGCGGGAAAGCTCCCCGTGGCCGACTTCGAAATCGATTTCGGCCGCAAGGGTACCGCCGGCGGCATGCTGGACACCTTCTTTGCCGTGATGGCCCGTGGCATCAACGCCATGGCGCGGCCCGTGGATGCCATCAAGCACCAGGCCAAAACCGTTACGGTGGGCACCAGCCGCATCAGCGAAAAGCTCGAAGGCCTGCTTTTCCAGACCATCGCGGATCATGCCCTCAGTCCGGCCCAGTTGACCAACCGCAATGTCCTCGTGGTGAAAAACCTCCAGGAAATCGTGGACACCATCCACGGATCGATTCTCTACCGCATCGACCGTTTGGATGTCCTGGGCGAAGTCACCGAGGACACCACCATCACGATCCTCAAGAAAACCGGCGTGCTGGCCGAGCTGCCGTCACGGGTGGAAACCGACCACCGCCTCAAGGGGACCAAAAAAATCATCGTCCATCAGGGCAATGTCTATATCGGCAAAGGGCGCAAGGACGACCGCAGCATCCTGGTGTTGCCCCTGATGTCGGACCAGCCGGACCGTTCCAACGTCATCGAATATCTTCTGCTGCTGAACATCGGATTCCGTGAAAACGTGACCCTGGCGGATCGCATCAAGGCCCTGGGCGGAAAATACGAGCATATCCGCAGCATCGTCCAGGAAAACAATGTGGTCTGGAAGGATCGCTACCTGGATCTGATCGAAATGGACGAACTTTTCGGCCGTTCCGCGGAGAAAATCGGGGAACGCATCGTGTCCCGGGCCGCCTGAACCGCCGGGAGAGCGCAAGGAAGCCGTGATGATCTGGCTCTTTCATCCCTTTGTTTTGCCGCTGCTCGGCGCCGCCGGCGTTTGCATGGGGCTGCTGTTTATCGCCGGCCGCTACCGCCATACCCCCGGATCGAATTATTTCAGCCTGCTGATGCTGGCCATGGGCGCCTGGACGGCCATGAACGGACTGGAGTTGGGGGCCGTAAGTCTGGCCGGCAAACGTTTCTGGGCCGAAGCCCAGTATCTGGCCATCCCCTACGTGCCGGTGTTCTGGCTGGCCTTTCTGACCGCCTATAGCGGCCGGCGTCATTGGATCACCGCCCGCCGGCTGGGGGCCGCGTTGATCCTGCCGGCGGCCACCAGCGTACTGGCCCTCACCGGCCCCCGCCATGGTCTGGTGCTGGATACCGCCTGGCTCGCAACCGAAGGCAGCAAGGTGGTGCTGATGCGCACCTTCGGCGGGTGGTTCTGGGTCCACACCTTCTACAGCTATCTCCTGTTGGCGGTGGGCTGCGTGCTGATCGTCCTCTCGCTCAATCGCACCCCCCAGTGGTACCGGGGCCAGCGCGGCGTCCTGCTCGCATCCTGTCTGATTCCATGGATTGGCAATGCCCTCTATCTGGGGGGCGCTGATTTTCTGGGCACCCGTCTCGATCCGACGCCCTTTCTGTTCACCCTGTCGGCCGTGCTGCTGGGATGGGCCGTTTTCTACGGCCGACTGTTCGACGTGGTCCCCATCGGCCACGATGCGGTGGTCCAAAGCCTGCCCGACGGGGTTATCATTCTGGATCGCCGGGATCGGGTGGTGGAAATCAACCCGGCCGCCTGCGAGCTGCTGGGGGTGGCCTGCCACGCTATTCAAGGCCGCCCGGCCAGGATCGTGCTGGGGCCTTGTCTGCATCTGGTGGACCGCGGCCGGGCCACGGAGGAAATCCTGGAAAACGTCGAACTGGACCTGGAGGATGGCCCCGGCTTTTTCCGGATCCGCATCGCGCCGATCCGCCGCCAGGGGCGCTTGGTGGCCCGTCTTTTTGTCCTGCAGGACACCACCCTGAGCCGACAGGCCCAGGAAGACCGCCTGGACAGCGAGAAGCTCAAGGCGGCCCTCGAAATGGCCGGTGCGGTATGCCACAAGCTGAATCAGCCGATACAGGGCATTTCCGGATACGCCGAACTGCTCATGCTGAAGATGGCGCCCGAGGATCCCCTGTACGCCAAAATCGAATCCATCAAGGCCCAGACCGAAAAGATGGGCGACATCACCAACCGCCTGATGGGCATCACCCGCTATCGAACCGCGCGCTACACCTCCGGGGAAACCATCGTCGATATCGACCGATCTTCCGCGGGCAGGCCCGCTGAAAATAGCCGGTAGGGAAACGGCACGCCGTTTCCTAACGGGCGAAGGTTCAAACCGTTGATCGGATCGAAATCGTGTTTTGATGGGTAGGGGGTTGTCATGCCCGGGCTTGACCCGGGCATCCAGCACCGCCTGTCGGCAGGCTTGTCAACTCCCTGGATGCCCGCGGGCCTGACACGGGGCGCGTTGAGTCGTCGTTCCTAACCCAAGCGCACCCAAAATGTCCTTCACATACCTGAGGCGCTGTTTCACCACGGCCTGTTGAGAAGCGGCCGCGCCCTGCGGGTTTATGCCTTATCGCGCGCGGCGGCGCGTTGGCAGGCGGCGCGGATGAACTCGCGGAACAGGGGATGGGGCGCCATGGGGCGCGATTTGAATTCGGGATGAAACTGGCATCCCAAAAACCAGGGATGGTCCGGCAATTCGACGATCTCCACCAACTCGCCGCCGGGGGAGGTGCCGCTGACCACCAGCCCGTTCTCCCGGAGCTGGTCGCGAAAGGCGTTGTTGAACTCGTAGCGGTGGCGGTGGCGCTCGGAGATATTCTCCTTGCCGTAGGCCTGGTAGGCGAGGGTATCGGGCTGCAGGCGGCAGGGATAGGCCCCCAGGCGCATGGTGGCCCCCTTCTCCGAAGATTCGTCCCGGGTCTCGACCTTGCCCGTTTTGTCGTCAAACCATTCCGTCATGAGATAGATCACCGGGTAGGGCGTGTTCAAATCGAATTCGGAGCTGTTGGCATTTTCCATGCCGGCCACATGGCGGGCGAATTCGACCACGGCCACCTGCATCCCCAGGCAGATGCCGAAATAGGGCACGTTGTTCTCCCGGGCATAGCGTGCCGTGCAGATCTTACCCTCGATGCCGCGCGAGCCGAACCCGCCCGGCACCAGGATGCCGTCGGCCTCCAGCAGGGCCTGGCTGCAGCTGTCGGCCGAAATGCTTTCCGAATCCACGAACATCAAGTTGACGCGGCAATCGTTGGGAATCCCGCCGTGATAGAGGGCCTCGTTCAGACTCTTGTAGGATTCCGTCAAATCCACGTATTTGCCCACGATGGCGATGGTCACGCTCGAGCGGGGTTCCTTGAGTTTATGGGCAAGTTCGCGCCATGCTTCCAGGCGCGGGGCACGGGTCCAGATGTTCAACTTCTCGACGATTTTGGTATCGAGCCCCTCGGAATGGAAGTTGAGCGGCACCTCGTAAATACAGTCCACATCCTTGGCCGTAATGACGGCGTCTTCATCCACGTTGGTAAAGAGGGCGATCTTGCGTTTGATGTCGCTCGACAGCGTACTGGTGGTCCGGCACAGGAGGATGTCGGGCTGGATGCCGATGCTGCGCAGTTCCTTGACGCTGTGTTGGGTCGGTTTGGTCTTCACCTCCCCGGCAGTGCTGATGTAAGGCACCAGGGTCACATGAATGTAAAGGGTGTTCTCTTTTCCGGCGTCGCCGCGAAATTGGCGGATGGCTTCCAGAAAGGGCAGGCTTTCGATATCGCCGATGGTGCCGCCGATTTCGACGATGACGACATCCACGCCTTTGTCGGCCATGCGGATGGAGGCCTTGATCTCGTCGGTAATATGGGGAATGACCTGGACGGTTCCGCCCAGATAATCCCCCCGCCGCTCTTTCTGGATAACCGTATGGTAGATTTTGCCGGTGGTGAAATTGTTGTCATGGCCGAGCTGGGCGTGGGTGAAACGCTCGTAATGGCCTAAATCGAGGTCGGTCTCGGCGCCGTCGTCGGTCACGTAGACCTCCCCGTGCTGAAAGGGATTCATGGTGCCGGGGTCGACATTGATATAGGGGTCCAGCTTCTGGAGGGTCACCGTCAGGCCCCGGCTTTCCAGCAGCGCTCCGATGGCTGCCGAGGCCAGCCCCTTGCCAAGCGACGATAAAACGCCCCCGGTTACGAAAATAAATTTGGTCGTAGAACTCATAACCCTTCTCCTCCGGTATCTTTCGCGAAAAAATAGGATCCCCCCGCATGAAGACCGCTCCGGAACCCGGGCCGGGCCGAATCAATGCCTGTGGTTGTCGTGGGAAGAAAAGTGCGGCGGGGGGTGTTGGGCTGTAATGGATGAAAAACGTGAAATGATGTCAGCAAATACCCCATGCGTCATCTTGCTGCGGTTGGGTCATCTCGAAACCTGCGGTGCCCTGGCTGGACGCGCGCCGCCCGGCGGTGGAATCCGCCGGGCGGCGTTCGCTTCACGGCTTCGATTTATTCCAGAATGCGGCCGGAAGTGCAAGAGCTTTATCCGATTTTTTTTGCTATTCGATACCGGGCAAAAGGATGTCCTCGGCTGGAGAGGGCCCGCCTGGTCCGTCGTCCGGGGACGGACGGGCGTGGGCGCTGCGAAACGCCGCCGCGTCGAAGGCGCCTTGCGGCAATACCGGGTTGACCTGCACCCGGTCGACCCGGATTTCCTGCATGACCTGATGGTTCTCCGAAGTGACCACGTGCAGCGGGTAGGCCGCATCGTCCACAAAGGTCCAATTGCGGTAGCGGATCTCCACCTGGCCGCTGCCGGGGCGCAGGTCCGATGGCGGCAGCATCAAACGAAAGGGCAGGAAAGTGTCCTTGGCAACCCATAGCTGGGGCGCATTTTCATCCGGAAAGCGCGCCCCCACCACGTAACAATAGGTATCTTCCGAGCGGCCCAGACTGGACACGGTGACATCGATCCCCAATTGAATCAAATAGTCGACCAGGGCCTGCCGGGGTTTCAGGATCAGCACATCGTGATATCGGATGTAGCGCGGCGGCGGCTCCCGCTGCAGGATCCCGTCCACGGCCATCAGGGCGGCCCCGTCGGTCAACAGAACCTTGCGCGTGTGTCCGCCGCCGGAGGCCTCCGACCGGAATGCGTTGGGCCGCCTCAGGTATACCGTTTCGGTCAACGACACGGGGCTCGGCAGGGGCGGGATTTCATCGTGCAAAGACAGCGTCTGGGAGGCCGACAGGGTCTCCGCGCGGCCGAGGGCCTGGACCATGCGGTCCAGGATGTGCTCGCCCATGAGCACATAGCCCCTGGCCGGCAGCGGCATGATCAGCAGGAGCAAAACCAGCAGCAGGCCGCATGCTCCCCGAAGGGCATGATAGGTCGTCATTGGGCACCCGCGCCTAGAGGATGTCGTCGGAGAAGGTCGCCGCGGCACCCAGCTCTTCCTCGATCCGGATGAGCTGATTGTACTTGGCCACCCGGTCACTGCGGGACAGGGAGCCCGTTTTGATCTGCCCGCCGTTGACGCCCACCACCAGATCCGCGATAAAGGTGTCTTCGGTTTCCCCGGAGCGATGGGATATGACCGTGGTGTAGCCGGACTGCTTGGCCATTTCGATGGTATCCAGGGTTTCGGTCACGGTACCGATCTGGTTCAACTTGATCAGGATGGAATTGGCGACACCGCTCTCGATGCCCTTCTCAAAAATCTTCGGGTTGGTGACGAAGATATCGTCCCCCACCAGCTGCACCGATGATTCGAGCTGATCGGTCATCACCGCCCAGCCGTCCCAATCCTGCTCCGCCAGACCGTCCTCGATGGAAAGGATGGGATACTGCTCCACCAGTTTGGCGTAATAGGTCACCATCTGCTTGGCGGTCAACTGGCGCTTTTCGGATGCCAGGTGATATTTGCCCTTTTTGTAGAATTCACTGGCCGCGGCATCCAGGGCAATACCGATATCCGTGCCGGGCTTGTAGCCGGCCGCCGTAATGGCCGCCATGATCGCTTTGACGGCCTCTTCGTTGGAGTCCAGGTCCGGAGCAAATCCGCCCTCGTCGCCAACGGCCGTGTTGAGGCCCTTGTCCTTCAGATACGCTTTGAGCGCGTGGAAGGTTTCGGCCCCCATCTGGACCGCCTGCCGGATGGATTTGGCCCCCACCGGAATGATCATGAACTCCTGGATATCAAGATTGTTGGCGGCATGGGCGCCGCCATTGAGAATATTCATCATCGGCATGGGCAGGCAACGGGCATTGATGCCGCCCAGGTAGCGATAGAGGGGCAGCCCGAAAGCCTCGGCGGCGGCCCGGGCCGCCGCCATGGAAGTGCCCAGGATGGCGTTGGCGCCCAGCTTGGACTTGTTGGCCGTACCGTCCAGAGCGAGCATTGTGTTGTCCAGGGCGACCTGGTCGGCGGCATCCAGCCCGATCAACTCGGGGGCGAGGATCTCGTTGACATTGGTGACCGCTTTTTGAACGCCTTTGCCGCCGTAGCGCTTGGAGCGCTTGTCGCGCAACTCGAGGGCCTCGCGCTTGCCGGTGGAGGCACCGGAGGGCACGGCGGCGCGCCCCAGGGCGCCGGAGGCCGTCACGACATCCACTTCGACCGTCGGATTGCCCCGCGAATCCAGGATTTCGCGAGCGGTAACATCGATAATTTCCGTCATGGGTCCCCCTTTGCATGCAATGAACACCGGGTTGGCGGCCTTGTGCGGCAGCCGCTTGACAAAATGTGCTCAAATGTTACTCTCCGCCGAACACCCTGTCAAGATGCCGATGACCAAGGAGATGACGCGACATGTCGACCGATAAGGTTTCCCTCTACGACAGCGCCCACCTTTTTATCGCCGCCGTGCGGGTCCTGACCCACAAGGAGCAGAGCCCGCCGGATATCGACCAGGTCTGCGACATGCTCGGCGTATCCAAGGAACGGGGCGGCTTCATCTGCCGTCGCCTGGAAGAGATCGGTGCCCTGGAAGCGGTTCCCGGAGCTTACGGTCTGCGCCTGTTCGTGCGGGATCACCTCAAGCTGGAAGACATCCCCAAGGAGGAGGCCCCCGACCGCCTCAAGGACGAACTCAGCAGATTCAAGGCGGAGCAGCAGAAAACCGCCAGCCGCATCGCAACCCTGCAGGCCGATCAAAAAAAGAAGAAAAAAAATCTCTTCGAGGAGATGGAAAAAAAACTGCGCGCGGAGATCGAGAAGAAAAAATCCTGACGCTTTATCTTTCCGAACGGCAAGTCTTCTCGGCCGGAAAGACCTCGTTGACGCTCAAAAGCGGTTCGATTTCGGCCTGCTCCCCGCCCTTGGTAAAGGTCAAGCGGCGATAGCCCGGCAGGCGGGTACGCAGATGGCCGAAGAGAATGCGCATGAGGATGTACATGGGAATGAAGGTAAAGGCGTAGCCCACCGAAGTCCGATCGCCGATCGGCACCGGCAGCAGGAAGGCCACTTCCGCAAACCGTCCGTGGAGCCATTGCAGGGCGAAGGGGACCGGCCACAGGGAGGATGCCCCCAAAGCCAATTGCCTGAAGAAGACCTTGCCGAAGGAGTCGTTGGCAACCGTGTTGCAGGCTTGGTAGCTCTCCTTGTCACCGGCCTGCAGGGCCAGCATGGACTGGTTCTGCATCCTTATCAGTTCATTCGCGTCCCGGTTGATAAAGGCCCCGTTGATGCGGAGGCCCAGGGAAATCGTCAAGTCGCCGACCACCGCACACAGGAGCCCCAGTACGGCAATGCCGGTCAGATAGCCCAGCATGGGGTTATCCGCCAGACGGAAGAAAAACACCAGGGCGGTGTCAGCCTGGCGGTATAGGGTCTCGGTAATCGGTGGCATGGCTACCTCTTGGTGATGGTCACGGAACCCGGGGGAGGCGTGGAGCGCCTCCCCCGGGTCGGTGGCACGATTTCAATGCCGACCCATTATCCGCTCCTTCGGCTTAGGGCAGGATGGAATACCCCAGGAAGCCGATCGACGTATAGCGGATACCGATGTAAAAGGCCAGCAGGACGAACAACCGTTTCAGCCAGATGTCGGGAATGTACTGGGAGGTCCGTGGCCCGATCATGGAGCCGACGAAAATGCCCAGCAGTTCGACGCCGATCAGGCCCCAGTAGATCGCCACGCCCTTGCCCACCATGTAGCTGAAGATGGACACGATCATCCCCATGAGAACGGCCAAGGCGCTTGTACCGGCCACCAGGAACATGGGCAGCCCCGCCACCGAGGTCAGGAACGGCACGAAGAGGAAGCCGCCGCCGATTCCCAGGAAGGCGGCCAGGGCCGCGATGAAAATCGCACCCAGCATGGGAATGTAGGCTTTCATTGAAAATTCGACACCGTAGAAGGTGAAGCGGATCGTTCCGGCGAAAAAGGTCGCGATCCAGCCCGCGATCACCAACACGTAGGCCACGATTTTCATGCCGGACACGAGGTTGACCCACAGCGCGCTGGCGATTACCAGAGCGAGGGCCACGCCCATCAGCGCCCAACTGCCCTCGAGGAGTTTGACCCCCTCGTTGGAAGCGCCGCCCGTTTTAACCTGTTTCTCGAAGGCCGCCGCGGCTTCCTTGGCCTTTTTCTTCTTGGCCATGCCGGCCGCCGTGGTTTCACGGATCAACATCACGCCCAACACCAAAACGATCAGCCCGAAATAGCCGACGTAGGCCTTGAGGTTAACCTTTCCCGCCGTCAGAGAGGGAATCAGCCAGGAGCCACCCACCCCACCGATGGCCAGGCACATTCCCAGCGGAGCCACCAAGCGCCCCATGCGATAGTAGTTGGTGCTGGAGATCAATCCGCTCAACCCCACCAGCCACTGGTTGGAGACGCGGATCGAGTCCGTGACGAGCTTGTTCAGAGGGGCCCCTTTACCGAAACTGCTGGCGTAATTGCCCAGCCCGAAAATGGTGATGTGCCCCACACCGGCCATGATGCCGCCGAAGGCGCCCACCGTCGAGAAAATCCATCCGACCCAGATAGCCCACAGAAACCCGATAATCAGACTCGGTTGGGGAGCACCGGGAATCCCCAGGAATCCGGGCTCGGCATTGGGGTCGATCTGACCCTCTTCGGTGCCCGTGGGCGTCTGGGCGATGGCCTCTTCCAGGTTCTGGGCCTGAGCCATTTCGACACCGCCCGGGGGTGCCGTCAGAACGAAGCCCATGACGGCCAGCATCAGGATGAATAGGTAGGATTTCTTCATGTGCTCAAACCTCCATTCTGTGAGTTAGTTCGTGGCCATCCATCTCTGGACGGACACCGGTTAAGAAGAATATCGCTTTCCGGTGCAATGCCGTCGACACCACCGGGGGAAACCGGTTGGAGGGTCGCAATTCCTTGCTTCGAGGGCTACCGGCAGCCATCCACGGCCTGCTATGTACCCAATCCGACACCATAAACTAGAGTAGCGCACAACAAAAAGTGTGCCATAATTCTCCAGAATTACCTATTTTCAAATAACATATTGTATTTTCATAGCATTTCTCGGTACGACAACCCTGCAGGCCGACGGGGAACGTGCTTTGCGGTGGGGTAAACGTCTCGGGCGAAACGTTTTCAAAACGCTTGGCAATATAATTTAGCGTGAATTTAAATGGTTAGCATTGCATGCGGAAAACGGCGCCGCTGCCATCATTTTATGGCACCTTTGCGGAAAGCTTCGGAGCGGATGCCGTATTTGCGCATGATCTGCTGGAAGGACTGACGCTCCAGGCCGCTGGCGCGGGCCGCCTGGGTGACGTTGCCGTCGGAGTTTTCCAGGGCTTCTTCCAGATAGCGGGTGCTGAACTGGGCCAAAACCGCTTCCTTGGCCTCCCGGTAGGGCTGGTCGGCCAATTGGCCGGTTTCCAGGGCGGCCACGCATCGACTCGGTTTCCAACCCAGGTCGTCCAGCGTGATAATGTCGCCCGGGGACATGACCACGGCCCTTTTGATAACGTTTTCCAGCTCCCGCACGTTGCCCTTCCAGGCGTGGGCCATCAACTGCGGCATCACATCGGGGGCCGGAAGCTTCTTTTCCTGCTCATAGCGTCGCCGGAAACGCTCGAGGAAATGGTCCACCAAAAGGGGGATGTCCTCCCGGCGTTCGGTGAGCGAAGGCATGTGCAGGTCCACGACGCACAGCCGATAGTAGAGATCCTCGCGGAATTGGCCCTGGGCCATCTTCTCCTTGAGATCGCTGTTCGTGGCCGCCACCACGCGAACGTCCACCCGGACCGTGCGGTTGCGCCCCAAGGGCTTGAACTCGTTGTTTTCCAGCACCTGCAGCAGTTTGGTCTGGATGGAAGGGGCGATGTCGCCGATTTCGTCGAGGAAAATGGTGCCGCCGTGGGCGGCTTCGAAAAGCCCCTTGTGGTCGCTGGCGGCATGGGTGAAGGCCCCTTTGGCGTAGCCGAACAGTTCGCTTTCCAGGATGTTTTCAGGGACCGTGGGGCAGCTCACCCGCACAAAAGGCCCCTTGCTTCGATTGCTCAGCTCGTGCAGGGCCTGGGCCGCCAGGTTCTTGCCGGTCCCCGAGGCGCCGGTGATCAGGACGGTCAGGTCCGACTTGCCCAGCATCTCGAGGCTGTCGTAGATCTTTTGCATCACGGGGCTGGCCCCTACGAAGCCCTGGAAGGTCTCCGGCCCGTCGACCTTTTTTTTGAGATCCAGATTTTCCTTGAGGAGCTGCCCGCGCTCCAGGGCGTTGCGCAGGTGATGGATCAGCTCGTCATGATCGAAGGGCTTGGTGATGAAATCGTAGGCCCCCTTGCGAATGGCCTCCACGGCCACCTCGATGGCACCATAAGCGGTCATCATGATCACGGTGAACCCGGGGGCCCGTTCCTGGATTTTTTCCAGCACCGTCATGCCGTCCATCCCGGGCATGCGGATATCCAGAAGGATGAGGTCGAAGGCCCCAGGGGCGAAAAGCTGCAGGGCCTCTTCACCGCTGGCCGCCGTGTCGACCTTGCAGCCCAGCGCCTTGCCGACGCTGCGGCTCAGCAGTCGCAGCATATCGGTTTCGTCGTCGACAATCAGAATACGATGGGTCATCCCGATCCGTTCCCTGAAGCGGCCCGGTTGTCCACAGGCAGCCGGATGTGAAAAGTGGTCCCGCGACCGACCTCGCTGGCCACCTCGATTTCGCCCTGATGGTCCTCGATGATACCATAGCTCACCGAAAGCCCCAACCCGGTTCCCTGGCCCGTGGGCTTGGTGGTGAAGAAGGGGTCGAAGATCTTGTCCTGGATATCCGGGGCAATCCCCGGGCCATCGTCGGTGACGGTGATCATCACGGTCCGGCCGTCGGCGGCCGCCCCGCTCGCGATGGAAATGCGGCCGTTCGTGCCAATGGCCTGGCGGGCATTGATCAACAGGTTCATGAAAACCTGTTTGAGCTTTTCGGAATCGCCCGCAATGTCGGGCAAGTCGTCGTCCAACTGGGTCTGGATGACGATACTGTCCAGTTCGAGCTGATTGCGAACCACATCGATGACCGCTTCCAGCGCCTCGTTGACGTTCACCGCGCCCATCTGGGTACCGGATTTGCGGGCGAAATTGAGCAGGTCTTCGACGATCTTCTTGCAGTTGCGGGTCTGCTTCTCGATGGTCTGCAGATCCTCCTCGACGGCCTCGGCCTCGGGGGCCTCCCGGAGCAGAAGCTGGGTGTAGCCCAGGATCAACCCCAGGGGATTGTTGATTTCGTGGGCCACACCGGCCGCCAACTGACCCACGGAGGCCAGGCGGTCGGCCTGCAGAAGCTGGCGATGCATCAGTTTGCGTTGGGTGATGTCCTTGACGATCCCCTCGTATTCGCTCACCCGGCCGGCGGCATCGAGGCGGACCGTCATGCTCAGCAGGGCCGCCAGCTCACCGCCCGAACGGGTGCGCAGGGCACACTCGCGGTCCTTGACAAAACCGCGCGCCTGGATTTCATCCAACAATTCCCGGGCTTCGTGGGCATCTTCCAGGATCGAGAGCAGGGTCTCCGCCACCATCAGGCTCCGGCGCGAGTCATACCCCAGCATGCGCACCCCGGCGGGGTTGATGTCCCGCAGGCGGCCCTCGTGATCCGCCACGAAGATCAGGTCCATGGAGTCCTCGAAAATCCGCCGATACTTGGTTTCCGATTTTTCCAGAACCGCCTTGGAGGCCGCCAGCTGCTCGATATAGCGCTTGATGGCGGCCGTCATGGCGTCGAACGTTTTCGCCAGCTGATGGATCTCGTCGCCGGACGGACGACCGCCCCGGGCAAGGCGGCGCAGACCGCGGGCCGGCAGCGGCACGGGGGGCTGTGCCGCACCCTCCGCCGGTTCGCTGCCACGATGGCCTCGGAGCATCTCCTCCGAAGCCCTCTGGAGCCGCTTGATGCGGCTGGTCAGGTTGCGGGCCAGCGAAAAGCCGACCGTATCGGCAATGGCGATGGACAGGATCGCAAACGCGAAGATGGACCACCACAATTCCTTGACCGTGGCGGTGACCTGGGTCCTCAGCAAGCCCAGGCGGATGGTACCCACCTGAAACTCGCCCACCAGAACCGGGGCCGCGAAATCATAGAACTGGTCCTTTTCGTGGGCCAGCAGCCGAACGTTGCAGCGCTGGGTGGCCGTGACCCGATTGGCCATTTTGAGCTGCACCGGGAATCCGTCGCTGAAGGTGTGGCTGAGCACCTCCCCCTCGGCATCCAGGATGAAGGCATACAGGATGTCGCCGGCCGAGGAGGAGACCTCGCCGATCAGGCTGCGCATGCGCAGAAAATCCATGGCCAGGAGGGAATCCTGGGCGCGGGCGGCCAGGTTCACGGCCAGGGCGATGCCCCGGTTGCGGTATTCCAGGAAAAGGGCCCGGCTGACGATCTGACTGGCCGAAAGCGCGATCAGCAGCACCGAGACGAGCACGATGGTCATGATGCCCAGGTTGATCTTGGTGCGGATGCCGGCATTGCGCAGAAATGGTCCCATGGCGGCGTTTACCCCTCCGAATTCTGCCCGGCGTCCGGCCTTGGGGAGGGCATGGTCTCGGAGCAACGGTGTCGAAATGTGTCGACCCGCTGCCAGAGCAAGCGCACCGAATCGAAGTCCCGGTCATCGGCGGCGATGATGCCGGTGATCCGGGCATTCCGGAGAATGCGGCGATGCTCCGGGTTCTCCCCGTCGAGGTCGCTCATGGCCTCCGCCACGGCCGCCACCTTGGCGGGATCCAGATCGGTCCGGGCCGCATACACCCATCCCGGGTGCCACTGGGATCGGGCCAGAACGCGGATCTTGGAGCGGTCCACCTTGTCCGCCACCACATCCAGAGCTCCCTCGCGCACCGAGCCGACATCGTACTGACCGGCGAAGACGGCCAGGATCACCTTTTCCTGCTTCCCCCCCGGCCCGGGGGCGAAGGCGATCTCGGCAAAATCGGAGGGGACGATGCCGTTTACCAGAAAATGCCCCAATGGATAGAGAAAGCCTCCGGCCGACAATGGATCCACGGCGATCCAGCGTTTGCCCCGGCAGTCGTCCAGCGCTTGGATGGCGGGGTTGTCCGACCGGACAATAATTTCGCCGCGGAACCGCTCGCGCCCGTTTTCCTCGATCACCCGGGCGAAGGCACGGGTGCAGTACATCTCGGCCATGCGCACGTAAATGACGGGATTGGAATAGGAGATGTCGATGCTGCCCTGCCCCACCATGCGCATGTGTTCGTCGAAGGTGTCGGGGAACACCTGGCGGATGCGCAGCCCGGTCTGGGCCTCGAGATAGCGGATCAGCAAGTGATGACGCTGGAAGGATACGGTGTGGGAGAACTGCGGCAGATAGGCATAGGTCAGGACCTGATCCGGATCGGGGATGACCGCCACCTCCTCCCGCACCGACAAGTCGACGGGGACGGCGGTTTCGTCCCGTGAACACCCGCCGGTAAGCACAGCGGCAACCATCAGGAGGATCAGCAGCACGGCCGGACGGGAAATCCATCGGTAACTTGGCACGTGGCCCCCCCCGGGGTTCGCAAGATGTTCGTACATGCGGCAGCAGCCCTTTCAGACCAAGGCTTGAAAAGCATCAAAGCCTTGCCGTGATAGGATGTTTTCAGTGGTCTGTCAACCGGCTCCGGGGCCTCTGGGGCCAGGACAAGGTTTCGGTTGCAAAAGCTGCGGCGCTAGGGACGGATGCTGACCCGCTTCCCTCCGGAAAGGGTAGATTTTGGCTCCTGGCAAGGCCGCAGCCGACGGGCGCCCACAGGCGTAGCCCCGCTACGCCGAGGACCGACCGGAGGCGAGAACGCCGCCAGGGGCCAAAAGATGCCCTTTCCGGAGGGAAACGATTGGGCTTGACGCATGCCGCCGCCATCCACCATATTATTTCATACAATCAATCAAGGAGGGTTTGCGCAGATGGCACTCCAGCTATGGACCCGCATCAAAGGTCTGCCGCGGTGGCAGAAATTCGGTCTGGCCGCCGCTCTCGGCATCCTGCTGTATACCCTTATCGGCTTTCTGGCGCTCCCCCCGATCGTGCGCCTGGTGGCGGTCAGCCAGTTGAGCAAGCAGTTGAAGCGCGAGGTGCAGATCGAAACCGTGCGGATGAATCCCTACGTCCTCTCGGCCACCGTGCGCAATATGGCCGTTTTCGAGCCCGACGGGGAAAACCGCCTGGCGGCCTTCCGGGAATTTCACATCAACCTGCAGGCCATCTCGCTGTTCAAATGGGCGCCGGTCCTGAAAGAGGTGCGCCTGGACGGTCTCTATGCCTACCTGGCGTTGCACAAGGACGGGCGCTGGAATTTTTCCGACCTTCTGCCGGCCTCCACCGCCCGGGAGGAACCACCCGCAGAAGCCGAGGCCGCTGCTGAAGACGAGCCGTTTCGTTTTTCCCTCAACAACATCCAGCTAACGGACGGCGAAATCCATTTCCAGGACGGCGTCCGCGGCAAGACCCACCACATCACCGGCATCGAAATCGCCCTGCCCTTCCTGTCCAACCTGCCGGCCGAGGTGGACATCTTCGTGAGCCCCCGTTTCATGGCCACCATCAACGACACGGACTTCGACCTGCAGGGGCAGGTCAAGCCGTTTGCCGGCTCCCGCGCCACCGAGCTGCTGCTCGATTTCGAGGGCATCGACCTGGCGGCCTATATGCCTTATGTACCACCGGAGGCGGGCGTCCGCATTCAATCCGGTGTATTGGATATCAAATTCAGCCTG
This sequence comes from uncultured Desulfobacteraceae bacterium, assembly GCA_964392545.1. Lineage (GTDB taxonomy): Bacteria > Desulfobacterota > Desulfobacteria > Desulfobacterales > UBA5852 > JABZFP01. The sequence continues at coordinate 40,209 of CAYMQN010000008.1, forward strand.
ATCTACGAAACCTTCGAGGACGGCCGCCATGCCCTGCACAGCGCCGGCACCATCGCCCTGCGCGACCTGGATCTGAGGGATGGCGATGACCGCCCCCTGGCCGCGCTCGATCAGCTCAAGCTCGAGATCGGCGCCCTGGAGCCCCTGGAGGGCATCCTGCGCATTCAGGAAATCCGGCTGCAGGCCCCGACGATCACCCTCGCCCGCCGGAAGACGCCGGAAGCCGCCGAACCTCCCGGTGCGACGCAGCCCCTGCGGGAGGTCTTCCGCAGCATCAACCTTCCGCCGCCGGTGGTGGATATCGCCCAGGTGACCCTTGAGGAGGCCCGCCTGAAGATCCACGACCTCAAATCGGCGTCCGAGGGGGCGACCGAAGAAACGTCCGAGCATACCCTTGTCGCCCTGCCCCGCTTCTCGGTGGAAGGCACCCGAATCGACGTCGATCGGCAGGACGTCCGGGTTCGGAAGATCGACGGCCGCGAGGGAATCTTCGAGGTGCGGCGCCTGGCGGACGGCGGCTTGAACCTGGACCTCTTTCTTGCGCCCGGCGGGGAGGACCAGACCCCGCCGCCGGCCCAGGCCGAACCCTGGCAGGTGGATGTGGAGAACCTGGCCCTGGCCAACTACACGATCAAGGGCATCGATCTGGTTCCCGACGACCCGGTCAAGGTCACCGTCGACGCCATCGATCTGAACGTGACCGACTTTTCGACCCGTCCCGAGGTGGAAACCACGGTTGCCCTGAACGGCCGCATCAACGAAACCGGGCATTTCAAATCCAGCAGCACCCTCATCCTGCAGCCGCTGCAGGCCGATAGCCGACTCACCCTGGAGCAGGTGGATCTGGCGGCGTTCTATCCCTTTCTCAAACCATACATGGGTGTGGTCCTGGCCGACGGAGATCTGGGGCTCGAGGGGGATCTGACCCTGCGCAGCGGCGAGGAAGGATCGCCGATTATCGTCTACACGGGCCGCGCCGCGATTCGCAGCTTTCGCACCCTCGACCGGCAGGCGGCCCGTCCCTTCGTCACCTGGCAGGCCCTCAACCTGGACGGCATGGACATCGGGGTCAACCCCACCTACCTGACCATCAGGGAAATCAGCGTGACCCAGCCCTTCAGCCGTGTACTGATCGACGAAAACGGCCGGCTCAATCTCGCCGCGGCAGCCGAGGTGTCCGCGGGCGAGGCCGCAGATCAGGAGGCGGCGGCCCCCACGGCGGAAGCCTCCCAAGAAACCGTCCCCATCCCGATCCGCATCGAAACCCTCAAAGGGCGCGGCGGCAAGCTCATCTTCG
>CAYMQN010000009.1:0-36193 GCA_964392545.1 uncultured Desulfobacteraceae bacterium
TTATGACCCCGGCATCCCTGCAAGCGCTCGACGGACTGCGCGACCTGTCCACCTTGAAATGGTATGTCATCCCCCTGCTGGCCATCGTCTTCTACATCTACGTGGCGGCCTTGCTGGTGATCGGCATGCCAACGATGCGGGCCAAGGTGATGACCGTTGCATCGCTCTATGGGATCGCGATCGTGGCCAATGCCGTGGCCATGGGCCTTTTGGGATGGCGGTATTAGAATGGGAAGGCATCTCGTCCTTGTCGGCGGCGGCCACGCGCACATGGTCACCCTGGCAAACCTGCATACCTTTACGGACAAGGGACACCGGGTTACGGTTATCGGTCCTTCCGACCACCATTACTATTCCGGCATGGGGCCGGGCATGCTGGGCAAGACCTATACGCCGGGCGAGATCCGGTTCAAAACCCGGCATGTGGTGGAAAAGCAAGGAGGAACCTTTATTCGGGACAAAGCCGTCCAGATCCTGGCCGACGAAAAGCTAGTGGCCCTGGCCTCCGGTGATACGGTCGGCTACGATATCATTTCCTATAACCTCGGCAGCTATGTCCCCAGGCTCGACCTGCCCGAAGATGTCCAGGACGTCTATGCCGTCAAACCCATCGAACGGCTGATGGAAGCCCGGGATCGGATTCTGGCGCTCTCGGCCCGCAAGAAAATCACCATCGGCATTCTGGGAGGGGGGCCCTCTTCGGCCGAAGTGGCCGGGAATATCTGGCAGTTGACGCGGAATGGCCGGGTGCAGGCGCCCGACATCACGATCTTCGCCGGGCGTCGTTTCATGGCCCGATTCTCCCGGCGCGTTACCTCCAGGATACGGAAGGTTCTCAGCGAACGCGGCATAGCGATCAATACCGAGGGTTATGTCACCTCCGTTCAGTCCGGGGCGGCGACCCTTGGCTCCGGCAAGACCTATCCCCTGGATCTCATTTTCCTGGCGGTGGGTGTCGTGCCGAACCCCATTTTCAGGAACTCGGGGCTTGCCACGGGCCCGGACGGCGGCCTGCGCGTCAATCCATATCTTCAAAGCGTCCATCATCCGGATATGTTCGGCGGCGGGGACTGCATTTATTTTGAAGAACAGCCCCTGGACAAGGTGGGCGTATATGCGGTTCGACAGAATCCGGTATTGTACCAAAACCTCATGGCGGCGCTGGAAGAGACCCCCTTGCAGACGTTCGATCCGGGAGGGGACTACCTGCTGATCTTCAATCTGGGGGGGGGCAGGGGTGTTCTGCAGAAACGCTGGCTTACGCTGAACGGTAAAGCGGCTTTCTGGATCAAGGACCATATCGATCGAAAGTTCATGAAAAGGTTCCAGGCCATCGAAGGGTGAATTCAATCGTTCCGAGAGATATCCATTCCCATTGGATTTGTTGACAAACCAGCAAATCACCGTTGCCGGCCCCTTTGATGCCGGCTGGAGGGAATGCAAGCAGGAGGGCGCCATCGTGCGCTGCGACGGGAAAGGGATTGCGGTCAAGTTCAGCACGCCGGCGGCGGTCTGAAACCGGGAAGCGCCTGCCCAAGACGATACCCATCCCGACATCGGCAACGACCGTTATGGCCTTCCTGCGGCCTGAAGCGCCTTCAATCCAAGGGCTGCTATCCGCGCAGGATGCGTGTGGCGTTGGCCACGGCCAGCAGCGCCGTTCCCACGTCCGCGAACACCGCCTCCCACATGGTGGCCAATCCGAAGGCCCCGAATCCGATAAAAATCCCTTTCACGGCAAACGCCAGAACGATGTTCTGCCACACGATGATCCGGGTCTGTTTGGCGATGGCCACGGCCTCGGCCATCTTGCGGGGGGTGTCCTGCATCAACACCACGTCGGCGGTTTCCACCGCGGCGTCGCTGCCCAATGCGCCCATGGCGAGGCCCACATCGGCCCGGGCGATGACCGGCGCATCGTTGATGCCGTCCCCCACGAAGGCGATCTTGCCGTCGGGGTGCTCCTTGGCGAAGGTTTCGAAAGCGGCCACCTTGTCTTCCGGCAGGAGATCGGCCTGGAAGCTGTCCAGCTCGAGCCTGGCGGCGACGGCTTCGGCGGCGCAGCGATTGTCTCCGGTGAGCATGGCAATGTGGCCGATGCCCTGATGTCGCAGCTCCTGGACGGCCTGCCGCGCATCGGGGCGGATTTGGTCGCCGATGAGGATATGGCCGGCATAGTGGCCGTCCACCACGATGTGGGCCACCGTGTTGTCAAAGGTGCATTGGTCGTGGGGGATGTCCCGCAGGTGGAGGAGCCGGTCGTTGCCCACCAGGATGTCATGGTCGCCATAGCGGGCCGAGACCCCTTGCCCGGCAAGGTCGTGATGTGCACCGATGCGCGCCGGGTCGAGCTTTCCGCCGGTCGCTTCGTAAGCCTTGGCGATGGCGGCGGCGATGGGGTGGTCGGAACGCGCCTCGGCGGCGGTGGCGAATTCCAGAAGCTCGTTCTCCGAAAAGCCGTTGCGACCCACCACTTCCTTGACCTCGAAAACCCCCCGGGTGAGCGTGCCGGTTTTGTCGAAGACAACCGTTTTGACCGCTGCCAGGACGTCGATATAGGTCGAGCCCTTGACCAGGATGCCCCGGCGCGAGGCCTTGCCGATGCCCCCGAAGTAGCCCAGGGGGATGCTGATCACCAGGGCACAGGGGCAGGAGATGACCAGCAGGACGAGGGCCCGGTAGATCCACTCGCGCAAAGCGCCGTCCAGCAACAGCGGGGGGAGGAAGGCGATGCCCGCCGCGATGAGCACCACGACCGGCGTGTAGTAGCGGGCAAAGACGGTGATGAATTGTTCGGTGCGCGCCTTGCGGGCGCTGGCGTTTTCCACCAGATCCATGACCCGGGCGATGGAGGATTCCCTGAAGGGGCGGGTCACCTGGACGGTAAGCGCCCCGTTGCGGCTGATCTGCCCGGCCATGACAGGGTCGCCGGCGCCTGCCGACAGCGGCACGGATTCGCCGGTCAAAGCCGAGGTGTCGATCTGGGAACGGCCCTCCAGCACCTGGCCGTCGAGGGGGATCTTCTGCCCCGGCTTGACCACGATGACGTCGCCCACCTGGACGCTTTCCGGATCCACCGTGCGCAGCCCTTCCGGGGTTTTCAAATGGGCCTGGTCGGGCTTGGCGGCCAGGAGCGCCTGGATGGAGCGGCGCGAACGGGAGACGGCCCGGCTCTGCAGCAGTTCGCCGATCTTGAAAAAGATCATGACCCCCACGGCCTCGGCATAGGCCTGGATGGCCATGGCCCCGGCGGTGGCGATGACCATGAGCACGTTCTCGTCGAAGAAGAGGCCTCGCCGGACCGTCCGGAAGGCCCCGGCCAAAACATTGCCCCCCGCCATGAGATAGGCCGCGAGCACGACCAGCAATTGCCAGGACCACAGGCCGGCCCGGGCAAAGCTGTCGCCGTAGATCAGGATCCCGGCGAACAGGACGGTGGCGGTCGCCAGCAGAAGGCCTTCTTTCTTGAGATCGAGGCCCGGGCCGGTGTCGGTGGGGGCGGCCATGCCCGTGTTTTCGGCCCGGCTTACGAGCTCCAGCTGGGGGTCGATGGCGCGGGCCGCCCGCCGCACCGTATCGAGGTCGCCGGCCCGCACGAACAAGGTTTGGTTGACGAAGTCCACCACGGCATCTTCCACGCCGTCGGTCTTTTTGAGGCCCTCTTCGAGTTTGGCCGCGCAGGTCGCGCAGTCGAGGTTTTTGAGGCGGATTTTTTCCATCGGGGGGGCCGTCGTTGCCATGATCATTCCTGCGTTCGGTTCAGGTTTCCAGGATGTGTTCCATCCCGAGGTTGAGCAATTTGCGGATGTGGTCGTCGTCCAGGGAATAATAGACCACCTTGCCCTCCCGCCGGGCCTTGACCACCCGCGCCTGTTTGAGGTTCTTGAGCTGGTGGGAAACCGCGGGCTGCTTCATCCTGAGCAGGGCGCAGAGGTCGCACACGCACAACTCGGATTCGCTCAAAGCCCAGAGAATGCCGATGCGCGTTCCGTCGCCGAAGAGTTTGAAGAGATCGGCGAGCTCGTACAGGCGCACCGGGTCGGGCATGGCCCGGCGCACGGCGCGGATGCGGTTGCGGTGAATGCCTTTGACGGCACAGGTTTCTACGGTCTCCCCCATCGGGGGGCGTTCGATGGTTTCGGTCATGCCGTTCCCTTTAGAAGGCGAATGATTTAACATATGCACATATATTAATATGAAAGCGGGGTTGTCAAGTCTGTCGAAGCAAGGAATTTGAGCGATCCGAAAGAAACGCCAGCCGCCCATGTGGCCCCGGGTGCCGCCAAACCCGGCGCGGCGGCAAAATTCTCTGGTCGAGCCGGAGAATAACCGGAAACACGCGCGCTAAGGCGTCACGATGGTTCAGCCCAGGATCAGGCGCTGGGGGTCGCAGACCTCCCGCAGGACGCGCAGCTCTTCAGCCGAGGGGGGCTCCATGGGTGTGTGGCGGGCCGCGTCGATGGGAAAGCCTGTATTGGCAACCACGTCTGGCGCCGACACCCCGGGATAGAGGGCCTTCAGGAACATGCGGTGGTCTTCTCCGTCGAAACCCATCACCGCGAGGTTGGTGATGACGAGCTGCGGTCCGCCCCGGCACAGTCCCTGCTCCCGGCGGGCATTGCCGCCGTCGAGCCATCCGGGGCTGGTCAGGTAGTCCACCTTTGGCACGAACTTGCGTTTTTCGTGCTGCATGAAAATGATGGTCCGATCCACGAAGGAGGCCACGTCGGCGGCGCCGCCGCTGCCGGAAAAGCGCACCTTGGGGGAGGCGTAATCCCCGATCACGGTGGAGTTCAGATTGCCGTAGGGGTCGATCTGGGCGGCGCCCAGGATGCCCACCACGCGCCGGCCGGTGGTGCGGTTCTGCATGGTGGCAAAGGCATCCAGCAGGCTGCCGTTGAGCGCGGTGCGGTACATGACCCGGGGATCGGCCACGGCCAGGGGGAGCTCCGCCAGGTGGGAGTCGATGGCCCCGGTTTCAAAAAAGATAATGCTTTCCGGCGCGCTGATGTGCTTGGCCGCCATGGCGGCCAGCATGCTGATGCCCGTACCGCAGAACACGATATCGTCGTTGCGGATGGTGCGTGCGGCCGCGATGGCCATCATTTCCTTGGCGGTGTACTCCATAGGCCGGGCTCTCCAAAGATTTATCGGCGGTCCAGATTGCGTGCATAGCCGGTGGCGGGGTCCGCCTGGATGGCGTCGAGCCCGCGGTCGGCGGCCATTTCGAGAAACGCGGCGTGGTCTGCCGTCTCCCGGATGAAGCGTTCGACATAGTCCGCATGGGCGGCATCGTCGGCCGCCCGTTCGGCATAGCGTTTCAGAAACACCGGGTCGTAGTCGTAGCAGCCATAGCAGGCCGTGGGGTAGGCCCCGTAGGGCACTGGGACCACGGCGTCCACGATAAAGGGCGGGATCCGGTTCAAGTCGGAATGCTCGCGCAGTGTTGCCGGTGCCACGAGTTCCTCGCAGGTTACGATGAGATGCGAGGCCGCCTTGGCCTGCTCCACGTCCACGAAGGGCAGACCCCGTATGCGGGCGGTTCCCTGGCGGTCCGCCTGCTGAACGTGGATGATGGCGACATCGGTGTGGATGGCCGGCACCAGCACCAGCCTGGGGATGTTGCTGTGGCCCGTAAAGGGGTTGTCCACGACGCACACCTTCTGATCCGGGATCTTGGGGTCGGCCTGCCGGGTTTCCGGCGCAAAGCCCCATTTGGCCACGATGTCGGTTCCCAGCCCCGAGCGGGTTGGCAGAAAGGGCACGCCCATGGCGCCGGCTAGAAAGCGTAGGGACATCTGGTAGTTGGAGTAGTCTTCCACCGCCAGGGTGCCCTCTTGGACCGCCTTGCGGAAGCGCAGGCAGGTGGAGGCGAAGCGGCCGCTGCCGCCGTAGGCGATCTCCAGCCGTGAGACGCAGCCGCCCCCGATCAGTTCGTCCACCCCCTGGCCGTTGGAATGGGCGTAGAGGTGCAGCTTTTGTTTACCCTGACGAATGATTTCGTAGACGGCGGCCATGGGGTTGCGGTTGATGGTGAATCCGCCGATGGAGATATGGCTGCCGTCCGTGACGAACCGTTGGATGGCGTCCCGGAGGGACATGGTTTTATCCATGGATGAGATCCTCGCTACCGTATAATTGGTCTACTTTACCATCGGCAGGAGGCTGACTCAAGCAGGATTGAACCGGCTGAGGTTGGCGGGGGCGCCTCCTGAAAGTTTCGACCATTGCGGAAAAGAGGAGAACAGGCGGATCACCTTTCGTGGGAAACATCCTTCTGGATGGCCAGATAATGGCTGATTTCGCCCTCGGCGTTGCGGATGGGAGCGATTTTCCATTCCATATCAACGCCTGTCCCGGACGCCGATCCGGGATTCGGAATGACATGCAAAAGACGTTTTACGGGGCCATTAAATCTCGGGTGCATAGATTTTGAAAACCAAGCATCAAAGCCGGTGAATCAAGCACGTGCGAAGCCTGGAATAGGCGGGGAGGGGAACTTCGTCTTGCGCTTCCAACAAGGCTGCAGCGCAAGACGAGGGCGCAGCGGATCGTTTGGCCGACAGGCTTCAGGCGAAGTTGAGAATCATGCTGTCGTTGGGGATGAAGCTCGTATGCGCCAATCCGGTGTCCTTGGCCATGTAGCCGGGCACGGCGATGCCGGATTCGAACTGGGCGTAGTTGACGAACGTCCGGCCGTCGATACGCACTTTCATCCCCGGCATGGCCTGCTTCAAGGGCACCACGGCGTGGGCGTTGGGGTATTTTGCGGTAATGTCGCCGTAGCCCAGGGCATCGGCCTGCTTGCCGATGTTGACTTCGAGGTAGAAACGGGATCCATTCTGGATATGGTCGCGGTAGGTCTCACCGATTTTCTCGATCACGTCGTCCAACGGTTTGCGGTTCATGGGGCGCTCCTCTATTTAAGTCAGTCCGATGATGCATCGTGCGTATCTCAACGGCGATGCCGGGGGACATTCTCCCTTGGAAGGTAGGGATAAGGATTGCGCTGGATAATGTCAATTTTGGCGATCCTCAAAGCGCATTTTCGGGACCCAAATGAGGAGAATAGGGGCTATTTGGCGCTGATGTTTTCTATCAACTCAGAGGGTTAGTTTGGTCAGAAGCCGTTACCCCCCTTTTGAACTGTGCGGCGCATTATTTCGCAACCAGACCCGTTATTTGTTATGCGGCAGCACTGTCGTGAAGTACGATATCTTTACCGGGAGCGACGGCTTGATACAATTCGACCAATTTCTCCAAGCTCGGCATTGATGTTCCCCGCTCGTAACGAGCATACGCATTGCGAGACTTGGCCCCTAGTCGCTCGGCAGCTTCTGATAACGTAAGACCGCTTCTTTCCCGCTGTCTTCGCAGAAAAAGGCTAATCAAAAAGCGAGTGTCGTTTGCACTCACCTCAAAATTACCACGTTTGCCCTGATGCACGTTCACTTTAAAACCAGGACGGTTTACCAAGCTTTCCAAGAGATCCTCAACCATGGCATAGGCTTCTTTTCGTGTATGGCCTTGCGTCATGGCATCGAGTAGAGGCAGCTCCGCTAGCCAGAACTTGCCGTCTTTGTATATTTTTCCAGAAAATCGCATATCATTTTCTCCTCTCGGCTCGCCTGAGAATTGCTATGGCGAGCTTTTCGCTAATTTCGTTATGGCGAGGTATTGCTTCCTCACGCTCGCCGTCGGTCCAAATGTCATGACGGCTTCCATGGCGAAGAAACGCCCAACCGATCCTTCTAAGCGACTTTTCTAGTTCGCGTTTCTTCATGAAACAAATGTACACCAATATGTGTACAGTGTCAAGATGTCAATTTTTCGCATAACCAGTGATTGTCAGGAATTTTTTCCGAATAACGGATATTGGCGGACTGCCATAACCAAAAATCCGATTATCACCTCTGCACTCTGTCCATTTTATAGGGCAGAGTGCACACAAATTTGTGCATTATTTGTGTTCGCAACGGCAAGGGTAACAATGCCAGCGGAGCCTGTTCGAAGAACTTCCTGGGCTCTCAGGAATTGGTGGCGGACGTTACCGACGGCGGAGTCGATCTGGCGAAAGTCGAAATAGAGGCGCTTTCGGAAGACCTGCAGGCCATGAGTCTTGGGGAGCGCGTGGCTTATGTTGGCGCATCCGTTCCACTGCATCGAAAAAGCGTGTACCTGAATGCCTATTGACGCTTTCCCACGGCTTCTATAAAGAGAGGTCCCGATATCCACCCAACCCCAGCACCGAATGAATGCCCATGAGCCACCCCTCTCTGAAGAAAATCTTCGGCATCGGCCCTCTGGGAGGACTGATCAGTATCGGGATGCTGCTGCTTGCGGCCTGGATCGACCGCCATGCCGGGTGGGGGGCCATGACGCCGCATGAGGCCGAGGTGTGTTGGCTCGGGGGCCTGTTGATCCTTCTCGGGCTGGGCGTCCACTGCTGGTCCTTCGTGACCCTGCGCCAGTGGTGGATGGACAACCAGCTTTGCACGCGCGGCCCCTTTAACTATGTGCGCCACCCCATGTATGCGGCCTGGATCAGCCTGATCGCGCCCGGCTTGGTCTTGATTCTGAACCGCTGGATTTACCTCCTCTGGTTGTTGGCCCTGCATCCCATCTGGATAGGGCTTGTTCGCCGCGAGGAGCGCACCATGGAACGGCATTTCGGGGAGACCTATCGCCGTTACGCCGCCCGCACCGGGCGCTTTGTGCCGCGACTGAAAGCCTTGAATCCCCCGCGTTCCTGAGGAAAATGTCCCTTTTCGATTGCATGGAGTTTTTATGGAAAACGTGATCTGGATGTCCGGGCATGAACGTTTGGTGGAGGACATCGTGCGGGCCGAGAACGGCTCCTTGTACGACGGGAACGGCAAGCGCTATGTGGACCTGGAATCCGGGGTCTGGTGCACCCCCATCGGGCATGCCCATCCTGAGGTGCTGCGGATAATGGCCGACCAGGCCGCCCGCATCGCCCACACCGGCTTTTGCTACGGCAATGCCCGGGTGGCGGCCGCCGCGGCCGCGGTCCTGGACCTGCACGGCATGACGGGGGGCCAATGCATCTTTCTATGCTCGGGCAGCGAGGCGGTGGAGTACGGGGTGCGCGTGGCCCCATGATGGCGCTGGAACTGCATGACGACCCGCGGGCAAGCCGGACGACCCGCACGCACCGCGCCCTGGTCGAATGCGGCTACATATTGGCCCAGCGGCCGGGCCTCAACGTGCTGCGGCTGGATCCCTGCCTTACCATCGAACAGGATGACCTCGAAGGGTTTCTGGACGCTTTGGCGGGCATTCTGGCAAAGGAGGGGCAGGATTTCTGATATCGCACCCCCGCATGAGGCTGTGCCGCAATCGCGGGAGTGACGGCGCATGGATTTTTTACGCATCCCCCCCGGGAGCTGCCTGCGGCTTCACGCCAGGCCGGCGGAGACGCACCCTCGGGGGCGTCAGGGGAATGGCGGTTTCAAATGAAAAGGGCCCGGGGGGATCCCCGGGCCCTGGGCTTGATGGTATCGACCTTGATTTAGACCAGCCCCTCTGAGCCCTTACGGCTTCGGGTCGGTAATGCACGGCACGATATCGCACTCGAGCTTGTTGACCAGGTTGATGGATTCCTCGAGCGCTTCGTTGATCCGGAAGAGCTGGATCTTGAGGGTCTTCAAGCTGGCCGGGGTGGATTTGATGGGCTCGTTGCCCGCCAGCCAGGATTGCAGCGTCGTGGCCTTGCCGCTGAGTTCGTTCAGCCGTTCGGCAAAGGCCCCCACTTCCCGGGCCCACTGTTTGCGCTCGTCGGGTGGGAATTCAATGGGGTTGCCGTTCAGTCCGTCCACCAGTTTTTCGATGCCGTATTCCTTGGGATCGGCAATGATTTCATATTCCGTCATTTCTCTCCTCCCTTGTTGCCGTTGGCAAAAGATGCCATTTCTGGATGAGTCCTAATCCTAACACATGATCACAGACCTGTCATGGGCGGTTGTTCGAAAAGGTGGCTTGCGGGGCCGGCCGAAGGTCTCCGTCACCTTGCGTATCAGGCTGTGGATAAACCCGTCTGTCATGGTTGTTCGTCCGTTTCCGCGGATGGGTCGTCCACCCTTCCGGGCCGGTGAAAGGGGCCGGATTCCGGCAGGATGTCCTGGAAGGCGATGCCGTAGATATCCCAGGCCGTGATGAACAGGGCGGCGATGATCGGTCCGATGATGAACCCCACGAAGCCGAACATCATGATGCCCCCCAGGGTGCCGAAAAAAATCAACAGTTCGTGCATCTGGGTGTCCTTGCCCACCAGGACGGGCCGCAAAAAATTATCGATGCTGCCCACGACGGACCCGCAGAACACCACCAGGCCGATGGCCTGGGGCCAGAGGCCCTTGGCGGCCAGGATGACGGCCGCCGGAACCCAGACCAGGGCCGAGCCGATACCCGGCAGGACGGACAGCAGCACCATGATCATCCCCCAGAAGACCGCGCTGGGGATGCCCACCACCGCGAAGGCCGCCCCGGCCAGCCCTCCCTGCAGCAGGCCGATGACGGCCGTTCCCTTCAAGGTGGCCCGGGCCACCGAGGTGAAGCGGTCCAGCATGCGCCGTTCGTCCTCGTCCTCCAGGGGCAGGTAATAGAGGATTTTGTCGATCAGCTTTTCGCCGTCCATCAGGAAGAAGAACATGGTGTAGAGCATGACCAGGGTCATGAACAGGAAGTTCACCGTGCCCACCGTGGCGGCCTGGAGGCTTTCGATGAGGAAGGAGCTGATTTTCCCCACCATTTCGCCGGTTTTCTGGAGGATCAAATCCCGATAGGGCTGGATTTCGTCATAGAACGGCAGGGCCTCCAGCCTGGCAAACAGGATGCCCGGGGAGGCGACCTGCTCCTGCACCCAGGGTCTCACCGACTCGCCCACCTTGATGGCCTGGGCGGTGACGACGCCCATCAGGCCAGTAAGGGGCAGCAGGACGAAAAAGGTGACGACCATCAGGGTGGTCAGGGAGGCCGGGGTGCGCCGGCCGCCGAACCAGGCTTCCAGGCGCCGGTAAAGAGGATGCGCCAGCGCACTGAAGAGGCCGGCCAGAAAGATCGCCATCAGGAAGGCGCGGATCATGGACAAAAAGACGGCCGAGATGAAAATCACCACCAGGACAAGAACGGATTTATTCAAGGTGCTGCGTTGCATGCTGTGAGATCCTTCGTGCGATTTGGGTGGAACGGTTGCTCCCCCGTACTTTTGCGGTAAAACGGCGGGTTCCCATCCCCTTGGATTCAGCCCGGTTGGGAGGCTTGGGGGCAGGATGCCGAGGTTGCCCAAGGCGAACGGATGCGATACTAACAGCAAAAAGGGAAAAATGAAAATACCCGCACTCAAATCCAGCAGGTGAGAATGAGAAGTTTAGAGATGACAAGCGAGGACGGTGGGTCTTGAAGGCCGCCGCAACCGAATTCCATTGGATCTTCTGGAGGGGTATGCCGGATCGCTCAGGACGGCCGCCGGCGCTATCTGGCGGGCCAATTTCTACAAGTGCGGGGATGAAACCTCTCATCCCCACTGGGCGGCCTGGCAGCCGGTGGATGCACTGAATTTTCACCTGCCGCACTGCTTCGGGAGGCTGCGCTTCGAGGGGTAGCGAGAGTGTTTTCGATACCAATACCGATAGCGATACCGGTTTACTCGAAATAGGGATTTCGGTTTGGATTTGGTTACCACCATGTCCCGTTTGGAGGCCGCGACGGAGGAGCATCTTTCTTGACACCCCATCATGTTCTGCAGAAGTTTTTCGGCTACGACACCTTTCGCGAGCACCAGGAAGCGGTCATCGGCCACCTGCTTGACGGCGCGGACGCCTTCGTGCTCATGCCCACGGGCAGCGGCAAATCCCTGTGCTATCAGATTCCGTCCGTGGTGCGGGATGGGGTGGGGGTGGTGGTATCCCCCCTGATTGCGCTGATGCACGACCAGGTCACGGCCCTGCGGCAAAACGGAATCCGGGCCGACTGCCTCAATTCGAACCTGCCGCCCGGCGAAGCCGGGCAGGTGGAGGCCCGGGTGCGCTCCGGTGAAACGGACATCCTCTATTTGGCGCCGGAAAGGCTGCTGACCGGCCGCTGCCAACGGCTGCTGGCGGATGCCCCGCTCGCGCTGTTCGCCATTGACGAAGCCCACTGCGTTTCCCAATGGGGTCACGATTTTCGTCCCGAATATCTCAAAATCGCCGAGGTTACGCGACGTTTCCCCGGCGTGCCGCGGATCGCCCTGACCGCCACCGCGGATGCGGCCACGCGGCGCGATATCGTCGACAAACTCGAACTGAGCGGGGCGCGGCCATTCATTTCCAGTTTCGACCGGCCCAACATCTGCTACCGGGTGCGCCTGAAGGACAACCCCAAGCGCCAGCTCCTGCAGTTCATCCGGGACGAGCACCCCCGGGAGACGGGCATCGTCTACTGCCGCAGCCGCAGAAGGGTGGAGGAGATCGCCGCCTTCCTCGAACGGGAGGGACTCAACGCCGTGGCCTACCACGCCGGCCTTCCCCCGCAGGAGCGCACGGCCGGCCAGCAGCGTTTTGCCCGCGAGGAGGCCCTCGTGGTGGTGGCCACGATCGCCTTCGGCCTCGGCATCGACCGGCCCGACGTGCGTTTCGTGGCCCACTTCGATGTTCCCATGAGCATGGAGGCCTATTACCAGGAGACCGGCCGGGCCGGCCGTGACGGCGAACCGGCTGACGCCCTCATGCTCTACTCCCTGGCCGACGTCATTGCCGCCCGCCAGATGCTGTTGCGTTCCGATGGGGAGGACGCCTTCAAGTTCATCCAGCAGCGCAAGCTGGACGCCCTCCTGGGCTACTGCGAGACCACGGCTTGCCGGCGGCAGGTGCTGCTGCGCTACTTCGGCGAGGTGCGTGAGGCGCCCTGCGGCAACTGCGGCACCTGCAAGGACGGCGACATGGTGGTGTGGGACGGCACCATCGCCGCCCAGAAGGCGCTTTCGGCGGTCTACCGCACCGGACAGCGTTTCGGCGCCCAATACCTCATCAATCTTCTGCTCGGCAGGGACGACGCGCGCATGTGCCGCTTCGGCCACGATCGGATCAAGACCTTCGGCGTGGGCCAGGAACTTTCGGCCAGGCAGTGGCGTTCGGTTTTCCGCCAGTTGATCGCCCTGGGGTATCTTTCGGTGGAGATGGACCGCCGGGCTGGTTTCGTTCTGACGGAGAAAAGCCGACCGGTGCTGCGGGGGGCAGAAACGATCCGATTGCGGGAGGACACGGCGCCGCCGCGGCGCCGCCCCCAGCGGGCAGCGGCTAGCGAGCCGATGGACGATGATGTGGATTCCGGCCTGTGGGAGCATCTGCGGGCCCTGCGACGCCAGATCGCCCAAGAGCTGGAGGTGCCGGCCTACGTCATCTTCCACGACAAGACCCTGAAGGAAATGACCCGGGCCCGCCCCACCACCCGCCAAGCCCTGCTCGCGGTCAGTGGGGTAGGGGAGACCAAGGCCGATCGCTACGGCGATCGGTTCATCGCGGCGATCATCGACTGGGAGACACGGACGCCGTGAAGGTTGGCCGCTGTTCGTTTCCACCGGGACGATAGCTGCCATGGGACGGACTGCTTTTCGAATCGGGGAGATCATGCGATTGAAATTGAAACAACTTGCCACACCCGCCGTCGTTTCGTGGGCCATTGCGACGGTGGTGAAAATGTGGTTCGGTACGGTGCGTGTCGAGATTTTGAACCATGACCGGTTTGAAAAATTTGCCCGGGATCCCGCCACCGGCAGTATTGTGGCCGGGGCCTGGCATCGCAACGCCATCTTTCTGGTCCATTTCTTTCGCATCCTGGGCCCCCGGGCGGTCATGGTCAGCCGCAGCAGGGACGGGGATATCGCCGCCCGTGTCCTCGAGCGCTTCGGCTATCGCACCATGCGCGGATCCTCCTCCCGGGGAGGGGCCCGGGCGCTGCAGGAGATGATCGCCTGGATGAAGGACGGGCATGAAAAGCGCCTGTGCGGCACACCGGTGGACGGCCCCCGCGGACCGGCCCGGATCATGAAAAAGGGCATGCTGGCCGTGGCCAAGGAAGCTGGCGTGCTGTTCGTGCCGATCGCCTGTTCCGGGAGCCGCGTGATCACCCTTCGCAAGGCCTGGGACCGGACCATGCTGCCCCTGCCTTTCAGCAAGATGGTTGTCGATGTCGGCGAACCGGTCAAGGTGCCTCCCGATGCCGACGGCGACGCTATGGAAACGTTGCGCCGCAGGGTCGAGGAGACCCTTAACCAGATGACCGACACCCTCGACCGGTATTGCGGCTATGTGCCGCCGAACGCCTGATGGGCCTGACCGAATCCCGGCTGGAGGCCGACCCTGCAAGCGCTTCAGGCTTTCGCATCGAAGCACGACAAGGAGGATGCCCTAGTCGCATGCAAGCGCCGAAAAACCCTAAACGACGCGAGGATACACGGCACGCTATCTGGGGATGGCTGCTCTTTGTGGTCTGCGCCCTGTTTTTCATGGCCGCGGCCTGGCGCAACCGGGATCTTTTGACCTTCCTCGGCAGTCTGATCTTTCTCGTGGCCTGTTTGTTTTTTCTGCTGCCGCTGCTGCGGGCGGGGCGTGGGATCCAGGACGAACGCGAATGAAAACCGCTACAGGAAGGCACATCCATGAAAACCGAGCGACAACGGCAAATCGAAGCCTATATTCAACGCGATCCCTTTGCCCGCCGCCTGGGGGCCCAGGTCGCCATTGTTCGCCCCGGTCACAGCCGGGTGACCTTGACCGTGACCGAGGATATGGTCAATTTTCACGGCATCACCCATGGCGGCGTCGTCTTTGCCTTGGGGGACATGGCTTTTGCCGCGGCGAGCAATTCCCGCGGCCAGACGGCGGTGGCCCTGAACGTGGCCATCCATTTTCTCAAAGCCACGGCCGCCGGCGACCGTCTCGTGGCCGAAGCCGTCGAACAGCACGCTGCCGGACCCACCGCCCTGTACGCCATCACCGTCCGGGATGCCCGCACCGGCGATCTGGTGGCCAGCAGCCAGGACCTGGTCTACCGCAAAAAGGAATGGTTCGTCCCTCAAGTGTGAACAGGGGCTTCGCCGTTGTTTCGCTTTACCCGGAAAGATGGGCCTGATATGACTTTAGAAGCGGTCTCAAAAAGGTGAGATGGCTTCCAAGGGCAACTCTCGGGGTCCATGCCTGTTGACGGGGCAGCGACGCACGACCGCTTCACCCTGACCCCATTCCCGAGCGTTGAATTCTAACGTTGTGGCAAGGCCGGTCCCACCCCAGGGATTCTGGCGGATGGTTCGCCGCGAGGCTGACATGCAGGACTACGAGTGGATTTTCATACAGCTGCTGCCCTCCCTGGGGTTCATCATGGCCCTGGTGCTGCTCTCCCACATTCTTAGGCAGCGGCGCTCGCCCACCAGCACCATTGCCTGGCTGCTGGCCGTCTTTCTGATTCCCTATATCGGCGTGCCCCTCTACATTCTTTTCGGCGGGCGCAAGATGGCCCGCAAGATGGCCGCCAAGCGCATGCTGCCGCCTGCGGCACCGGTCCGGCATGCCGACGAAGGTCTCGAGCACCAGTTGGCGTCCCTGGTCTACCGGGGCGGTTTCCCGCCCACCCGGCGCAATCGCGCCAAACTGCTGCTTTCCGGCGAAGCGGCCTTCCACGAGATGATGCGCCTGATCGAGGGCGCCGAACACACCATTTGCGTGGCCACCTTCATTCTGGGCCGGGGCGCCACGGGGCTGGCGATCATCGACATCCTCGCCCGCAAGGCCGCCGAGGGAATCAAGGTCTATCTGCTCCTGGACGGTCTGGGGTCGGTCAAGATCAACCGCCGCTTCCTGGCCCCGCTGCAGCGGGCGGGCGGGCGGACCGCCTTTTTCATGCCCATGTTCAATCTACCCTTCCGGGGGCGGGCCAATCTGCGCAATCATCGCAAGATGGTCGTTGTCGACCGGCGATCGGCCATCGTGGGCGGCATGAACCTGGCCCATCAGTACATGGGCCCCAGGGAATCCGAAGACCGCTGGCACGATATCTCCCTGCGGCTGACCGGGCCGGCGGCGAGCCAGGCCTTCGAGATTTTCCGTTCGGACTGGGAATTCGCCGCCAAGGAAGATCTGGCAAATCCCCCACCGGTGGCCGAACGCGACGACATCACCGCCACAACCGCCCTGCAGTTCATGGCCAGCGGCCCGGACGTGGAAAACGACGCCCTGCGGGAAGCCCTGATGGTCAGCCTCTTCCGTGCCCTGCACCGGGTCTGGATCGTAACCCCCTATTTCGTGCCCGACGATCTGCTCTTGGAATGCCTGTGCATGGCGGCCCAGCGCGGGTTGGATTTGCGTTTGATCATTCCCGAGCGTTCCAACCACCCCCTGGCGGATTGGGCCCGCGAAGGCTACCTGTCCCAGCTCCAGGAGGCCGGGGCCCTGATCTATCTCTACCATCCCCGTATGCTCCACGCCAAAGCGCTCATCATCGACGACAATGTGGCCCTCATCGGTTCGGCCAACATGGACATGCGCAGCCTGCTCCTCAACTATGAAGTCGGATTGTGCATCTATTCCGACGATATCATCCATGAGCTGGAGGTATGGATGCTCGATCTCCTCAAGGCCTGCCGGGATCGGCACCCCCACCGAAGCCATACCCTTAGCATGATCGAAGGGGTCAGCCGTTTGTTTGCGCCGCTGCTCTAATCCGTCGCAGTTGAAAGATTGTCGATCACCATCCGGCTCTGGCAATAGGGGCAGAACACGATGGCGCAATTGTGCTCGTCGATGCAGGCCTCGGGAGGCAGGGAAAGCACGTAGGGGCCTTCACCGTCGTATGAGCAGGTTGGGGCGTTGCAATAATAATCCATGATGGACCACTTCTCCTTCGATACAGATGTGTTCGGTTGTCTTAATGGCAGCCGCAGCCGCCGTCATTCGTGCCGCAGTTTCCCCCGGCACCACCGGAAGCACAGTCGCAGCCGCAGGCTTGGGTCGGCGTCGGGCTGATGCCGACGACTTCGATTTCAAACGTCAACGACTCACCGGCCAAAGGGTGGTTCAGGTCCACCGTAACGCCGTCATCGTTGACATCGACGATCTGGGCCGGAATCTGTTGGCCGTCCTGGGTCGTCAGGCCGACGGTCTGCCCGACCCGGGGATTTAAATCGGAGGGGACGTCGGAAGCCGGAAAAGTGTGCTTGCGATCGTCATCCACGTGACCGTAGGCCTCCTCCGGCGGCAACGTGAAGGTCTTCTTCTCGTTGAGCGCCATTCCCATGAGCGCGTTTTCAAATCCTGCGATCAATTGCCCCGCGCCCATCTGCACTTCGAGGGGCTGACGGCCGATACTGGTGTCGAAAACGTCACCGTTGTCAAGGGTTCCTCGGTAATCAACGCTGACGAACATTCCGTTACTGACTTTCTGCATGCCATCTCCTTGGTAATGGATTCAATTCCCGTCTAACATAAAAATGAAAATTGCCACGTCAAGACAACGATTCAGTGCCCGTCCATTCTGGATGGGCGCAAGACGTCCGCCGGATCTGCGTCCGCTGAAAAGGACCGGTCGGCGCGGCGGGAGTGCGGCAGGGCAGGGGGGAGGAGGGTCAGGCGGTTTGATCGAGGTAGGAATGGAAGGCCGCCAGGGCGGTGACTTCATCCAGTTGGGCGACCTGGCGGCGGAATTCGACGGCTTCCTGGAAAGCCTCCTTGGCCATCAGGAGGTGTTCCTTGCGGGTGCCCGAGGCGTTGATGTTGATCGCCGGCCACAGGCGCTGTTCGGCACATGCCCGGCTGAGCACGAGATCCATGTTGCCGGTGCCCTTGAATTCCTGAAAAATGACGTCGTCCATGCGGCTGCCGGTGTCCACCAGAATGGTGGCGATCACGGTCAGTGAGCCGCCGGTTTCGATGTTGCGCGCCATGCCGAATATCCGGCGGGGGATGGTGAGGGCAGTGGCGGCCAAACCGCCCGAGAGCGTGCGGCCGTGGCTGCGGGTCTGGTTGTTGAAGGCGCGGGACATGCGCGTCAGGGAGTCGATCAGGACCACCACATCCGCGCCGGTTTCTGCGCTGCGGGTGGCACAGTTCATGGTCAGCCGGGTCATGCGCAGGTGTTGCGCTATGCGCTGGTCCGCGGAGGAGGAAAGCACGACGGCGTCTTTGAGCTGCCGTTTGAAGTCGGTCACCTCCTCGGGCCGCTCGTCCACCAGCAGGACAAACAGCACGGCTTCGGGATGATGGGCCTGGAGGGAGGTGGCGATATGCTTCAGAATCGTGGTCTTGCCGGATTTGGGCGGCGATACGATCAAGCCCCGCTGCCCTTTGCCGATGGGGACAAACATATCCAGAGCGCGCCCCACACGATCATCGGAGTTCTGGCAAATGGTGAAGGGTTCCATTGGGTTGACGCTGGTTTGTTCCTGTAAAGGTTTAACCCGGGCATAACCCTCGGGGTCCAGGCCGTTGATGGTGTCGATGCGGGTCAGTTTGAGATTTTTGTTGCGGCCGTTGCCCGGGGCGCCAGCGCCGTGGATGTGGACCCCCTCGCCAAGCCCCAGTTTTTTGACCAGAAAGGCCGGCACGAAGGCATCTTCCGGACCCGGTGTGAAATTGTTTTCGATGGTTCGCAAGAATCCGTAACCCTTGTCCATGATTTCAAGATAACCGCTGACCGGTTTCACGACATTCCTCCCTGAGGCGCCTTCCGGCGGTCCCTCGCTTTGTTTCGTATGAACCGTATACGCTCCCTGGTGCGGCAGTGGGCGCGCACGTCAAGACAGGGCTGCCAGAGCGTCCAGAGTCTCATCGTAGGCATCGATGACCGCGGGCCAGGCATAGCGGCCCATCGCTTCGATCAGATCGGCGCGCAGACGGCCGTAGTCGGCCGGCCGGGTGATCAGACGATGCAGCCGGGCATTGAGTTCTTCCTGATCCTGATACAGGACATGGGGATGGAAACGCTCCGGGATGACTTCCGGATAGGCCAGCCGGGCCGGCAGCAGGGGCAGGCACCCGAACCGTACGGCTTCGACCACGGCAATACCGAAATTTTCCTGCTGGGCTGTGCTGACCACGATGGCGCCGCGCTTGAGCCAATCGATATATGCCGTTCGGGAAGGCACGTACCCGTACCGCAGCAGACGGGCACCGTAGCGCTCGCGGGCGCGGATGAAAACCTTGGGAACGGTTTGACAGTTTTCGCCCAGAAGTGCAAGGCGAAAATCCACCCCCTGCGCCACCATGGCATCCAGGGCATCGAAAAAGGAGACGGGGTTTTTGTCGAATTCCCAGCGGTGGTTCCAGATGATCAGTGGCGGTTCAGTCGCTTCGGCGGCGGCTGCGCGCATATCGGCATGGAGCGGGAAGTCGCAGCCAGGGTAAAGTACGCCGCATTTTCCCCGAATAGCTTCCACAACCCATTGGGGGCGATAGTCGGGCATCATTTTTAAAAAGCCGGGCAGACCGTCCAGGAAAGCCCGGTGGTGGCTATGAGAGTTGAAGCGGATCATGTCGGCGGCCAGGGCCGTCGTGATATCGGTAAAACCGAATTGATAATCCATGGCTTCCCCCGGTGCCAGGGGGTAGGTGAGCTGATTTTCATGGAAGTAGACCAGGATGGGCGGACAAGCGTTGCCGGCAAGCGCCTTGAAATCGGCCAGACCGATGAGATCGGTGGCGATCAGGCCGTCATAGGCGTCGAGCTGGTCGATTTTACGCAGGAAATGAAGGGCCGCCCCCCGCATGCGCCATTTCCAGAAACGGGCCGGAAGGGTCACCAGATCGATACGGTGCCGGGAATGGGCCACGAGTCCGTCGGCGAAGGCCCGGTGGGAGCCTCCGTAAAACGATTCCAGGAACACAAAACGCTTTTGTCGGAACAACGGAAAAGACCTCGAAAGAAGAAGGCATGCGGCCCGGGGGGACGGGCGGTTTGCGGTTTCAACGGTGTTCCCATCACGTGCGCGCGCGCCGGCTGGCAGCCGGCGCGCGCATGTTTACATAGCATTCTCAGAAAACGTTTGACAGGGAAAAGAAAAGCTGTAAAGGATAAAAGCCTATAGCCTGGTAAAAGGAAATCCATATGCTTTTTTGCAACACCCGCCGCGGTTTTTTGAACGGACGCTTCTTTTTTAGCTTTAGAAGCGTTCATCCGGTGTTGTAGCCCGTCCCCATACACCCCGGGTGGACTTCAGAATCCACTCGGGGTTTGCGTAAGCCCCGAGAACGTCTCGGGGCTTTTTTTATGGGCGGAGGAGGGTCGCGCACGCCGCAAGACCGCTAAAGGGTGCAGAAGCCAAACGAGATGGACAGAAATACAAAGGGAAAGTGAGTTGCCATGAAAAACCTGAAGCTGGCGGCACGGGAGCAGGCCGAACGGACGGTTATTCCGGTGGGGGAGGTGGCTTTCGGGCGGGATTTGGTGGTCATGGCCGGGCCCTGCAGCGTGGAGAGCGAAAGACAGACCCTGGAGACCGCCCGGGCGGTCAAGGCGGCCGGCGCCGATGTCCTGCGCGGCGGGGCCTTCAAGCCGCGCACCTCGCCCTATTCATTTCAGGGGCTGGGTCTCGAGGGGCTTAAAATTCTGGACCTGGCGCGTCGGGAAACCGGACTCCCTATCGTGACCGAGGTCCTCGACCCCCGGGACGTTTCCTGGGTAGCCGAATTTGCCGATATCCTCCAGATCGGCACGCGCAATATGCAGAACTTCGCGCTGCTCAAGGAAGTCGGCACGACCCGGCGGCCGGTGCTGCTCAAGCGGGGCATGTTCTCCACCCTGGAGGAATGGCTGAACTGCGCGGAATATATCCTGAGCGAAGGCAACCCCCAGGTGATTCTCTGCGAGCGCGGCATCCGGACCTTCGAGAATTACACCCGCAACACCCTGGACTTGAGCGCCGTGCCGGCCATCAAGGAGCTGACCCATTTGCCGATCGTCATCGATCCGACCCACAGCACGGGACGCTTGAGCCTCATCGGGCCCATGAGCCTGGCCGCGGTGGCCGCGGGGGCGGACGGCCTGCTGATCGAGGTGCACCACGATCCGGCCAGCGCCCTTTGCGATGCCGACCAGGCCCTGCCCCCCGAACGCTTTGCAAAGCTCATGGCCCGGCTGCGACCCCTGCAGGCCTTTATGAAGGCATCCGCGGATTGACGGCGCTACCCGTCGCGGGCACCGTTTAGCCGGCGTTTTTGATGAATCCGTTTTTTGGACGTTACAGAGGAGACCCCATGAAACTCGACGAAATTCGCTACAAGATCGACCGGATCGACAGGGAGCTGCTGGTGTTGCTGCAGGAGCGGATGGGCCTGGCCCTGCGGTCCAAAAAATTCAAGGAAGTGATCAGTGATACGGGTCGGGAAGCGGATTTGCTGGCCCGCGCCGAACGCCTCAATCTGGATCTGGTGGAGCGCAGCTTCACCCGCCAGCTTCTCGAGACCATCATTCAGGAAAGCAAGCGCCTGCAGGAGGAAGACCGTCGGCTGGTGGCCTTCCAGGGTGAGCACGGCGCCTACGGGGAGGTCGCTTCCCGGCGGCTGGTGCCCAACGGGGCCTACATTCCCTGTCTGGAATTCGTGGACGTCTTCCGTGGCGTGGAGGAGCAAGATTTCGATTTGGGCGTCGTGCCCGTGGAAAACTCCCTGGAGGGCGCGGTGACCCAGGTCAACGACCTTCTGACGACCACGGATCTCAAGGTGATCGGTGAAATCAAGGTGCCGGTGAAACACTGCCTGCTGGCAACGCGGGGCACCGACTACCGAGAGATCCGGGTGGTCTATTCGCATCCCCAGGCTTTAGCGCAATGCCGGGAATTTCTGATGCGCAACAAGCTGGAGCCGCACCCCTTCTACGACACGGCCGGCGCCGCCAAGATGCTGGCCCGCGAGAGTCCCAAAGCCTCGGCGGCCATTGCCAGCCGGTTGTGCGCCGAACTCTACGACCTTGATCTCATCAAGGAGGGCATCGAAGACGGTGCGTCCAATTCCACGCGCTTTCTGCTGCTCTCCCGGGAACCCTACGCGGGCCAGGGCGCGAAGACCTCGATCATTTTTGCCGTTCCCCACGAGGCGGGGCAGCTGTACGAAGTGCTGCGCCTGTTTGCCGAAGCCGGTATCAACTTGACCCGCATCGCCTCCATGCCCTTGCGCTCGGATCCGGGCAATTACAGCTTTTTTCTCGATTTCGATGGCTCGCTGCAGGATGACACGGTGGCTGCGGTGCTGGCCCGCATGGGCAAACTGGCCATCGGCCTGAAGGTGCTGGGCAGCTATCCGGCGGATGCCCCTGTGGGCTAGCAGGACATCTTCGATGGAACCGTCGAAAGTCCTATGGCGTCAATCCCGCGGATGCGGGATTCCTGAATTTGACCTGACGTGGCAGGTTAGACGGAGGGGGCGTGCGACGGATGATCTTCGGCAGCCTCGACCGGGTCGCCGGTGGGGGCGGGTGCGGGGTCGATCAGGAGGCTTTTGAACCGCCGGGGCTGGTTCTGGTAGATGTGGATGGCCGATTGCATGCCCAGCCGATCCACCAGGGCGATGCCCTGATTCAGATAACGATATTGTGTGAATGCCTGGCGCTCCTCCAGGCTCCGGACCAGATCCGCCGAGGTGTCCGCATCCAGAAAACGGGTAAGAATCGCCGGCATGAGCTCGTTCACCAGACCGCCCACGACAGCTTCCTCCACGGCCAGCCATTCATCGGCCACAGCCTCGATAGCGGCCAGCGTCTCGGGCGGCTTTTCGTTCAGCCGCGCACGGATGGCGTTTTCGGTGGCCCCGCGCAGGGCGATGTGGAGGGTTTCCTCCACCGGCGCAATGAAGACATTCAGAGGGTTTTTCGCGCTGTTGCGCCACAGGGTGTAGGCATTGCGCTCGAAGCTGAAACGCTGCGCGCCTTCAATGACGAGATGGGAAGAATACGATCCGATTTCGCCAAGGTAGCTGCGATTGTCCAGCTTGATGCTGATTTTGCGGTCCTGGTTGCGGTCGCCGAAGAAAATGTATTCCTCGGTGTAGACATCGGCAATGTTGTGGACCAGATAGGCCGTGATCCCCTTGTGGCCCGAAAGAAGAGGCTGTTCCGGAGGGCTGTCGAGGGTCGCAATGGCGTCGTAAGGATTGGGCAGTTGGGTTTTCTCCAGGACAAAGTCCACCGCGGTGCGGCAGTAGGCTTCGAAAAGGGCGGCATATTCGGGATGCGCTTCAGGCACCACCATCAGGCGTTGGGTCGCCTTCCGGAGCTGCCAGTGGAGCTTATGGCTGTCGAGCTCCGCGCGCATCCTGTCCAGCAGGGCCGCATTCTGGCTGATGTAGTGCCGGTTTTCCCGATGGAGGGTTTGGTCGACATCTTGGCCGGTTTGTTTGAATTCCACCAGGGGCCCGTCGCGGTTTTCCATCTGGATGTAGTTTATCAAGGCACCATAATCCTGCCGGCCCTCATGGCTTTTGGCCAGAACGGAAGAGGCGCTGCACAGGCCAACGCCCAGCAGGAGCCAGGGCAGCAGGCGGGTTATGCGCCGGCGGGAAACCCCGCCGGCGGCCTTGCCGGTGCTGGTATGCAGAAAGGGGCGCAATGCCATGGCTACCTCGTTTGGACGATCAGAAGGCCGGTTGGATAATGCCGGGTCGCATTGAAGCCATAGCGTAGCAATAAGCAGGCCACGAAGACATTTTGATCGATCAAGGGATGAAACAGGGCTATTTGGCTCTATTGTAATATTAATATGCATAATTAACGTTAATTATACAATAACTGTCCCCAGCCGGACGGCTTGCATCTCGCAAAGAGGAAGGGGTGACGGCGCTTATCAACGTCGGGATTGACGGGCAGCGTCATTGGTTTGTCGCAAAATGTCAGTTGCCGATGGTCCGGAACGGGTTGCGAGGCTGGTTTCCGCCGCCGCAAGACAGGCCGTGCGCTTTATGCTATGGTGCCGGTCGTCTCCCCTGTGAAGGGCTGATTTTTGTCAATCCCGGGTACGATCTGCCAATCATGCTGCACCTCATGGAACATACGGCGGACAGCCTTGCGGCCCTGTTTGCCGAACGTTACGGCAAAGGTCCGTTTCTGGCCCGTGCCCTTTACCGGGAATTCTTCCAGCAGCTCAACCCCCGCTCCTGGGAAGCCCCCGTCCTGGCAGGCTCGCCGGGGTTTGCCGAACGGTTGCGGCGGGACGTGTGTATTCAATCGGGCAAGGTGGTTGAGGAGGTTCAGCAGGAGGGCGTGGTCAAGTTCGTAACGGCGCTGACCGACGGCCGGCGGATCGAGTCGGTGATTCTGCCCATGGCCTCCCACGGCACGGTCTGCGTGTCCAGCCAGGTGGGGTGCCGCATGGGCTGCCGGTTCTGCGAAACCGCGCGCATGGGATTGCAGCGTCAGCTTACGGTCGAAGAAATCGTCGGGCAGGTTTACGAGGCCCGCCGCCGCTTCGGCACGGCGATCCGCAATGTGGTTTTCATGGGGATGGGCGAGCCCATGGACAACTTCGATGCCGTCCTCCAGGCCGTGCAGGTGCTCAGCGACCAACGCGGGCTGGATATCGCCCAGCGCTATATTACGATTTCGACCGCCGGCCGCGTGGACGGTATCGAACGGCTGGCGGCGATGAACATGCCCCATCTCAAGCTTGCCGTGTCGCTCAACGCCCCCAACGATGCCCTGCGGTCGCAATGGATGCCCATCAACCAGGCGGCGTCCCTGGAGCGCCTGCAGAAGGCCTTGATGGCCTATCCGCTGAAAAAGGGCTATGCGATCATGATCGCCTACGTTCTCATTCCCGGCGTGAACGACGATGCCCGGTGCGTCCGGGAATTGGCCGCATGGCTGCGACCGCTGTCCGCCAAAGTGAACCTGATCCCGTTCAATCCGGGCTCCGACACCGCTTTCCCCGCACCCTCCGAGGCGGAACTGGCGGTTTTTCGGCAGCAGCTCATCGCCAGGGGGGTCAATGTCCAGAAACGCGCCCCGCGGGGGCGCGATCTCATGGCGGCCTGTGGACAGCTGGGAAACGCTTCGGCTGACGGTCCCATCCACGTCCAGGGCGGCCAAAGCAGGGAGACGACCCAATGATCGACATGCTCAAGCGCTTCTTCAGCGGCACGCCAGGGCAAGGGCGGGAGACCGCTCCGGACAAGGAGCACCGCCTCATGGTGGCCACCTGCGCCTTGCTCGTTGAATTGTCCCGGATCGACGAATCCTTCACCGAACAGGAAGTCGGCACGATCATCGAAATCCTGGAAAACCGCTACGGACTGTCCAAAGCGCATGCTGAAGCCCTGATCGCCGAAGCGGACAAGGAATTGGCGGAAAGCGTCGATTTGTGGCAATTCACCCGCCTCATCAACGAAAACTATCCGCGCGAGGAAAAAATCCGCATTGTTGAAACCCTCTGGCAGGTGGTCTTCGTGGACGGCAAAATGGATATGCATGAGGATTACCTGATGCACAAAGTTTCCAAGCTGTTGCGGCTCCATCACAAAGAGCTGATGGAGGCGAAGTTGAAAATTCTCTATGGCAAGCCCTCCCAAGGACCCGACGCGGAACATTAGCGACGAAGTCTTGACAATTCGGCCCAGGCTGCACATTTTGCTAAAGTTATTCGACCAACGGACGATGACATTCGAAACCGCCTGTCCAGCAGGCAGTGCATGCATAATCGGCGTCCCCGACGGTTGGCGCCGGGGGGGCTTCCTGAAGGGCGTCAACCGACAGCGTGCGCGGCTGGCGCCGGGCGCGCCAAAAACGACACGCTTTCGACCGAAAAACGCATTTTTGCCTTGCATGTCCGTACGATCTGATATAGAGGCATGCCAGCATTTGCGACAAACGCAGCCGGCACCCCCGAAAAGGATCCTTCCCGCTTGATGCGGGATTTTCACTATTTATATCCCGGTGGCATCGTAGCCGCCAGGAACGGTGAGCAGCAACGGTAGGAGGCCCCACGCCTCTTCACCCGAGCTTCAGGTTCACCCGCACATCAACCCCTTTCAGAAAAGCAAGGATAATGGACGAAGCGAAAAAAAAGCTGTTGGAAGCCAAACTACGTCAGATGTTTCTCAATGCCAGTCAAACCAGGGAAGACGACCGCCCCGCCCCAACGCGTAAACCCCGCGTGATCCGTGTGATCCGCCGCCGCAAGGGCCAACCCGACACGCAGATCGCCTGATCACTGCCCGCCGCATGATCTCTCCCGTCAGACCGCCGCTGAGCCAAGGGCCCAACGACGACGCATTCGCGACAGCATAACCAACGAAGCCGAATCCGCCGACCGAACGACTCCCGGAATACCGCTTTGCACGCCAGGCTGTCGGGAAGGTCGGCGGGGGGCCTGTGGATGGATGACTCCCTGAGCGGGAAGCTGTCCCGGCCCGCTTAGCGATGATCCCGCCCAAAGACGGCGGTGACGGCGGCCCGGCCGCCGCAGGACAAAATGATGGACCGACACTACAAAAAGGAAATCGACCGGCGGCGCACCTTCGGCATCATCAGCCATCCGGATGCCGGCAAGACCACCTTGACCGAAAAACTCCTGCTGTTCGGCGGCGCCATTCAGCAGGCCGGCGCCGTGCGCGCCAGAAAAGCCGCCCGCCATGCCACGAGCGACTGGATGGCCATCGAGCAGGAGCGCGGCATCTCGGTGACCAGCTCGGTGATGAAATTCAATTACCGGGACTTCGAGATCAATCTGCTCGACACACCCGGCCACCAGGATTTTTCCGAAGATACCTATCGGGTTTTAACGGCGGTGGACAGCGCCCTGATGGTGATCGACGGCGCCAAGGGGGTCGAGCCCCAGACCGAAAAGCTGATGGAAGTCTGCCGCATGCGCAACACACCCATCATCACCTTCATCAACAAGCTCGACCGGGAAGGCCTGGCCCCTCTGGACGTTCTCGACGAGATCGAGAACAAGCTGCAGATCGAGTGTACGCCGCTGTCCTGGCCCATCGGCATGGGCAAGCGCTTCAAGGGGGTTTACAATATCTACCGCCGGGAGCTGCACCTGTTCGAACCCGGACGGGAAACCGTCGGGGGGGAAGGTATCGTCATCAAAGACCTCGCCGATCCGCTTTTGGAGACCCACCTGGGACGCCAGGCCGACAGCCTGCGCGAAGACATCGAACTCCTGGAAGGCGCGGTGGATCCCCTGCAGCAAGAGCATTTTCTCAACGGAAGTCAAACCCCGGTTTTCTTCGGCAGCGCCATCAACAACTTCGGCGTCAAGGAAATGCTTGACGCCTTCGTGGAGATGGCCCCCTGTCCGGGCCGGCGGGCGGCCGTGTCCCGCGAGGTATCCCCTTACGAGGAAGCGTTTACAGGATTTGCTTTCAAGATCCAGGCCAACATGAATCCGGCCCATCGCGACCGCATCGCCTTCGTGCGCATCTGTTCCGGCAAATTCACCCGGGGCATGAAAGTGATGCACCACCGCCTCGGCAAGGAGGTCACCCTGGCCAACGCCACCATTTTCATGGCCCAGGACCGGGCCAACGTGGAGGAGGCCTACCCCGGCGACATCATCGGCATTTACAACCACGGCACCATCAAGATCGGGGACACCTTCACGGAAAACGAAGCCCTCAAATTCAAGGGCATCCCCAACTTCGCGCCGGAACTCTTCCGGCGCGTGCGGCTCAAGAACCCGCTCAAGACCAAGCAGCTCGCCAAAGGGCTGGTCCAGTTGGCCGAGGAGGGCGCGGTGCAGGTGTTCCGCCCGGTCATGGGCAGCGACTACATCCTGGGTGCGGTGGGCATTCTGCAGTTCGACGTCACCATGGCCCGGCTCAAGGCGGAATACGGGGTGGATGCGGTCTACGAACCGGTGGCGTACGCCGCGGCCCGCTGGGTGGACTGCGAGGAGCGCAAGCGGCTGGCCGAATTCGAAAAGAAGAACATGGCCAACATCGCCCGGGACGCCGAAGGCTGCCTGGCCTATCTGGCGCCCAGCGAATGGAAACTGGGCTTCTGCATGGAGCAGTGGCCCGACATCATCTTTCACAAGACCCGGGAAGTCAGGTGAGGGGTGACCCCTTGCTAAAACTTGACAAATCAGATTCAGTAGGATATTATTGATTAATTTTCCGACGGCGGAAAAGCTCCTGTCCAGCCCACACGAGTCCTTTTAACCCTGCCTTCGAAAACCACAGCAACCATCATTTCAATTTTTTGTCGCCAGGGGGCCTGTTCGATCGCCCTGCCCCTAACGGGGAATTGCACCTTCCGGAACATGGCGTTCCGGTTGCATGCATGGTGGATCGGGCTGTCATGCCTTGCGACAACGGAGATTTAGAGAACCATTATGCATAAACGTTTGAAGATCATACCGCTCGGCGGTTTGGGCGAAATCGGCAAGAACATGACGGTAATTGAATACGGCCGCAACCTGATCATCGTCGACTGCGGGATAATGTTCCCGGAAAACGATCTGCACGGGATCGATCTCGTGCTGCCCGACTTCGCGTACGTTATTGAAAACCAGCACCTTTTGCGTGGCATCGTGCTGACCCACGGGCACATGGACCACATCGGGGGCCTTTCCTACCTGCTCAAGCATGTGGATGCGCCCGTGTACGGCACCGATTTGACATTGGCGATGGTGGGACGTCAATTGGAAGAGGCAGGTCTCGACCACGTGACGCTGGAGCCCATCGACCACAGGCAGACGATCCAGCTGGGTCCGTTTCAAGTGAGTCCTTTTGCAGTGGCGCACTCCATTCCCGCTTCCGTGGGGTTCGTCATCGACACGCCGGTGGGCGCGGTGGTGCACACGGGCGATTACAAGCTGGATGAAACGCCCGCGGGCGGCCGCACGACCGACCTGCAACGACTGAAGGCACTGACCCCCAACGGGGTGCTCGCATTGCTGGCGGACAGCACCAATGCCGATCGACCGGGCCGCACACCGACCGAACAACTGGTAACCTCGACCCTGGACGGTCTGTTCGCCGAAGCCCGCGGAAGCCGCATCATTATCGCCACTTTCGCCTCGGTGCTGGCGCGCTTTCAGGAAATCGTCGATCTTGCGGCCAAACATCGGCGCAAGCTGGCCCTGACCGGACGCAGCCTCATCCAGAATGCCGAGCTGGCGCGGGAACTGGGCT
Source organism: uncultured Desulfobacteraceae bacterium (assembly GCA_964392545.1). GTDB lineage: Bacteria > Desulfobacterota > Desulfobacteria > Desulfobacterales > UBA5852 > JABZFP01. The sequence goes on from CAYMQN010000009.1 coordinate 29,115, forward strand.
ATCTGAACATCCCGGCGGGAATGCTGGTGGATATCAAGGCGGACGTGCCCCCGGGCGAGCTGGTGGTGCTATCCACCGGCTCCCAGGGCGAGCCCAATTCCGCCCTCAACCGCATGGCGCGAGGCGCGCACCGTGATGTGCAGGTGCATGCGGGCGACACGATCGTTATTTCGGGCGGCGCCATCGAAGGCAACGAAGAGAATGTCGGCCGGATGCTCAACAACCTGTTTGGACGCGGGGCCAACGTGGTTTACGGCGACCTTGCCACCGTGCATGTTTCCGGCCACGGCAGCCGCGGCGACATGCGCATTATGCTGGAAGCCGTGCAGCCGCGCTTCTTGATCCCCGTGCACGGGGAAACCCGCCACCTGCATCTGCATTCCCGATTGGCGCGCCAGAGCGGGATGGATGCCGACGCGGTTTTTATTCTGGAAAACGGAGCGACATGGGTCAGCGACGGGCGCCGGGCGTGGCTGGCGGAACCGGTGCCGGTCAACAAGGTGTACGTGGATGGCTCTCTGGTGGGTGAAATCGGCGATCTGGTGGTGCGGGACCGTGAGCAGTTGTCGCAAAACGGCTTTGTGTTGTGCTATGTGCCCGTGGACCGGCAGCGCCGATTGGCCGGTGAGGTTCGGCTGATCAGCCAGGGGTTCATGCAGATGGATGCGTCGAAGGGCTTGATGGAAAAGGCCAAGCACACCTTAAAACGGGCCCTGCAGAAAGACGGTTGCCGGCAGCAGGACCGCATTCGCAAGACCCTGCAGGATTTTTTTTACCTCCAGACGCGCTCGCGCCCGGTCATTCTGCCGCACATCGTCCGGGTTTAACGACAACGGGAGCGATCCCGTTGTCCCTCCATCGATAGGTGTCGCTTCGCCGGGACTAGGCGGCGGGAAGCGCCCCTGAAGTTTCTTCGGGGGCCTCGTCCTCGGAGCCGCCTGCCGACCCCTCCTCTTTCAAGGCCTTCTTATCCAGTCGACGCTGCTGTTTCTTTTCGCGTTTCTCCCGCCGCTTCATATCCTTCTCTCGCTTCTTAGCCGTTTCCTGGGGTCGCGCCATAGGGTCTCCTCGCTAAGCGTTTAAGGCACATTAACCGTACAAAGAAAAAGCATTCCCCCGAAATGGAGGAATGCTTTTTAACCGAAGAAAAAAGGTTAAGCTAAGGTGACATTCTTCGCCGAAGGGCCTTTCGGCCCCTGCTCGATCTCGAAAGACACCCGATCGCCTTCTTTCAGGGATTTAAAACCGGTCGCGTTGATTCCCGAATGGTGCACGAATACATCCGGACCGCTCTCCTGCTCGATGAAGCCGAATCCTTTTTGGTCGTTGAACCACTTAACGGTACCATCAGCCATGATCGCATCCTCCTTTCACAATTATTTCAACGTTGCCGACTGGAGGATGCCACGAGGAAAATGGAATGGCCTTCAGTAAGTAACTGACCCGGCTCTATAAGGAAGGCTATACGAGGCGGGGCTTGATTGATGGTTGCACTATAATCCCTGTTACGGACAATAGCAAGGCGATTTCACCTTCGAGCACCCACTATTCCACGCCGGGCCTGCTTCCGGACCCATCCGCTGGCGTGGCGCCATATCGCCTAGACGCGTGAGCGGGTCAGGTGCGTCGAGCGGGTTTGGCATTCCGGTTTCCGCCGAGGTGACGGCCGGGGGGCTTGGCGAGGGGTCTCTCCGCGTTGATGGCGTCGATGTTGGCCTGCTCCAGTTGGTTGATGCGCCCGATGTTCAACCGCAGGACTTCCTGCAGGCGGGAATCGGCAAAACGATGATGGCTGGTGTTGGGTACGGCCTTGAAACCGCGGCGGATCTTGTGCTCGCCGCCGATGCCCGGATCGAAGCGCTGGATCCCGTTGGCGATGGCCCATTCGATGGGCTTGTAGTAGCAGGCATTGAAGTGCAGGGCATTGGCCGGGACGGTCGCCCCCCAGTAGCGCCCATAGAGGCGGTCGCCCTTGTAAAGCAGAAACGACATCCCCAGCGGAAGGGCATCGGCCCCGTCCTGATAGGCCGCCACCAGCAGAAGGCGATGGCGGAAGCGGCGATGCAGGCCGGTGAAGAAATCTTCCGTCAGGTATTTGCAGCCCCAGGGCCCGAATTGGGCATTGGTCCCGGCATAAAGGCGGTACATGTGGGGGAAGAGGTCCCGGGGGATGGCCTCGCCGGTCAGGGGGACCAGACGCAGGCCCTGCCGCTTCACGGCCGTTCTCTCACGGCGGATGTTGCGGCGCTGGTTGGATTTGAAAATGGCCAGGTAGTCGTCGAAAGACCGGTAGCCGCGGTTGCGCCAGGCGAAGCTCTGGTGGGTCCAGGGGTGAAAGCCGTGGGGCCCGAGAAGGCGGCCCCAGTCCGGATCCACGTAGTGAAAACTGCAGCCGGCCAGATGGTAGCGTTCCAAAAGCTGGTCGATGGCCGCGAGCATGCGCGCCGTGATTCCGGCCTCGTCTTCCCCCGCGGCGATCAGAAAGCGGTAGCCGATGGTGGGTGAGAAGGGGCTCATGCCCACCAGTTTCGGGTAGTAGGGGATCTCCAGACGACGGGCCACATCGGCCCAGGCATGGTCGAAGACGAACTCCCCGGCGCTGTGACCCTTTATATACAACGGCGCTGCGGCGACCAGGGTTTGGCCGCGCCAGAGGGTCAGGTGGTGGGGCAGCCAGCCTTGCTCCGCCCGGACGCTTCCCGAGGCTTCCAGCAGCCGCAGCCATTCCCATTCCAGAAAAGGGGTTGCCAGCGGCACCGCCAGGGCATCCCAGGCGGCGGCCGAAACCTCGTCCAGCCGTTCATGCCATCGGATCTGAAGCGCCTGCGGGTTCACTCGATTGTTTCCTGTGGACGGGATCGTTTCATCTCCAATTCCCAATAAGGATTCAACCCTTTGGGATTCTAGTCATTTCTGGTGGGGATTCAAGGCGCAGGGCCCCAGCCCTTGGCCCCTCGGTCTTCCGCCCGCCGGTCCCCTTTGACAGAGGGGGGTGTGAAGACTATAACGGTCCACCAGAAGCGATCCTGCCAAAGGAAAGGAGGCCCCGACATGGACAACGGCATCTTCCCGGTCACCTTCAGCGGCGTAAGGCCGGGCGAGGCGCCGGCCGTCATCGCGCTGATCGCCGAAGCCGGCCTCAGCGGAAAGGATCTGGACGCCCGCAAGCTGGCCCACTTCATTGTGGCCCGCAAGGAGGGTGCCATCGTTGGGGCGATCGGGCTGGAGCCCGTTGGCGCGAGCGCCCTGCTGCGCTCGCTGGCGGTGGTGGCGGATCAACGGCGGCAGACCATCGCCTCCCGGTTGGTGGCGGCCATTGAAAAGTATGCCCATTCCCACGGCGTGGCGAAGCTTTATCTGCTGACCACCACTGCGGTGGATTTCTTCGTCGGGCGGGGCTACCGCCGCGTTGCACGGGATTCGGTTCCCGCGCCGATCCAAGACACGGAAGAATTTCGCGCCGTCTGTCCGGACAGTGCGGTCTGTCTCGAAAAAACCTTGTAGCACCCATCGCGCTCCGACCGCCCTATTGGCGAGGCGGCCAGGATCCCCCGGTCTACTTTGCGGCCCGCAGGGTGGTGAACAGACCGGCGGCGATCAGGACGATGCCCGCCCCGTGGAACCAGCGGAAGGCCTCACCCAGGAAGACCACCGCCATCACGCTGCCGAAGACGGGCATGAGGTAGAGGAACAACCCCGCCCGGTTGGCCCCGATGCGCTCCACCCCGCGATTGTAGCAGAGGTAGGACACGATGGAGGGGAAGATGCCCACATAGGCGATCGACAGCAGGGAACGGCCGTTGATCGGCATGGGGCGGACGGCAACCGATTCCCACAGGTAGAGCGGCAGCAGCATCAGGGCCCCGAGGGTGAAGGTGACGGCCACGAAGCTCAAGGGGTGGATGGCGGGGCGCTTGCGCAGGAGCACGGAATAGGCGGCATAGGAGGCAACGGCCAGCAGCACCAGGAGGTCGCCGGGATTGAAAGCCAGGGCGGCGAGAACCTGCGGGCGGCCCTCGACGATGATGGCAACGGCCCCCGCCAGGCAGAGCAGGATGCCGCCGGCCAGGCGCTTGGTAACAGGGTCCCGGAAAAGCCCATAGGAAAAGATCACGATGAAGACCGGCATGACGGCCTGCAGCAACAGGGCGTTGATGGCCACGGTATATTGGAGGCCGGTGTAGACCAGGGTGTTGAAGGCGGCCACACCGACGGCGCTCAGCAGCAGCAGGATCGGTGCGTGGCGGCGGATGGTTCCCCACTCCCGTCGCAGGTGCCCCATGGCCGGGCCGCCGATCAGGAGGGCCGCCACAGCCCAGCGCCAGAAGGCCAGGGCCACGGGTGGGACGTCCGCCCGGACGGCCCGGCCCAGGACGAAATTGCCCGCCCAGAAAAGGATCGCCAGGGTCAGCAGCAGATACGATGCCGCCGCATCGCGTTTTTCCCGTTGGGAGGTGGTCATGCTAGTGGGGATACCACTGAAAGACGCCCGTCGCAAACGTTGCCGGGCACACCTTGATGTTTGCCGGCACCTGAAGTAGGCTGCCGTGGTTTCCAACCCGTTAATGCGATCAATGCCGGAGAGGAGTCCTCAGATGGATATGCAAACCCTTGCGGTCCGGGCCAAGGCGGCGGCCACGTCCCTGGCGGCCCTGGACGCCGAAACCAAGAACCGGGTGCTGGCCGATATCGCCAAAACCTTGGAGGCACGCCGGACGGACATCCTGGCGGCCAATCAGGCGGATCTGACCCGCGCGCAGGAGGAGCGTCTGGCCGCACCGCTGCTCAAACGGCTCGTCTTCGACGCGGCCAAGATCGCCGAGGCCTGCGCCGGGCTGCGGAGCATGATCGGGCTGCCCGACCCGGTGGGCCGCACCCTGGAGGCGCGTGAACTCGACGTTGGATTGGAGCTCTACCGGGTGAGCTGCCCCATCGGGGTGATCGGCGTGATTTTCGAGTCGCGTCCCGACGCCCTGGTGCAGATCGCCTGCCTGTGTTTGAAAAGCGGCAATGCCGTGCTGCTCAAGGGCGGGCGCGAGGCGGCCCAAACCAATCGTGTGCTGGCCGAGCTGATTCATGATGCCGGCACGGCCGCGGGACTCCCGGCGGGATGGCTGGGGCTGATGGAGACCCGCGCCGACGTGGCGGCGATGCTCGCGCTGGACGAGGCCATCGACCTCATCATCCCCCGCGGGAGCAACGCCTTCGTGCGCCATATCATGGAAAACACCACCATTCCGGTGATGGGGCATGCCGACGGCATCTGCCACGTCTATGTGGACCGTGAGGCGGATCTCGCCATGGCCGAGCGCATCGTGGTGGACAGCAAGACCCAGTATGTGGCGGTCTGCAATGCGGTGGAAACCCTGCTCGTACACCGTGACTGCGCCGCCGCTTTCCTGCCGAAGGTCCGGCGGGCCCTGGAGGCCAAGGGGGTGGAAATCCGGGGCTGCACGGCCACCACCGCGCTCATCGACGTCACCCCGGCCGTCGTCGAGGATTGGCAGACCGAGTACCTCGATTACACCCTTTCCATCCGGGTGGTGGACAGCCTGGTGGACGCCGTGGCCCACATCAATCGCTATGGGTCGGGGCACACCGACGTGATCGTGACCCGCGAGCGGGAGCGGGGTCTGCGGTTCATGACGGCGGTGGATTCCGCCGATGTCTTCATGAACTGCAGCAGCCGCTTCAGCGACGGCTTCCGCTACGGTCTGGGCGCCGAGGTGGGCATCAGCACCAACAAGACCCACGCCCGGGGCCCGGTGGGTTTGGAGGGCCTGCTGATCTATCAATGGCGCCTGATCGGCAACGGCCAGATCGTCGCCGACTACACCGGCCCCGAGGCCCGCCCCTTTACCCACCGCAATCTCGACAAGCGGTTCGGTTCGTGAGCCGCTTCTTTACGCCTTTCACCGTCCACGGGCTGACCCTGCCCAACCGCAGCGTGCGCTCCGCCGTCTGGGAAGGCATGGCCGACGACGCCGGACAGGTTACGCCCCGCCTCGTCGACACCATGACCGCGCTGGCCCGCAATCGGGTGGGGCTGATCATCACCGGTCACGCCTATGTCCATCCGGCCGGGCAGGCCGGCCCCTGGCAGCTGGGTGTCCATCGCGACGGGCTGATCGATGGCCTTGCCCATATGAGCGCGGCGGTTCACGATGCCGGCGGGCGCATCTGTCTGCAATTGGCCCATGCCGGGGGACATGCCGCCACACGTCTCACCGGCCGGCCGGCTGCCGGGCCTTCGGTCTTCGAGGGCCGCAGTGGTGAAGCCTGCCGGGAAATGTCCCTGGAAGACATTGCAACGGTGATCAGCGCCATGGCGGACGGCGCCCGCCGGGCGCGGGCCGCCGGATTTGACGCCGTCCAGATCCATGCCGCCCACGGTTATCTCCTGAGCCAGTTCCTGTCGCCGGCCACCAATCGTCGCCGGGACCGCTACGGCGCCACGCTGGAAAACCGGGCGCGGCTGGCCTGCGAGGTGGTCCGCAGTGTGCGTACGACGGTGGGCAGGGATTTCCCTATTCTGATCAAGCTCAATTCAGAGGATTTCGCAACAGGAGGGGTGCAGCAAGCGGGCATGCTGCAGACCGCCGCCCTTCTGGCAGAGGCCGGTGTCGATGCCGTGGAGTTGAGCGGGGGGCTTGTCAGCAACCCGCCGGAAACCCACTGTGCCCGCAAGGTTCATCCCGCGGGTCCCGGCGAGGAAGCTTACTACCGCCGGGCGGCCACGGCGTTTAAGGCAGCCCTCGACCTGCCGCTCATCCTGGTGGGCGGGATCCGCTCCCTGGCGGCGGCCGAACAGCTTCTTGCCGAGGGCCGGGCCGATTTGATCTCCTTCGGGCGTCCGCTGATCGCGGAACCCGGCCTCATCCGGCGCTGGCAGGCCGGTGATGACCGCCCCGCCGCCTGCCTTTCCTGCAACCGCTGCTATGTCCCGCTGCAGGCGGGCCAGGGGGTTTCCTGCGTTATGCAGCGCGAGCGGCATGTGCGGCGACCGCGCTGAAGGCTGTGTCCGTCCAGAAAGGGCATCTTTTGGCCCCTGGCGGCGTTCTCCCCTCCGGTCGGTCCTC
>CAYMQN010000010.1:0-16859 GCA_964392545.1 uncultured Desulfobacteraceae bacterium
CCATGCCGATGTAGGTGTTGAACCGGTAGCAGCTCTGGGAAAAGGTGCCGGCCTGGAAGTCCGGAACCCGCCAACGAATGTAGACCAGGGAGAGCAGATAAATCAGCATGACGGCCAGGGCCGCGGCAAGGTAGAAGGGGCCGTTGAAGCCAGCGGCGGCCGGGGCGCCGCCGATCTTCCAGAACAGCAGGGCCGGGAAAAAGATGAAGTAGACCAGACGATCCGCCGTTTGCAGAAATTTGGCGCTGGTGAGATGCCAGTGTTTGAGCGCCGCCCCCATCGCGATGAGAGTGAAAACCGGAAAAAGGCTGTTCAGCACCATGGAACGTCAGATCCTGTCGCAGGGGATATGGGCCAGGATCTCTTCCAAATCGGGGTCCATCGTCTCGGACATGCTGCCGAGGGCAAACTCCGCACTGCAGGCCCGGCAGTGCAGCAGCACCCGGCGTCAGGTGCGGCGGATCCAGAGCGGGGCGCCGCAGTGGCGGCAGATCATGCGAGTGGGTGTCATGGATACCACGGATTCATGTTAACGGTTGCCTACGATACGCGGGCAAGGTTTAAGCCGGACACCCCAGGATGTCAAGCAGAGAGTCCCTCTGTGAGCAGCGGGCGGAGCCGTTGACAAAGCCCGCCGTTTCCTGCAAGAGCCTTTTGGCGTCCGGACCCGGGCGCCACATCCTGGTGGCCCATGCATCAGGCTTAGGAAAGGAATTCCTTTATAATGGCAGCCATCTGCAAGGGCATACGAGCGGCCGGCATTGCCGCCGGTTTGAAAAAGAACGGCAATCCCGATCTGGGGCTTATTTATTCCGAAACACCCGCGGCGGCGGCCGCCGTCTTTACCCGCAATGTGGTCCAGGCGGCGCCGGTGATGCTCACCCGCCGTCGCCGTCCCTCGGGCCGCTGCCGGGCCGTGCTGGTCAACAGCGGCAACGCCAACTGTTGCACCGGCGAAGCCGGTTTGCGGGATGCGCAGGCCGCCTGTGCAGCGGTGGCCGAAGCGCTTGCGGTGCCGGAAGAGGCGGTATGGACCGCTTCCACCGGTGTTATCGGCCAACCCTTGCCCGTCGATCGGATTCTCAAGGCGGTGCCCGCTCTGGTGAAGGACTTGACCCCGGAAGGGTTTCCCCACTTGGCCACCGCCATCATGACCACGGACACCGAGCCCAAGTGCGTTTACCGCGAGGGCCGAATCGGGGCGCGGCCTTTCACCATTGTGGCCGTTGCCAAGGGGGCCGGCATGATCCGGCCGGACATGGCCACCATGCTGTGTTTCATTTGCACCGACGCCGCCGTGGCGGCGGGCCGGCTGGACGGCATGCTGCGGCACGCCGTCGACCGGTCTTTCAACCGTATCACCATCGACGGCGACACCAGCACCAACGACACGGTGATCCTCATGGCCAACGGGGCCAGCGGCGCGGCGATCGTCGACGCGGATGATGAAGCCCTCTTCCAGGACCTGTTGGACGCGAGCTGTCTCGAGCTGGCCAAATGGCTCGTTCGGGACGGCGAGGGCGTCACCAAGCTGGTGGAACTCTCAGTCCTGGGCGCCCCTTGCGACGCCGATGCCCGGCGCGTTGCCGATACGGTGGCCAACTCCCCTCTGGTCAAAACCGCCTTGTTCGGTGAAGATGCCAACTGGGGTCGGATTCTGGGGGCGGCCGGACGGGCCGGCGTGGTGTTCGACCCCGCCCGGGTCGATCTCCGCTTCGACGGGGTGCAGATGGTGCGCGGCGGCGCCGGCTGCGGCAGTGCGGCCGAGGCGGCCGCCACCGCCGTCTTGCAGCAGCCTGAACTGCAGATCACCCTGGATCTCAATGCCGGTACGGGTAAGGCCAGTGTTTTGACCTGCGATTTTTCGGTGGAGTATGTGCGCATCAATGCCGACTACCGCAGTTGATGGCCCGCGGGAAGGGGCATCTTTTGGCCCAGGCCGGCGTTCTCCGCGGGTTTTCGGCTGCGGCGTACGAACGTACGCCTCACCGCAAACCCTTGTGCGGCCTTGGCCTGAACCAAAAGCTACCCCTTCCCGCGGGCCATCTCAGGGTTGTGGTGGGAAAGTTATGAAATAAGGCCGATCAATGGGATCTGTCAGGCTTCAAAAATGGCTGGCCTCGGCCGGGGTTTGCTCCCGGCGGCGGGGAGAGGTGTTGATCCGGGAAGGGCGGGTGGCGGTCAATGGGGAGGTCGTCACCCAAGTGGGCATCAAGATCGAGCCCGGCGTGGACCGCGTCGCCGTGGACGGCGTGCCGGTGGCGGCCGCCGAGGAGGATCCGGTCTACATCATGGTGCACAAGCCTCGGGGAGTGGTCACCTCCTGTGCCCAGGACGGGGTGCCGGTGGTGGTCGACCTGGTGGCCTGCGAGGCGCGTGTCTTCCCGGTGGGGCGTCTGGACAAGGACTCCACCGGACTGGTCTTGCTGACCAACGACGGGCGCGTGCATCACGGGCTGCTGCACCCCTCCTTCGACCATGAAAAGGAGTACGAGGTCACCGTGGCGCGGCCTATCCCGGACGGCGCTCTGCGCCGCATGGCGGAAGGCCTGCCCCTGATGGGTACGCGGACCCGGCCAGCCCGGGTCCGACGGATTTCCGGCCGACGGTTCCGCATCACGCTGATGGAAGGCAAGAATCGCCAGATCCGGCGCATGGTCCGCAAGGTGGGCCATCAGGTGGTGGCCCTGAAGCGCATCCGCCTGGCCACCCTGGGTCTGGGCAACCTGGCGGAAGGCCAATGGCGGCATCTCACCGCGCAGGAGGTCGCACGCCTATTGGAGGCCCTTCCCCGGGAGATGCGCGCGCCGCAGGATCGATCATAGCCGCAGGGCCGGCGCTGCTGGGTGTCGGCCTTGCCGGGAGGTGTGGATGGGCGATATCCGTACGGTGGTGGATCGAACGCAGAACCTTACCATCAGTGCATCAGTTCCGGCAGCCAGAGGGCGATTTGCGGAAAGGGCAGCATGAGCAGGGTGGCGGCGATCAGGGCGAGGAGCAGCGGAACGACCCCCTTGAAAATCACGTGCAGGGGGATGTCCCGGGCCACCCCGCTGACCACATAGACGTTGACCCCCACCGGCGGGGTAATCACCCCGATTTGGGTGACCAGCACTATCACCACGCCGAACCAGATCGGGTTGTAGCCCAGGGAGGTGACCACCGGATAGAAGATGGGCACCGTCAGCATGATCAGGGCCAGGGCGTCGATGACACAACCGCCCAGAAGATAGACCAGGATGATCAGGCTCATGATGGCGTAGGGCGGCAGATTGAAGGCCGCCACCCACTCCGCGATGCCGAAGGGAATGCGGGTGATGGCCAGAAAGTGGCCGAAAATGGTGGCGCCGGCCACGATAACCAGAATCATGCAAGAGATCCGGGTGGTTTCAAAGAGGGACTGGACAAACCCCTTCCAGGTCAGGTTGCGGCGAAAAAGGGCGATCAGAATCGAGCCCATGGCCCCCACGGCACCGGCTTCGGTGGGGGTGAAAAATCCCAGGAAGAGTCCTCCCATGACCAGCAGGAAGAGCAAAAGGGTCTCGATCAAACCGGACAGAGAGGCCAGACGGGCCTGGAAGGTCGCACGCGGCCCCCGAGGTGCCACGGAAGGGGACAGGTGGGCCCAGATAACCACGGTCAGGATGAACAGGAGCGCCAGCAATATGCCGGGCATGATGCCCGCCATGAAGAGTTCCCCGATGGACTGCTCGGTCATGATGCCGTAAATGATGAATACCACGCTGGGCGGCACCAGGATGCCAAGGCTGCCCCCGGCGGCCACCACCCCGGCCGCCAGCGTGTCCTTGTAGCCGTAGCGGCGCATTTCAGGCAGGGTCACGGCCGCCATGGTGGCCGCCGTGGCATTGGTCGAGCCGCAGATGGCCGAGAAACCGGCGCAGGCGCCGATGGTGGCGATGGCCATGCCGCCAGGCCAATGCCCGATGAATTTATAGGCCACTTCGAACAGCCGACTGCTGATGCCGGCATGAAAGGAGATCTGGCCCATCAGGATGAAAAGGGGAATGACCGTGAGGTTGTAGGAACCAAAAACGTCGAAGATGTCTTTGGCCACCAGGTTCAGGGCCGCTCCGTAGTTGACGATATAGCCGAAACCGGTGAAACCGATCAGGGCCATCACAAAGCCCACCGGCATGCGGGAGAAGATCAGAACGAACAGCGCCAGAAGACCGACGACGCCGGTCACCGTTGGGGTCATGCAATCATCCTTTCTTCCCTCAGTGCCCGTCCAGAAGCGGTAGCTTTCGGTTCAGGCCAAGGCCGCAGCGATGGGGGAGCCGCAGGCGCAGCTGGGCTGCGGCGAGGATTCCCGCAGAGCGAGAACGCCGGCCGGGGCCGAAAGATGCCGCTTCTGGATGGCCACTTTCCCTATCGTCCCATGACCAGGGCCGCATTTTTGACGAACCGCACCCCCAAAACGAGGGTCAGCAGGAAACAGCCCGCGGCGATACCGTAGACAAACGGATAGATCGGCATCTGCAACGTCATGGAAACCTCGCCGAAGGATTTCAGGTCGGCGGCATACACCAGGCACTGGCGGGCTAAAAATCCGAAGAAAATCGAACAGATCAAGGCATTGACGCCGTCCACCCAGTTCTGGGTGCGCGGCGACAGTTTTTGCACCAGAAAGTCGACCGCGATATGGCCCCGGTTGACCGAGGTGTAGCCCAGGGAAAAGGCGGCGAAAACCGCCCCCAGAAAACCCACCATTTCATAGGTTCCGGGGATCGGGTGACGGAACAGGCGCAGCACGATGTCCAGGCACGTCAATACCATCATGCCGGCCACGGCCGCCGCCGCCACCCAGTTGAAGAGGTCGGCCGCCTTGGCCACCCATTGTTCGAGTCTGAGAATCACAATACGTCCTCCTGAAGACGTCCGGGACGTCCAAAGACATCGGGCCTTCCGCTAGGCGGGAGGAGACTCACTGCGCCGATTTGATCAGACTTTGGAGGGTGCTGACATACGCCTCGCCCTCGAGGCCCTTTTCGGTGGCGGTGGCGGCATAGCTGTCCAGGATCGGCTGCACGGCCTTTTCCCAGCGCGCCATTTCATCGTCGGGAAGTTCCAGAATCTGGTTGTCCAGACTGAGGGTGTACTCGCGGCCGGCGGCGTCGTCCTTGTCCCAGGTTCCGCCGTGCACGTCAATCCATTCCTTGCTGACCGCCTCGAAGACGGCCTGGACGTCGGCAGGCAGATTCTCCCACTTGGCGCGATTCATCACCACATACATGGCGGTGGTATAACCGATATTGCGTGCGTCGGTGGTGTAGTCGACAACTTCGGCCTGTTTCCAGCCCTTGAGGGTCTCGATGGGGGCGAAAGTGCCTTCCACCACGCCTTTCTGCAAGGCTTCATAGGCGGCGTTCTGGGGCATGGCCACCGCGACCCCGCCCAGGCTTTCCACGATCCGCGCGCTGAAGCCGGTGGAACGGATCTTGAGCCCCCGCAGATCCTCGATGGTTCGCACGGGCTTCTGGGTGGTATGCAGGAGGCCCGGGCCGTGGCCGTGCAGATACAGCACTTTGACCTCTTTGAGCTCTTGCGGCTGGAACTTTTCATAGAAGGCATTGGCCACCCGTGTGGCCACTTTGCCGCTGGGGTAGCCTATGGGCAGGTCGAGGGCCTCCATGACCGGGAAGCGGCCGCGGGTGTAGGCAAACGCCGACATCCCGATATCGGAGATGCCGGTCACCACGCCGTCATAGCACTGCTGGGGTTTGGTCAGGGTGCCGGTGGGAAAAACCTGGATCTTGACCTGGCCGTCGGTCCGTTTTTCGATCTCCCGGGCCCAGCTCATGGCCGCCTGGCACTGACCGTGGCTGGGCGGGAAAAAGATGCTGTAGGTCAGATCGATGGCCTGGGCGCCGGTCGGGACGGCGAGGGTTGCGCCGAGGATGAGAAACAGAACCGAGGTGATTGCGAGTTGTTTTTTCATGGGGCCTCCTTGCTGTCAGCCTGGATGGTGAACCAGGTGCCCGGCGGCCATGCATCCCGCGGCGTGCGCGCCATGGCGACGTAGCAACCTGAATGAATAAACGTGACGAAAGTGGATACCCGGGTGGTGCTTGGTTACGGCCGATGGGGCCGTATCGGGGGTCGGTGTCGGGCCTGCTGGCTCAGGTCGAAACGAGCAGCAGGCCTTCAATAGATATAATCGTAGGCGTGATGGCGGATATGTTGTAGAATTCGCGGCAGCATAAACAACATCCTTGTTCTAGCGTCGCGCCATTCTGTTCAAAGCCCCTGGTCTTGTCAAGCCTTTTCTCGTCAAGTCATCCTTGACTTCAAGGCCGGTTTCGATAGAAATGACCTACTTGTCGGTGCGGGGCATTCGCGGTCCCGCACGACGTTCCGGCATCACTTCGCAGCAAAGGAGCTGGCATGGTCACCTTGGAATCACTTGAATCGCGCCGCGACAGGATCGCCGTGGTGGGGCTGGGCTATGTGGGCCTGCCCCTGGCCATCCACCTGTCGCGGCATTTTGACGTGGTGGGCTACGACCTCGATCAGGATCGCATCGACGAATTGCAGGCGGGACACGATCGCACCCTGGAAGTCGACGACGCCCAGCTCCAGGCCGCCGCGATTGAGTTCACGGCCGTCCCGGAGGATCTGGCCCGCTGCCGCCTGCTCGTCGTGGCGGTGCCGACCCCCATCGACGGCCACCGTATTCCGGATTTGACCCCCCTGCGGGGCGCCGCCGAGACGGTGGGCCGTCACTTGCAGCGGGGGTCCTGCGTGGTATTCGAATCCACCGTCTTTCCGGGCGCCACGGAAGACATCTGCGTGCCGATCATGGAAGCCCGGTCGGGATTGGTCTGTGGAACGGATTTCACCGTGGGGTATTCACCCGAGCGGATCAATCCGGGGGACAAGGTGCACACCGTCGACAAGATCGTCAAAGTGGTCGCCGGATCGGATGCCGTGACCACACGGCTCCTGGCCGCGGTTTACGGCCGGGTGGTGACGGCGGGCATTCACGAGGCCCCTTCGATCAAGGTCGCCGAGGCCGCCAAAGTCATCGAAAACACCCAGCGGGATATCAATATCGCCCTGATGAACGAACTGGCCATGATTTTCGATCTCATGCAGATCGACACCCAGGATGTGCTCGCGGCGGCCGGCACCAAGTGGAATTTTTTGAATTTCCGGCCGGGGCTGGTGGGCGGCCATTGCATCGGGGTCGATCCTTACTACCTGACCTTCAAGGCGGAGGCCATCGGCTATCACCCCAACATGATCCTGGCGGGCCGTCGGATCAACGACAACGTGGGCAAGTACGTGGCGGAAAAAGCGGTCAAGATGCTCATCAAGGGCAAGCGCCAGGTGCGCGGGGCGATCGTCGCCGTTCTGGGGTTGACCTTCAAGGAGAATGTGCCGGATCTGCGCAACACCAAGGTGGTGGACATCATCCGCGAACTGGAAGACTACGGCGTGAACGTGCGCGTGCACGACCCTCTGGCCGATCCCAAGGAAGCGCAGGCCTATTACGGCATTACCTTGTTCGACTGGGACCAGCTCGGCACGGTGGATGCGATCATATTGACCGTCCTGCACGAGGACTATCGCCGCCGGGGCCTGGAGGCCATCGGGATACGCTTGCATCCGGAGTATCCCATGCTGCTGGACGTCAAAGGGGCCTTCCGGCCGGAGGAGGCCGAAGCGTTAGGCATTGCCTACTGGCGGCTCTAGCCGGCCGGATTCCCGGTGAACCCGATGCGCCGCAGGGCAGGAGCGAATTTGCGCAAACTTTACAAAATCTACGCTTGGCTGGTTTTCGCCCCCATTATGGTGCTATCCACGGTATTCTTCGGGGCGGCGACCGTGCTCCTGCTGTTTTTTCTTCCGCCGCGCCAGGTCGCCATCCTTTGCGGCAAGAGCTGGGCGCGGGTCAACAGCTATGCCACGCCCATGCTGGTGACGGTCATCGGCCGGGAGAACGTGGATCCTGATCAGTCCTACGTGATCGTCAGCAACCACCAGAGTCAATTCGACATCTTCGTGCTCTATGGGTGGCTGAATATCGATTTCAAGTGGGTCATGAAACAGGAACTGCGCAAAGTCCCCGTGATCGGGGTGGCCTGTGAGCGCCTGGGGCACATCTACGTCGACCGTTCCAACCGGGAGGCGGCCCTGGCCTCGATCAACGCGGCCAAGCAGCGCATCGTCGACGGCACCTCGGTGCTCTTCTTCCCGGAAGGCACCCGCAGCCGGGACACGCATATGCGCCCCTTCAAGAAAGGGGCCTTTCGGATGGCCCTCGACCTGCAGCTGCCGATCCTGCCCATAACCATTCAGGGTACCCGGGACATTCTCCCGTCCGACACCCTGGACCTCTACCCGGGGCGGGCGACCATGATCATCCATCCCCCCATCGCCATCGACGGCTACGACGCCGCCGGCTTGGACGAGCTTATGGCACGGACCCGCGAAGTGATTGCGGCCCCCGGCATCCATGCCCCCCAGCCCGTCCAGAAAGGATAGATGAATGACCCTTGCCGTCATCTTTGGGTTGGCGCCCGTTCTGCTCGCCGTTCTGTTGTTTTTCGAGCGGCAGGCCCATCTGAGCGGCAAACTGGTGGCCAAATCCCTGCTTTCGGCCCTGTTTGTGATGACGGCCGTGGTGGCGGCCCCCGGCTTGTCCGCCTACGCGGTCGTGGTGGTGATCGGCCTGGGCCTGTGCCTGGTGGGGGATATCTGCCTGGCCCTTCCCCAGCAGGGCGCTTTCCGGGCCGGCTTGGTGGCCTTTCTGCTGGGGCACGTGGCCTACAGCGCGGCCTTTGCCGGGGGGGCGGCGCCCAACTGGGGATTGTGGATCGCCGCTGCTGCGGCGCTTCCGGTCAGCAGCCTGGTCTTTTACCGTCTGCAGCCTTACCTGGGGAATATGCGGATGGCCGTCATGGCCTATATCGTGGTGATTACGGTGATGGTCATCGCCGCCGGGGGACTCTTCGGTGATCACCGGCTGGCGCTTTCGGCACGGTTCCTGGTGCTCAACGGTGCCTTCAGCTTCTACCTCTCGGATATCTTCGTGGCACGCCAGCGTTTCGTGCAGTCCACGTTCCGGAACCGCCTGGTCGGCCTGCCCCTCTATTACCTGGGGCAGTTTCAGATCGCCTATACCACCGGCCTTATCGGCTGAGGGCCCCGCCGGGTTGCAGGCCGTCTTTCAGTGCCGTGGCGCGGCCCGGTTTTTTGCCCAAGGGCGGCTTGGCGACTGTTTTTCACCACAAGGAGCTGCGCATGCCCCAAAATGAAGACAACCGCCGCCTCCAGGATGCGATGGCGCAGGATGTCTTGCTCGTCATGAACGGCCCCGAGCAGGCCGCCGTCCTGGACTGGGTCACGCATGCCGGCTACCGTGGGGTGGTGCGAAGACCGTCAGAGGCCCTCGCCGCCGTCGAAAGCGGCGCCGCCTCGGTGGCCATTTTGGACATGCCACCGGCGCAAGCCGGCGGATTGGACCTCTTTCTGAATTTCAAAGCGATGCAGCCGGGGGTCCTCTGCATCATGACGGCCTCCGCCGAGACCGTGACGGCGGCCATGCAGGCCCTGCAGCAGGGGGCCTATGCCTGTCTGCGCAAGCCCTTGCTGCGAGAGGAGCTGGTCGCGACCCTGGGCCACTGTTTCGAAACCCTGCAACTGCGGCAGGAAGTCGCCCGGCGCCGCAGGGTCGAAGAAGAGTGCAGCCGACTGGCGGCAGCCGTGGACCAGGCCAGCGAACTGATTTTCATCACCGATACCGAAGGCGTCATTCAATACGTCAATCCCTCCTTTGAAAAGATCACCGGCTACACCCGGAAGGAGGTCGTCGGCCAAAAGCCTTCCCTCCTCAAAAGCGGCAGGCACGACACGGTTTTTTACCGGGGGTTGTGGACCACCATCTCCGGGGGCGCGGTCTGGACCGGACGGCTCGTCAATCGCAAGAAAGACGGCACCCTTTACGAGGAGGAAGCGGCCATTACGCCCATTCGCGATCATGCCGGCCGCATCGTCAGCTATGTCGCCGTCAAGCGGGACGTTACCCGGGAAGTCCGACTGCAAAAACAGCTGCGCCAGGCCCAGAAAATGGAGGCCATCGGCACGCTGGCCGGGGGCATCGCCCACGATTTCAACAATATTCTGGCGGCCATTATCGGCTATACGGAATTGGCGCGCATGGATCTGGTCGAAAACGCCCCGCTGATGGACAACATCAACAAGGTGCTCGTTGCCAGCTACCGGGCACGCGATCTGGTGGCCCAGATTCTGGCCTTCAGCCGTCAGAGCGAGCAGGAACTCAAACCCGTCAGCATCAGTTCCATCGTCAAGGAAGTGCTCAAGCTGTTGCGGGCTTCGCTGCCGGCCACCATCGACATTCGGCAGCGGGTGCTCCTGGAGCCGGCCACCATTTTGGCCGATGCCACCCAGATTCACCAGGTTATGATGAACATCTGCGCCAATGCCGGGCATGCCATGCGTTCGACCGGCGGCGTGCTCGACGTCTACCTGGGGGCGCCGCGGGGCGAATTCGAGCCGCCGCTGCCCTTACAGCACCTGGCCGGGGAAGACTACCTGTGCCTCGCCATCCGGGATACCGGGCACGGCATGCCGTCCGAGATCCTGGATCGCATCTTCGACCCCTATTTCACCACGAAAAAGAAAGAAGAGGGCACCGGGTTGGGACTGGCCGTGGTGCACGGCATCGTCACCAGTCACAACGGCCATCTTACGGTGGAAAGCAAACCGGGCGAGGGGACCACCTTCAAGATCTACTTTCCCCTTGTCCCGGTCAAAGTCTTCGATCGCAAGAAGAGCCTCGGTGTCAAACTGCCCGGCGGATCGGAGCGCGTGTTTCTGATCGACGACGAGATCGACATTGTTCAGGTGAACCGCCAGATGCTCGAACGGCTGGGGTATCAGGTGGCCGCCTATGTGGACAGCCGCACGGCCCTGGCCGACTTCGACGCTGCTCCGGAGAAGGTGGATCTTCTGATTACCGATCTGACCATGCCGGGCCTTACGGGCGATCAGGTGGTGCGGGCCGTCCATGCCCGGCGCCCGGAACTCCCGATCATCATGTGCACCGGCTTCAGCTAGATGATCACCCAGGAAAAGGCTCAGGCCCTGGGGGTACGCAAACTGATGATGAAGCCCCTTTCGGTGGGGGCGCTAGCGCGGACGATTCGGGAGGTGTTGGATTGAGTCCCCCGGGGCGCGTCGGTTCCAGACGCCCGTTCAGGAAGACGAGGATAGGCCTGTGATGGCGCTGCGCCACTCCATCGTAACGGTTGTTGCGGGCGAATTTTGGGTGGGATCCCGCGGCCCTGTCCAGTTGGAAGCCTACCTCGGGACCTGCGTAGGGCTGGCGCTGTTTGACGATGCCGCCGGGGTCGGGGGGCTGATGCATCTGCTGCTGCCGGAACCGCCCACCCCCACCAGCAACTACCAACTTGAAAAATACGCCGTCACCGGCTTGCCCTTTTTCCTAAAGGCCCTCGAGGAAAAGGGCGGGGACCCCAAGCGGATGAAGGCCTGCCTGGCCGGCGGGGCCTTGATCGGCCCTATTGCGCAACAGGACTTGAACCTGGATATCGGGGGGCGCATCAGTGAAATAACGGTCGCCTTTCTGGCGCGGGAAGGGATCGACCTCGTCCAGTTCGAAACCGGCGGCATCATGCCGACCCGCCTGGGGCTGGATATGACCAGCGGCCGTTTTTCCATCGCGCCGGCCGGAAGCGAGGCCATGTCCGAGGAGCTGACGCTGCCGTCGCCCAGCCGGGCCGACATTCAAGCGGCCATGGAGGGTCTCCAGCCGATCCCCCAGGTGGCGCTGCGCATTCTGCGCATGGTGGCGGAGGAAGACTACCGCGTGGCGGACCTGGCCCGCATGGTCCGCCAGGATCAGGTGATCAGCGCCCGCACGCTCAAACTATGCAATGCCGCCTCCTTTGCCGCGGCGGGCAAGATCGCTTCGGTGGAGCGCGCCCTGGTCTTTCTCGGCCGCAACCTTTTCACCCGGTCGGTGGTGGCGGTTTGTGTGCAGGATTTTTATTGCCAGCAGAACAGCGGCTATTCCCTGCGCATGGGTGGGCTTTATCAGCATGCCGTCGGCACCGCCTTGATCGCCGAACACCTGGCCCGCCGCACCCATCGTCTGTTTCCGGCGCTGGCTTACACCGGCGGCCTGTTGCATGACATCGGCAAGGTCGTGCTGGATCAATTCGTTGCCGCCCGGAGACCGCTTTTCTATCGTGACCTGGCGCAGGAGACCAATTTCCTGGCGGCCGAGAAACAGCACCTCGGGGTGGGGCATACGGAAGTCGGGCGCCGTTTGGCCCTGACCTGGAAGCTGCCCCAACCTTACGTGGAAACGATTACCCACCATCATTTTCCCGAGGAGGCCGGCCATCACGAGGATCTGGTTCATCTGGTCTACCTCGCCGACTTGATCATGTCCCGCTTTCATGCGGGATTGGAGCTGGAAAGCATCAACACCGAACACCTTGCCCAACGGCTGGCGCGGCTTGGCTTGACCACCGGCGATCTTCAACCGATTATCGACGGTCTGCCTGCGCGGGTTTTTCGCCTGTCGCTGGCCGGCGCCGGCGAAGAAACCTGACCTTTCGCAAAATGAGGCCGGAATCAAGCCGGCGCCTGATCTGAACAACCATCACGCGGCGGGCTTGTCCTTCAGGGCGGCGTGGGCGGCGGCCAGGCGTGCCACCGGTACCCGGAAGGGCGAGCAGGACACGTAATCGAGCCCCAGATGGTGACAGTGGATGATGGAATCGGGATCCCCGCCGTGCTCGCCGCAGATGCCGCATTCCAGATCCGGATTGACCTCCCGCCCCTTGCGCACGGCGATGGCCATCAATTCCCCGACCCCCTCCCGGTCGATGGTGGCGAAGGGGTTATTGGGCAGGATCTTGTTTTCCATGTAGTCCACCAGGAAGCCGGTTTCGGCGTCGTCGCGGGAGATGCCGAAGGTGGTCTGGGTCAGGTCATTGGTGCCGAAGGAAAAGAAGCCGGCGAAGGCCGCGATCTGGTCGGCGGTCAAAGCCGCCCGGGGGATCTCGATCATCGTGCCGAACTTGTAGGACACATCCATGCCCTGTTCCTCCATGACCTTCTGGGCCTCCTCCTCGAGGATCCGGCGCTGGTATTTCAATTCGTTGACGTGGGCCGTCAAGGGAATCATGATTTCCGGCTGGACGTCGACCCCTTCCCGGGACACCAGGCAGGCGGCCTCGAAAACGGCCCGCACCTGCATGGTGGTCAGATCGGGCACCAGCATGCCCAGCCGCACCCCGCGCAGGCCCAGCATGGGGTTTTCCTCCCGCAGACTCTCCACCCGTTTCAGGATGCGTTCCTTTTTGCGGTACTGTTCCAGGAGTTCGTCGATGGCTTCCAGGTCGGCGGCGTGCTGCAGGCGGATCTTGAGGTCGGAGAGTTCCTTCAAAAGATCGATGTGGTTGGGCAGAAATTCGTGCAGCGGCGGGTCGAT
Source organism: uncultured Desulfobacteraceae bacterium (assembly GCA_964392545.1). Lineage (GTDB taxonomy): Bacteria > Desulfobacterota > Desulfobacteria > Desulfobacterales > UBA5852 > JABZFP01. Next base: position 13,511 of record CAYMQN010000010.1, read on the forward strand.
CAGGCGGATGATCACCGGCAGGCCGTCCATGACCCGGAAAAGGCCGGCGAAATCCTCGCGCTGAAAGGGCAGCAGGGCTCCCAGGGCTTCGCGCCGTTCGATGGGCAGGTCGGCCATGATCATCTTCTGGATATGGGGCAGGCGATCGGCTTCGAAGAACATGTGCTCCGTGCGGCACAGGCCGATGCCCTGGGCCCCGTATTCGCGAGCCCGGCGGGCGTCCTTCGGGTAGTCGGCATTGGTCCAGACCCCCAGACGGCGGTAGCTGTCGGCCCAGCCGAGGAGCTTGATCAGCCAGGGATCCTTGATGTCCGGCGCGGTGGTGGTCAACTGGCCGCTGTAGATCTCACCCAGGGTGCCGTCGATGGAGATCCAGTCGCCCTCGTGAATCACCGTGTCGCCGAAGCTGATCTGACGCTTGTTCATATCAATCTTGAGTTTGGAAACCCCCACCACGGCCGGTTTGCCGAATTGGCGGGCCACCAGGGCGGCATGGCTGGTGCGGCCGCCGCGGCTGGTCAGGATGCCCTTGGCCGCCAGCATGCCGTGGACATCGTCCGGTTTGGTTTCGGGCCGCACCATGATGACCGAGCGGCCTTCCTCCTTGGCCCAGATTTCGGCCAGATCGGCGTCCAGGGCCACCACGCCCACGGCCGCCCCCGGCGATACGTTGAGCCCGGTGGCCAGCATCTGGCCCATTTCCCGGGCCGCTTGGGCCGATTCGAGGCTGAACTGGGGGTGCAGGAAAAAGTCCACCTGGTCCGGGGATACCCGCAGGACGGCCTCTTCGCGGCTGATCAGGCCTTCCTCGGCCATGTCCACGGCAATCCGCACGGCGGCCTGGGCGGTGCGCTTGCCGTCACGGGTCTGCAGCATCCAGAGGTGGTCGTTTTCGATGGTGAACTCGATGTCCTGCATTTCCCGGTAATGGGCTTCCAGGCGCTCGGCGATGCCGATCAGTTCCTGGTAGGCCTCCGGCATTTCATCCTTCATCTGGGAGATATCGCGGGTCATGCGGATGCCGGCCACCACATCCTCGCCTTGGGCATTGGTAAGATAGTCCCCCTCGATGTGCTTTTCGCCGGTGGAACCGTTGCGCGTCATGGCAACCCCGGTGGCGCTGGTGTCCCCCATATTGCCGAAAACCATGGTGACGATGTTGACGGCGGTGCCCAGGTCGTGGGCAATGCCCGCGGCATTGCGGTAGTCGATGGCACGCTTGCCGTTCCAGCTTTTGAAGACGGCTTCGGTAGCCAGACGCAGTTGCGTGTAAGGGTCCTGGGGGAACTCCATCTTGGCATGGCGGTAGAAAATGGATTTGAACGCCGCAACCACCTCTTTGAGCGTTTCCGGCGGCAACTGGGCGTCGTTTTCCACCTGATCGGTCCGTCGTGCCTTTTCGAGCACCTCTTCGAAGAAGTGGTCGCGGATTTCCATGACGACGCTGCCGAACATCTGGATCAGGCGGCGGTAGGCATCGTAGACGAAGCGTTCGTCGCCGGTGAGCGTGATCATGCCCTGGACCGTATCGTCGTTCAGGCCGATATTGAGCACCGTATCCATCATGCCCGGCATGGAAAACTTGGCTCCGCTGCGGCAGGAGACCAGCAGCGGCTGCGCCGGATCGCCGAAACCTTTGTCACTGGCCGCTTCAACAGCCTGCATGGCACTGAGCAGTTGATCCCATAAATCGGCGGGTAAGGTATTGCCGTCCTCCAGATAGCGGTTGCAGGCTTCGGTGGTGATGGTAAAGCCCGGCGGAACGGGGATCCCGATGCGCGCCATTTCGGCCAGGTTGGCGCCCTTGCCCCCCAAAAGGCCGCGGACCTTCTCCCAGTCGCCACCGGCTTTCTCCTGTACTTTGTCTACTTCGCTGAAACGATAGACCCATTGCGTCATGACCGATCCCTTTCTCTCTGTGAGCGTATCGACCCGGGGCGGCTTCCCGCCCGGCCCCTGGCGGATGGCGATTCAAACGTAGCAAAACGGAAGATGATCAGAAGCGATCCGGAGCTTGGATGCTGTATGTGCATCGGGCGGAGGCCGCCTTCGGCACCGTTGGCGCGTCCCCGGCCGGAAGCGGAGCTGCCCCCCCACCGCGAGCCATCGCCCCCTGCCGCTTGCACGTATAGAGATCTTATAAGCCATGCGCCGAAAACCTGTCAATCACCAAGGCTTGTAACCTTTGACGGCGTCGGCTATCAATAGGCTGCAAACAGGCTGTGAGCGGTGTGCCGACCGCGTGCGGGGCATGCCCGATGAAATCCCCCCCCCGGGGGGCGACCCATGCAATCAAGGAGGGATGCTTGTGAAAACGCGATGGAATCCATATGTGGCCGGCGCCCTGACCGGGCTCCTGCTGATCCTGTCGGTGGTGGTGGCCGGGCAATACTTCGGCGCGTCCACCACGTTTGCGCGCGGCGCGGCCGCCGTGGAGCAGGCGGTCGGCGTGGATACGAGCCGTTATGAATACTTTACCACCAGTGGCGGCAAATACGGCGCCTTCAGCCTGCCCAACTGGCAACTGCTCTTTGTGGTGGGCATCGCCCTGGGCGGGCTGGGAGCCTCCCTGGCTTCGGGAACCTTCAAGATCCAGCGGGTCCCCGACATGTGGGCGGCGCGTTTCGGCAATCGTCCCCTGGCGCGCAATCTGACGGCCTTTGCCGGCGGCCTGGTGTTGATCGTCGGGGCCCGGCTGGCCGGCGGCTGTCCCAGCGGCCATGGGTTGAGCGGGTTGTCCCAGTTGGCCGTGAGCGGTTTCGTGGCCCTGGCCTTTTTCTTTGCGGGCGGGTGGCTGACGGCCCGTCTGCTCTATGCCGAACGGGGAGGTCGATCATGAGCGTGGTATACGGATTGGTGTCGGGAGTTCTTTTCGGCGTGCTGCTGCAGCGGGCGGAAGTGCTGCGCTACGATCGCCAGGTCGGCGCGCTGCGGCTGCTGGATATGACGATCTTCAAGTTCATGCTCACCGCCATCATGGTGGCCGCGGTGGGTCTCTATGCCCTGAAAGACATGGGCGTGGTCTCCCTGAATCTCAAGGCCACCGGGCTGGGGGCCCAGATCCTGGGCGGGACCCTCTTCGGCATCGGATGGGGGCTGCTGGGGTACTGTCCGGGAACCGCCGGCGGGGCGCTGGGGGAGGGCCGGCTGGACGCTTTCTGGGGGCTTCTGGGCATGCTGGCCGGGGGCGGCCTCTACGCGGTGCTGTATCCTTTTCTCAAGGCCAGCGTGATCGGTTTAGGCGATATGGGCAAGATCACCCTGCCCGAACTTTTCGGCGTCTCCCATTGGGTCGTGATCCCCATCCTGATCCTTGTTTTCCTGGGCGCCTTCCGGCTCTTCGAGAAAA
>CAYMQN010000010.1:16959-36098 GCA_964392545.1 uncultured Desulfobacteraceae bacterium
TTCTTGACCCCCGGTCCCTTTGCGCCTATGCTGAGCGTAAAATATTGATACCCAATCAGGACATGGACGGGGCGCGCACATGCAGGAGCTTACCAAATCCCAGAAAGCCCGGGTGGCCATCCGCAGCTTCAAAACGGGGGTCGACGCCATCGGCCTGCGCGGCTACTACCGGCCCAAAGACCTCATCGGCCAGGCCCTGGCCGACAGTCTGCGGACGTTGAGCCCGGAAATCTACGGCACCATGAACGACCCCCGGGTGGTGGAGCTCAAGGGGCTGGAATATGTCATCGATCGGCTGCCCCGGGGCATCGAACGCTGCACCCGGATCATCCTGACGGAAGAGGAGGGCTTCGAAGGCACCAATTTTGAAAAAATCGTTCCCCCCAAACGACGCCGGACCTCCTATCTCGTGAGCGAAACGGAGATCTGTTTCGTGATCACGCGGGGGTTGAGCGAAATCTACGACATTCTGACCCACCTGACCTTTTTGTCCATCGAGGCCCACAAAATCCAGGAGCGCATGCGGGACGAGTCCGGCCATTTGACCGTGGCGTGGATGGAACTGGAAAAAATCGTGGGCCAGGAACGCGAACTGGCCGGCGGCCATCTGGACCAGGCCCTCTGGAATCTCAGCATCATCCTGGGCCGTTCGTTCCAGGAAACCCGCGACACCTATGAAAAGCTTGAAACCGGCCGCAAAGCCGTCCACAGCAATCGTGGGCTGTTCGCCCTGGTCTATCACCTGGGCCGCCGCGTGGACGAAGAGCAGCAGTCTCCCGAGAACGCTCTGATCGTTTATCTGACCCCCTCGCTCAAGAACAGCATCGGCCACCATAAATATGGCAAACCCTGGGCCGTCGCCATCAAGGAGAAGCTCATCGAACTGGGGTTGGACGACCGCCCCCTGCACATCATCAGCGCCAACCTGCACAGTGTGGTCAATCTTCTCTACGGACCGGGCGCCTTGCGGGAGACCGGCGACAGCGCCCCCCTCGGGGATGTCGTGGACATGGTCAGCCGACTGCTCGAGCAGCAGACGGACGTCTCCGACGTCGGCCGGGCGGCGGGCCTGCATCTGCTTCCGGACCGCTCGGGAACCCATGTCGACTGCCAGATCATAGATACCGCCCGGCTGGATCCGGACGCGGCCCATCCCGACCTGAACCTGACCCCCCTGCTCAAGGCCGCCGATAAACCGGTAATCCTGGTCATCGACTACGCCTTCGGGGTGCAGGCCTTCGAATTGATGGAAAATCTGCTCTACCCGTACTGGGAGAACGAAGAACGCCGTCTGTTCGACATCCGTTCCATCGCGGTGATGGGCAAGGCCGGCATTCTGGTGGGCAACAAGGGCGACATCATGCTGGCCACGGCCCATGTGATCGAGGGCACCACCGACAATTATACGGTGCAGAACGATCTCCGGCCGGAAGACTTCGGCAGCGACATCCCGGTCTTCGTGGGCCCCATGCTGACCGTGGTAGGAACCTCGCTTCAGAACCAGGACGTCCTGCGCCGTATCCAGAGCGGCTGGAAAGCGGTGGGGCTGGAGATGGAAGGCGGCCATTACCAGCGCGCCATCAATGCCGCCATTATCAAAGGCAACATTCCCGCCGATATCCACACGCGCTATGCTTACTACGCCTCGGACAATCCCCTGCAAAGCGGCCAGACCCTTGCTTCCGGACCCATGGGGTACGAAGGGCTGGCGCCCACCTATCGGATTACCAAAGTCCTGCTGGAAAAAATTTTCGCGGCACCTGCTGAGAAGCCGATCGTTGGATAAAAGCATTGTTCTTCGGGCAAGGCCCTGTTAAGGGCGCCGGCCATGGGAGCGCCCGGCCGGGCGGCCCGGCACCGTTGGGAGACGCTATTTTGCAGGAATGGCAGCATGATATCGCAACGCGCTACTTCGAGACCTACGAAGCCCTCGAGGAGGCCTTCCGGGAACGCGTGGCCGGTCTGGTGCCCCGCTTTCACGCCGGCCCGCGCGTGTTCTGGAGCGACTTTCAGCGCCTTTACGAAGCGCCGGCCATGGTCCCGGCCAAGGCCTGCCAGGCGTATATTACGAGCAACCCCCGGGACTGCCTGGCCTTCGGCACACCGCTCCAGGTCCTGCGGGGCGCATGGCTGTCCGCCACCCGGCACACGGCGGCGCCGCCCGATAGGCCGGAACAGGCGGCCGAGCGCTTCGGGCTGACGGGCCATCTGCATCAATCGATCCGATCCCTATCCGGCGGAGAGACCGTGCGCCTGGCCCTGGCCAAGGCCTATCTTCTGGCGAACTGCGCCGACCGGCTGACGGTGGCCAGCCCGTTCAGCTGGCTGGCCCTGGAGCACTGGGAGGCTTTCCGGCGCCTGGCGGAACGCTACCGGGCCTGCGATACCCCCGTGGACCTCTTCGCCCTGGCCGGCGAGGACGTCATGGATCCGGCCCCCTTGGCCGAAGCCGAACGCCCCTCGCCGCTGGCCTTCGCCCTGCGCCTGAAGGGGGTGGTCCTGGATTTGGGCTCGCTCGTCGATCATCTGCACGACCGGCGCATCACAGCCGCGTTTGCCGGTTGTGAAGAGAGGCTGGTATCGCCGTGTCTGCTGTGCGGCGGCAACGGTCAGGGGAAAAGCCTTTTGGCCAAAGCGTTGACTTCCGCCATGCCCTGCTCGGGGGAGGCTTTTCTGAGCGGCCCCGGCGGCGACCGACTGCGGGTGCGCCTCCTGTTTCAGGATGTTCTCAACCAGACCCTGATGCGCACCATGCGGCAGTTGACCGCACGCCAAAAGGGGAACGGCCTGGCGGAGGTCTATGAGGCCCTTGCCACCCGGATCCGGCCGCAAGGCACGGCTGGCGGACAGGGGGGGGTGCCGTTTGACGATCGGCGCCGCATGGCCGCGCCCCTCAGCCTGCTCGAGATCAAAGTGCTCCTTACCGCCCTGCGCCTCGTGGACACCGGCACCGCCTTGATTCTGGACGAGCCGGATTGGGGCTTGAGCCGCCGGGATGCCCTGGCCTTCGTAGACGCGGTGGTCGCCGTTGCTCACGCGCACTCGGTGCCCGTGGTGCTGATTTCCCACAAACCCTGGTGGCGCCGGATGGCCGGCAGTGTGTGCCGGGTTTCCAAGGAGGCCGCAGCAGGGGAGGGGGCCGAGGGCTGTCTTTTCCAAATCCGCATCCGCAAGGAGGGCTGTCTTCCATGACGTCGACGGCGCGCTTGATCGTCCTGGTGCTGCTGGCCGTGCCGGTTTTTACCGGCTGGATGCCTTTCAGCGCCGGCCGCGACGTGCTGCCCGGAGTGGGCCCGGCGCCGGTGCTGTCGGCCCTGCTGGTGCCGGTCGGGGTCGCCGTTCTCTGCGGCCGGGCTTTTCTGGCCAATGCGCTGGCCGTGACGGCCCTTATCCTGGCCCCCGTCGTTTTTGCCGGAGGGACGGTTTCCTGGCTGCTGGGCATCGTGGGGGGGGTGGATCCGTCCCGGGCCGGCAGCCTCAACGGGCCCCATTATGTCCGTCTGGCCCTCAACATGATCGGGGTCATTCCCCTGGCCCTGGCGCTGGTGGCGGCCATCCCCTTCGATCGTCTCGAACAGCGGCTGCTGCGGAGTGAAACGGGCATCTCCAGGGGGGAAAAATATCTCCTCATGTTTATCCGGGTATTTCATCACACGGTCTATTTTGTTATACCCAACCTCCTCGAGGTGATGCGCGAGGAGGCCCTTTTGCAGGACTTGATCCCCCGGCCGGGGCGGAACGGCGCACGGACGGCCATCCGTGCGGAAGGAGGCCGTGTGGCGGCCGGTCTGGTGCAGATCGGCGTCAGCGGGATCTGTGCCGCCTTGCGCTTCATCCCGCTCTGGGCGCGGGAAATCGACGACCTGCCCCGTCGAGCCCCCACCCCTCAAAGGAGAAAACAGTGACCTCAGACACACAGATGAAGCAGTTGGTGCGGGTCGGCGTCATCGCGGCGTTTGCAACCCTTGCCTTTTTGGGGACCACGGTCATCCGGATTCCCCTGCCGGCCTCCGGGGGGTATTTCAACCTCGGGGATACCTTCGTGATGGCGGCCGCCCTGTTATACGGCCCGTTGGTGGGGGGGCTGGTAGGGGCCATCGGCCCGGCCATGGCCGACGCCCTGGGATTTCCCCAGTTCATTCTGGCCACGGCCGTGGTCAAAGGGCTGGAAGGCACGCTGATGGGGCTGGTGGCCGGCCGGAGCAGCCGCCCGTTGCGCGCGGTGCTGGCGCTGGCGGTGGGCATCATCGTCCTGGTGGCCGGCTACTATATTTTCGAGGCCTTCATTTACCCGCTGCTGGCGCAAAGCCTGCCCTTTTTCGGGGTGACCGACGCCGCCGCCGCGCTGGCCGAAATCGTGCCCAATCTGTTGCAGGGCGGCATCAGTGCGGTGGTGGCCTTTGGGATCTGGAAGATTCTGGCGCGCCGGACAGGGGATTAGGGGTTGAAAAACGGCGATATGCTGCCGGGGGGTGTTTTCCATAAGATGGCCCTTCAGCCGGAACGCTGATGCTCCTCAAGCCGCTGGAGCTGCTTGTCGAAGTGACGGGCGTGCCGGTCGCGCTGCTCCGTCAATTCTTCCAGACGGGCAAACTGCGTTTCGATCTCCTGTTCGCAGGCGTGGATCGCTTTGCCCAGTTCGGCAATGCGGGCCCCGTCGTGGGCGGCGGTGGCCTCCTGCATGGCCTGGTGCAGTTCCTGCAGTCGGGTGTCACCCGCCTCGATGACGTGCTCGGCCTGGCCGATTTGTTTTTCCAGCGGTTTGACGGCCCGGCTGCGCAGGGCGATGATTTCGGAGCGTTCGCGCCGGGCTTCCTTCTTGGAGAGACGCACCGCAGCGGGGTCGCTCCCGGCGGGTTTGCCGCTGCGCGTGATGTCGGTGTCGTCATGCCAGCCCAACCGGTCGAGAAAGCGCTGGTAACCGCCTTCGAAGATGGTGGCCCGGCGGTTCTGGAAAACGATCAGGCGGCGGGCCACGGCGTGCAAAAACATTTCGTTGTGGGTCACCATGACCACCGCCCCCTCGAAAGCATCGATGGCCTCCAGCAGGGCGTCGCTGGATTCCATGTCGAGGTGGTTGGACGGTTCGTCCAGCAGCAGCAGGTTGAGCCGGCGGGCCAGCAACTGCCCCAGCAGGACGCGGCTTTTTTCCCCGCCGGAGAGCACCTTCACGGGTTTCAAGGCGTCGTCGCCGGAAAACATCATGGCGCCGCAGATATTGCGGGCGGTCTGCCGATCCAGATCCTCGCCGGCATATAAAATTTCCTCCTCCACCGTGCGTTCCCCCACCAGACGGTTGATGTGGGTCTGGTCGAAAAAACCCATGCGCACGTTGGGGTTGATCTGAATCCGGCCCCGATCGGCCTCGAGTTCCCCGGCCAGCACCTTGAGCAGGGTGGTCTTGCCCTGGCCGTTGCGGCCCACCACGGCGAGGCGGTCGTGGTGGTTGATGGTGAAGCCCAGTCCCTCGAAGAGCGGCGCCTCGCGGTCGTAGCCGAAGGCCAGGTCCTCCACGGTCATCAGATGACGGCCCTTGAACGGGGCCTCGCGGAAGCTGAACTCCAGATCGCGGAGGGTTTCCAGCTTTTCCTTTTTCTCCATCTTGGTGAGGGTCTTGATGCGCGACTGAACCAGGTTGGCGAGGCGGGCCTTGGCCCGGAAGCGGGAGATGAACAGTTCGATCTCTTTGCGCCGGCGCGCGTCGTTGAGTCGGGTCTTTTCGTAGATTTCCTCGTCCTGGGCGATCTGCTCGTAATATTTGCCGGTGTTGCCCTCGATCTTGCGGGCCTTGCAGCGGTGCAGCCCCACAATGTGGGTGACGGTCTGGTCCATGAAGGACCGGTCGTGGGTGATCAGGAGCAGTTCCCGGGGCCAGGCCCGCAGGAAATCGACCACCCAGCGGATGGCGGCGATGTCGAGATAGTTGGTGGGTTCGTCCAGCAGCAGCAGATCCGGTTCGGAAATCAGCACCTTGGCCAGGTTGAGCCGCACCTGGTAGCCCCCGGAAAAGATTTCGGGCGGCTGGGTCAGATCCCCCGGGCCGAAGCCCAGTCCGGCCAGAATACGTTCGGCTTTCCAGTGCTGGTCGGCCTCCTGGGGCGGCAGGCTGGCGATCCCCTCCTCGAGGACGGTGGGATGGCTGAAGCGCAAGTGTTGGCGCACATGGCCGATGCGGTAGTGCTTGGGGACCGTCACGGTGCCGGCGTCGATGTCCTCCTCGCCCACGATAATCCGCAGGAGGGTCGTCTTCCCGTTGCCGTTGCGCCCCACCAGGCCGATTTTCTCCCGGGGATTCAGGGTAAAGCTCACCCCGTCAAAAAGAACCCGGCCGCCGTAGCTTTTATGGATGTTTTCAATGCTGAGCATAGGACGATGGCAATCTTTTCGTTGATGGCTGGAAATCAGGCGGGGCGCCCAATGGGCGCCCCGCATTGCGGATAATATATTTGACTTTCAAATACAAGCCTAATATCCTGCCCTAATTTTGATCCCGGCCGGATGGCAAACCCCTGCACGGCCATTCCCCTTACGATGATATGGTGTGGATCGGGCCGATGGCCAGCGCATCGCCGCACAGGACGGACGGTGGTCCGTTGCGGATTCCATGACGTCGACCCGCTTCAGAAACGGGAACACGATGAACGCCATGACCTTTCCATGGGAGCCCTTGCGCTTGCTGGGACAGATCGCCCTGGCGCGCCTGCGTCGTCTGGGGCGTTATGCCCTCTTCTTTCTGCGCAGCTTCCTGCTGATCTTTCAGTGGCCCTTCCCGGTGGGCAGGATCCTGCAGCAGGTCTATTTCATCGGCACCAAGTCGGTTTCCGTCATTTGCCTGACCGCCGTTTTCACCGGCATGGTGCTGGGGCTGCAAGGCTACTACACCCTGGTCAAATTCGGCTCCGAGGGGGTTCTGGGGGCGGCGGTGGCCCTTTCGCTGATCCGGGAAATGGGGCCGGTCCTGACGGCCATCATGCTGATCGGGCGGGCCGGGTCGGCCATGGCGGCCGAACTGGGCATCATGCGCATCTCCGAACAGATCGACGCCCTGCAGACCATGGACATCAACCCCATCCGGTTTCTGGTGAGCCCCAAACTGGCGGCGACCCTGATCAGCATGCCGCTGCTGACCGCCATGTTCGACGTGGTGGGCATCATCGGCGGCTATCTGACGGGCGTGCTCCTCCTGGGCATCAACTCGGGCATCTACTTCGCGCGGGTCCAGTCCAGCGTGGCCATGAGCGATGTCACCAGCGGCTTCATCAAATCGGTGGTGTTTGCCATCGTGGTCGTTACGGTCTGCTGCTTCAAGGGCTATACCACCCATGAGGGAAGCGGCTTCGGCGCCAAGGGCGTCAGCATTTCAACCACCTCGGCGGTGGTCATTGCCAGTGTGCTGGTGCTGATTACCGATTACATTCTGACATCCCTGCTCTTGTAACCATGACCACACCGTTCATCCAATTCGAGGGCGTTTGCAAGGCCTTCAACGGCAACCAGGTTCTGCGGGGTATCGACCTGGAGATCTACAAGGGCCAGATTACGACCATCATCGGCAAGAGCGGCGGCGGCAAGAGCGTTCTGTTGAAGCACATCATCGGCCTGCTGGAACCCGATGAGGGCCGGATCACCATCGAGGGTCAGCGTTTAAGTGCCCTCAGCGGGCGGGGGCGCCGTCGACTGCGCCGGCGTTTCAGCTACATGTTCCAAAATTCGGCCCTCTTCGATTCGATGACCGTCTATGAAAATATCGCCCTTCCCCTTCAGGAGGGGATGCGCCTGGACGCCGGTCAGATCGATACGCGTGTCCATCAGCGCATGCGGGAAATGGATCTGGGCCCCATCGACGATGACTATCCGTCCCAATTGTCGGGGGGCATGAAGAAACGCGTGGCCCTGGCGCGGGCCCTGGTCACCGATCCGGAGGTCGTGCTCTTCGACGAGCCGACCACCGGCCTCGATCCGGTGCGCAAGAACAGTGTTCACACCATGATCGCCGAATACCAGCAGAAGCTCGGCTTTACGGCGGTCCTGATCAGCCATGAGATTCCGGACGTGTTCTATTTCTCCCAGCGCATCGCCATGCTGCACGAGGGGCGCATCATTTACGCGGGCACGCCCAACGAGCTGCAACGGATATCCGATCCGGTGGTGCATGAATTCATCCAGGGTTTCGAGAATCCCCCGGGTGACATTTCCGATACGCACAAGGACGGCGCCTGGGTGTCTCATTTCAACGAGGAAATGGCCCGCATGCAGCGGCACCATGTGCCCTTTGCGCTGGTGGTGCTGACCATTGAAAACCTGGAGGAGGTCTCGTCGGCGCGCGAATCCGGCCGCCAGGGGGTGACCGAACGCTTTGCCGAGCGGGTGCGCCTGAAGCTGCGCATTACCGACACTTGCACCCTGATCGGGCCCGATACCGTCTTGCTGCTGCTGCCGTTCACCAATCGATCCCAGGCCAAAATGGTCTGCGCGAAACTGGGGCGCGTTTTGGAGGGGCGGGAAATCGCCGATATCCGCTCGCACCGGGAGGCCTGCCTGACGGTCAGCGCCGGCTTTGCCGAGGTCGAGCGCAATGGTCATCCGGAGCGCACCCTGGCCCGCGCCCTGGCGAACAAAGAAATCATCTACCAATTCAGTGTTTGTTAGATACGGAGTGGACCCATGAAGAAAGCCTCGATCGAAACGGCTGTCGGACTATTTGTCTTTATCGGTATCCTGAGTGTGGGCTATCTGACGGTGAAATTGGGTAAGATGGAAATTCTAAGCCGGGATTATTATCATTTAACGGCCTATTTCGAATCCGTAAGCGGGTTGAAGGTCGGGGCCAACGTGGAAATGGCCGGCGTGCCGATCGGCAAGGTGGAGGCCATCACGCTGGATGCCGAGCGCTTGACGGCCGAGGTGCGCTTGAAGCTCCAAAGCGACGTCATCGTCACCGACGACACCATCGCCTCGGTGAAAACAACGGGATTGATCGGCGACAAATACATCAAATTGAGCCCCGGCGGCTCCGAACTGGTCCTGAAGCCCGGTGAGACCATCATCGAAACGGAATCCGCCCTGGATATCGAGGAATTGATCAGCAAATATGTCTTTGGCGGGGTATAAGATCCCGCCCCGGGCGCCGTCGACTGCCGTGCAGCGATGGCCGCCCCTTCACCAAAGAGGAGAGTGCCATGATGAAACGATATGCGCTAACCCTGCTGGCTGTAATCCTGCTGCTGCCAATGGCCCTGCCGGTGCCGTCGGCCGCGGCCGACGAACCCATGGACGTCCTCAAAGGTCCCATGGACGAGGCTCTGGCGGTGCTCCGGGATCCCCGGTACGAGACCGACGATCCGGCCAAAAAGGCCGAGCAGCGCGAAAAATTCTGGTCGATCGTGGCGCCCGTCTTCGATTTCGAAGAGGTCTCCAAACGCACCCTGGCCCGCAACTGGCGAAAGTTCAGCGAATCCCAGCAAAAACGCTTCGTCGACGTTTTTTCGGACCTTTTGGGCAATATCTATGTCGACCGCATCCAAGGGGGCTACAACGACGAAACCATCGCGTTCGACGAACAGTATATCCATGATTCACGGCCCCTGGCCGTGGTCAAGACGTTCATCGTCTCCGAGCGCAACCGCATTCCGGTGGACTACAGCCTGATCAAGGCCGACGGCACCTGGCGGGTGTACGACGTCAAGGTCGAAGGCATCAGCCTGATCAAGAACTACCGCTCCCAGTTCAAGGAAATTCTGTCCAGGGAATCGCCGGACGAGCTGATCGATCGCCTCAAGGAAAAGGTGGCCGAGCAAAACGCCAAATTGGCCGCCGGGGAGAATGCCGGCTGAGGCGCGCCCGCAGCATCTGGATAACGGCGCCTCAGGCCCGAAGGCCCCGGCGCCCTTTGGCCCCCTCGGGGGCTTCCACACCCTGCAGGCTGTGGTTTTCGGATGCCCCCCGGTTTCGTTTCAAGCGCCCGGAGGCGTTGCGACCGCCACACGGCTCATGCGCTCCAGGGCCAGCATCAGGGCCTGGGTGCCCGCTTGCGCGCCGCCGTGGGCCGCTACCGACAGGTAGAGCTGATGCACCAGGGCCAGGCCCGGCAGGCATAGGTTCATGCGGCGGGCCTCCTCCAGGGCAATCCCCATATCTTTGATGAAATGGGCCACGAAGAAGCCCGGGTCGAAATTGCGGTTCAGAATGCGTGGTGCCAAATTGGTCAGCGACCAGCAGCCGGCGGCCCCCCCGGAAATGCTCTCCAGGACCTGGTTCAGATCGAGTCCGGCCTTGGTGCCATAGAGCAGCGCTTCGCAGACGCCGATCATCGTGCCGGCGATGACGATCTGGTTGCACATCTTGGTGTGCTGGCCGGCGCCGGCCGGACCCTGGTGGACGATTTGCCGGCCCATGCGTTCCAGCAGGGGGCGGACCGCTGCGACGGCGTCCGGCTCCCCGCCCACCATGATGGACAGTTGGGCATTGCGGGCCCCCACATCGCCGCCGGATACCGGCGCATCCACCATACGCACGCCCAGTGGCTCGGCGGCCGCGGCGATCTCTTGGGCCAGGCTGGGTTCGGTGGTGGTCATGTCGACGGCGATCAGACCTTCGTGCGCCCCGGCCAGAATCCCGTCGACACCCAGATAGACCTCGCGCACGTCCGCCGGAAATCCGACCATGGTGAAGACCGTATCGGCCTGCCGGGCCACCTCGGCCGGCGTGTCCGCCCAGACCGCGCCGGAGGCCAGGAGGGGGTCGCATTTGGCGCGGGTACGGTTGTGCACCACGACCGCAAAGCCGTTGTCCATGATGTGCTGGCACATCCAGCGGCCCATTACGCCGGCTCCGATCCAGCCGACGATGGTTTCCTTTCCTGGTTTAGCGGTCATGGTCGTCTCCTTTCCCGGATGGACGTGCCATCCTAAGTGCTGCGGTGCCGTTCGAGCGCCCCTTCAGCGGCTGCGAACCCAACACCCGTACCCCGTCCGGTGCTCTCGTTTTTCCATCCCCCTGTCCTGCGGCCCACGGGCCATGCAAACCCTGCCATGGCCCGCGATGTCCGGCGCCAGCATACGCAATGGGCCGGTGCTTGGCAATAGCCAAACCCGGCGGTGCAGCCGTCCCCAAACGGTTTGCGGAAAAAACCTGTTGAAACCCCTCGCGTTTTTCTCTAAGATGTCGGGCACATTTGTATCCGCCAGAACTGCTTGAAATATTTAATTAAACTTGTGGAGGCAATGAATGAAGGTGCTGGTCAGCGACAACCTCGGGGAAGTCGGCATACGCATGCTGGAAGCAGAACAGGGCATCGCTGTGGATGTCAAGACGGGACTCGGCCCCGAGGCCCTCAAGGAGATCATCGGTGACTATGACGCCCTGATCATTCGCAGCGCGACCAAAGTGACCGACGATCTCCTCTCGGCTGCGCGTCGCCTCAAGGTTGTGGGCCGGGCCGGCATCGGCCTCGACAATGTGGATATCCCCGCCGCCACCAAGCGCGGGATCGTGGTCATGAACACGCCGGACGGCAACGTCATCACCACGGCCGAACACGCCGTTGCCATGATGATGGCGCTGGCCCGCAACGTGCCCCAGGGCACGGCTTCGCTGCGGGCGGGGCGTTGGGACAAGAAGAAGCTTCAAGGGCGGGAAATCTGCGGCAAGACGCTGGGGGTCATCGGCTTCGGCAAAATCGGGTCCATCGTGGCGGACCGTGCCCGCGGCCTGCACTTCAAAGTCATCGTCCACGATCCCCATGTCAATCCGGAGCGGATCGAAAAGGCCGGCTTCGAGACCGTCGGTCTCGAGGCCCTTTACCGGCAGTCCGATTTCATCACGGTGCACGTTCCCAAATTGAAGGACACCGCCGGCATGATCGACAAGGCGGCCTTCGACCAAATGAAAGACGGGGTCATGCTGGTCAACTGTGCCCGCGGGGGAATCGTCAACGAGGCGGATTTGCATGACGCAATGGTGTCGGGCAAAGTGGCGGGTGCGGCTCTGGATGTCTTCGAGACCGAACCCCCCGAGGGATCCCCGCTGATGAAGCTGGACCGCTTGATCTGCACGCCCCACTTGGGGGCTTCCACCCGCGAAGCCCAGACCAACGTGGCCGTGGCCGTGGTCAGGCAGATCGTGGATTATCTCCACTACGGCACGGTGGTCAACGCGGTCAATGTGCCCTCCGTTACGGGGGAACTGCTGGTGCGCTTGAAACCGTTTCTGGCCCTGGGGGACCATATGGGCTGCGTCATGCCCCAATTGCTCAGCGGTGCGCTGCAGGAGGTGGCCATCGAATATGCGGGGGATTTCCAGGGGCTCGATCTGTCGCCGGTCACCACCGCCATTTTGAAGGGCATCCTCACGGCGACGGTCAAGGACGATGTCAACTCGGTCAATGCCTCGATTCTGGCCAAGGAGCGGGGCATCAAGGTGAGCGAAACGGCCAGCGCCGAGTCGGACGAATTCCTGAATCTGGTGACGGTCCGGGCCGCCACGACGGAAATGGCCTGCACCCTGGCCGGCACGATCTATGGCAAAAAGGACCCGCGCATCGTGCGGATCAACCATTTCCGGCTGGAGATGATTCCCCTTGGGCACGCGGCCATTATCCACAATCTCGACAAGCCCGGTGCCATCGGGAGCATCGGCATGACCCTCGGCAAGCATGCTATCAACATCGCCCGCATGCAGGTGGGTCAGGAGGAGGAGGGCAACCACAACATCATCTTTCTGAGCACGGACACCTGCATCCCCGCGGCCGTGCTGGAAGAGCTGCGCGCCCTGCCGCTGGTCAAATCGGTTATGCCGATCGAGTTTACCGAATGCCGCATGTAGGCGGCCGGATCGCTGCCCGCCGCCAGGGCGCCAACACAGACAGGGAGAAGCATCATGAGCGAAGACGCCAAAGATTTTGTCCTCAAGGACGCGTCGTCCGACGCCGCTGGAAAAGAGCAAACCACTGATTCCGAGGCCGCCCGGGCCAAGCACGCCTACCAGAAGGAAGGGGAAACCGCCCAGTTGCCCAAGATCGATTTCCCCACCTTTGTCATCTCACTGAATTCTTCGGCCTTGGTGCAGCTCGGCGTTCTGGCCGATCCGACCACCGGCGAGATGAGCAAAAACCTGTCGCTGGCCAAGCAGACCATCGACCTGTTGGGGATGTTGGAGGAAAAGACCCAGGGCAACCTGAGTGCCGAAGAGGGCAACATGCTCAAGAGCATCCTTTACGATCTGCGGATTTTGTATGTGAAGGAAAAATCCTGAGGTGCCCGTCCAGAACGGGCATCTTTTGGCCCCTGGCGGCGTTCTCACCTCCGGTCGGTCCTCGGCGTAGCCGGGCTACGCCTCGCTGCCGCTCCCACGGCTACGCCGTCCGGCGCCCGTCGGCTGCGGCCTTGCCAGGAACCAAAATCTACCCCTTCTGGACGGTCACGAACGACAAATGAGAAGCTGCCGGCGGAAAGTCCGGGCGATGTCCTTTTGTTGCAATGCCCTTGCGTCCGCTGTTTTCGCCCGGGCGGGAGATTCAGAGGCCATGGCCCATCTTGTGCGCGAGCTGCTGTCGCCGGCCAAAATCAATCTTTTTCTGGCGGTGACCGGCCGGCGGCCCGACGGCTACCATGAACTGGTCACGCTGATGGCCTGCCTCGATTTGTACGACCGCATCCTTCTGTGTTACGAAGGCGACGATATCCAGCTGTCGTGCGAGGCCCCGGGAATCCCGACGGATGACACCAACCTGGCGCTCCGCGCAGCGCGCCTGTTCCAAACAACCTACCGCCGGCAAAGGGGATCTTCCCCATTTAACGGCCTGTCGATACACCTGGAAAAACGCATTCCGGCCGGGGCCGGACTCGGGGGTGGTTCGAGCAATGCCGCCGCCGTATTGCAAGCGCTCAACAGCGACGTGCGGGAGCCCCTTGCGCCACGCGTTTTGGCGGACCTGGCGCTGAAGCTGGGGGCCGATGTCCCCTTTTTTCTTTACGGCCGGCCGGCGCTGGCCACCGGGGTCGGCGAGCAGTTGACACCCTGGAGCGGTTTGCCGCCTTATGCCCTGCTGGTGGTCTTCCCGGGGCAGGGGCTGGCCACTGCGGAGATCTACGGGGGGCTGAATTTACGATTGACAAAATGTGAAAAAAAACTTAAAGGCTTCCTTTTAAAACGAGATATTTTCGATGCTGCCGCGCACCTTTGCAACGACCTGGAAGTCGTTGCCGTAGAGCATTGCCCGGTCATCGCAACGATCAAAGCGAGACTCAACCGATCCGGGGCGCGCGGCGCCCTCATGTCCGGGAGCGGATCTTCCGTATTCGGTGTTTTTGCATCGGCCGACGAGGCTCGCAAAGCCCGGCAGCGTTTCACAGCGCACGCCGGTTGGCAAGTTTTTGAGACAACCCTGATTGTCTAAAAGGCGCGGTCGATTCGTTGGCGGATTTTTTGTAAGCGCTTGGGGCGTCGTCAAGTGGCAAGACACAGGGTTTTGGTCCCTGCATTCGGAGGTTCGAATCCTCCCGCCCCAGCCATTTTTTATGAACCTTCACCCTATCTCCACCGGACGCATTAATGGGAAAACTGGCGATATTCAGCGGCAACTCGAATCCCCTCCTGACCCAGAAAATTTGTGACTATCTGAACATGCCCTTGGGCGGCGCCAAGGTCAAAACCTTCAGCGACGGTGAAATCCAGATCGAAATCGATGAAAATGTGCGCTCCAAAGATGTCTTCATCGTTCAGTCCACCTGCCATCCGGTAAACGACAACCTGGTCGAGCTACTGTTGATGATCGATGCTTTCAAACGGTCTTCGACAAGGCGGGTGACGGCGGTTATCCCCTATTATGGGTATGCCCGGCAGGACAAAAAGGTGGCCCCGCGGGTGCCCATCAGCGCCAAACTGGTGGCCAACATGTTGGAGGCCGCCGGGGCCAACCGCATCATCACCATGGATTTGCACGCCGGACAGATTCAGGGCTTTTTCGACGTGCCGGTGGACAATCTCTTTGCCGCGCCCGTGATTCTCGAATATATCCGCAACCATTTCAGCGGCGATCTGGTGGTCATTTCCCCGGATACCGGGGGGGTCGTCCGGGCCCGAGCCTTTGCCAAACGTCTGAATGCCGATCTGGCGATCATCGACAAACGTCGCGACAAACCCAACGTGGCCAAAGCCATGGCCGTCATCGGGGACGTTAAAGACAAAATCGCCATCATCCTGGACGATATGGCCGACACGGCCGGTACGCTGGTGGAAGCGTCCACCGCGGTCACGGAACATGGTGCCAGCGAAGTGCACGCCTGTTGTTCCCACGCCGTCCTTTCCGGACCGGCCATCGACCGGATTTACAATTCCCACTTGAAAAGTGTCGTCGTGACGGATACCATCCCGTTGCGCGATAAAGTTGCGGCCTGCGACAAGATCAAGGTTTTGAGCATCGCCGAACTGGTGGGCGAGGCGATTATCCGCAGTCATCGCGGCGACTCGGTGACATCGCTGTTCGTCTAGCGCATGCGCGACGACGGAGCGCGTCTTCGTCGTCCTTCGATAGGATTGACATGAATATCCAGAACCGCCGGAGGCCTGAGCGCTGCGGTGGTCGCGGAAGATACGATCAAGGGAGGACAGATTTTTGGAGTTCATCGAATTAACAGCCAAACCACGTGAAACCAGAGGGAACAACCCGGCCCGGGCCTTGCGCCGGGAGGGTGCGATTCCCGCCGTCCTTTACGGACCGGGCAAAGAGACGCAGCCCGTCAGTGTCAGCATCTATGACATGGAGCAGGTCATCAAAGCCACCAAAACGCTCCAGGTTTTTGTCAAGCTGAACGTTGAGGGCGGCGGATCCCACACGACCATGCTCAAAGAGCTGCAGCGCCACCCGGTCAGTGGCAAGTTTCTACATGCCGATTTCTACGAAGTCGCCAAGGGTCAAAAAGTCAACGTGATGATTCCGGTGGTGACCGTGGGCAAGAGCAAGGGCGTCGAAGAGGGGGGCATGCTCCAGGTCATTCGCCACGAGATCGAAGCCTATTGCCTCCCTTCGGCGATTCCGGAGGTTATCGAGATCGACATCACCGATCTGGCTATCGGGGATTCGGTGCATGTCGAGGATATCGAGATCGAAGGCGAAATCGAGCTGGTGCACGACACCAACTTTACCATATTGACGATCCTCAGTATCCGCAGAGAGGAAGAAGAAGAGGAGGAAGAGGTCGAAGAAGGTGAAGCGGGCGCAGCCGAGACGGAAGGTGAGGCCGAAGCCGAAGGCGCCGAAGCACCGACCGCGGATTAGCGTTTGCCGTCCGCTGCATTTTCGGCGATCCCTGTGAAGCCGTTTCCCGCATACGCGCCCTGGCCGGCCGCCGTAAGACCGTGAGCCTTTTTGACCATTGGCGGGTCCGATGGCGCCAAGCCCGTCGGCCGTGTTTCATGATCGTGGGGCTGGGAAACCCCGGTGAAAAGTACCGGCAGACCCGGCATAACATCGGGTTCCTGGTCATCGACCGCATCAGTCGCGACTATGGGGTCCCGCTGCGATACCATCGGTTCGACTGCCGTTACGGCATCGGTCCCATCGCTGAGCAGGCCGTGATGCTGGCCGCCCCTCAGGCCTTCATGAACCACAGCGGTCCGCCCGTCTTGCGTTTGCTGTCGCATTACGGTGTCTCCTCGAAGGATGTATTGATCATTCACGACGATATTGATCTTGCCTTTGGACGCTTAAAAATCAAAGAGAAAGGAGGGCATGGAGGCCACAACGGTTTGAAATCAGTCATGGATGCCCTGGGCAGCGGGGAATTCGCCCGTCTGCGCATCGGCATCGGGCGTCCGGCTCGCGGGAGCGATGTTATCGAGCACGTGCTGGGAGCCTTCAGCATCGAGGAAGACGGGATGCTGGACGCGGTTCTCGCCCGGGCCAGTGATGCCGCCGTTACCGTCCTTCGCCACGGGGCGAAAGCCGGTATGAACAGGTTTCATGGAGGAACCAGGAATTCACCCGAAACATCTGATGGAGGAAAGAATGGACGTTGTATTTAACAATCTGCCGCTGACATGCACGCTTGTAGGTGTAGCCGGTATTCTATTCGCCATTATATTGGCCGCCATCGTCAAGGGCGCACCGGCCGGAAACGAAAGAATGCAGGAAATCGCCGGCGCCATCCAGGAAGGCGCCATCGCCTACCTCAATCGCCAGATGAAGAGTATGGGGATTGCAGGGGCCGTCATTTTTGTCGTCATCTTTTTCACCATGGGCGCCAAAACCGCCATTGGCTTCCTCGTGGGGGCAGTGGCGTCCTTCTGCGCGGGCTACATCGGCATGCGGGTTTCCGTGCTGGCCAACGTGCGCACGGCGGAAGCCGCCCGCAAGGGGATGGCCGCCGGTTTGTCCATGGCCTTCAAGGGCGGGTCCGTGACCGGAATGATCGTGGCCGGCCTGGCTTTGACCTCGGTTGCCGGCTACTACACCATCACCCATGATGTCGTCGCGCTGGTTGCCCTCGGTTTCGGCGGCAGCCTGATTTCCATTTTTGCCCGTCTGGGCGGCGGGATCTTTACCAAGGGGGCCGACGTCGGCGCCGACCTGGTGGGCAAGGTCGAGGCCGGCATCCCCGAAGACGATCCGCACAACCCGGCCACGATCGCCGACAACGTGGGCGACAACGTAGGCGACTGCGCCGGTATGGCCGCCGACCTGTTCGAAACTTACGCCGTTACGGCCGTGGCCGCCATGCTCATCGGGCATCTGCTGTTCCCGGATATCGCCATCGCCACCGAATTTCCGCTGGTTCTGGGCGCCATCTCGATCATCGCCTCCATGATCGCCGTTTTCTTCGTCCGCCTGGGCAGCGGCGGCTATATCATGGGCGCCCTTTATAAAGGCATGTTCGGTGCGGCCATTTTGGCCGGCGTGGCCTTTTATTTCGCCACGATGAAATTCATGGGCGGTATCCCCGATATTTCGGCCATGAACATCTTTTACTGCACTTTGATCGGGCTGGTGCTGACAGTCGTGATCGTCATCATCACCGAATACTACACCGGGATCTATGGCCCGGTTAAGGCCATTGCCGATGCCTCCACCACCGGCCACGGCACCAACATCATCGCCGGCCTGGCGGTTTCCATGCAGGCCACCGCCGCCCCGGTTCTGGCCATCTGCGCCGCCATCCTGCTGGCCTTTAACTTCGGCGGGCTCTACGGCATCGCCATGGCCGCCATCTCCATGCTGTCCATGACCGGGATGGTCATCGCCATCGACGCCTACGGCCCCATTACCGACAACGCCGGTGGTATCGCCGAGATGGCTGAGATGGACGAGAGCGTGCGCGCCGTCACCGATCCCCTGGATGCGGTGGGCAACACCACCAAGGCCGTCACCAAGGGCTATGCCATCGGTTCGGCCGGTCTGGCCGCCCTGGTGCTGTTTGCCGCTTATGTCATGGAATTCCAGATCCAGGGCGGGGGCAAGGAAGCCATGGCGTTCGACCTGTCCGACGTGAACGTCATCATCGGGCTCTTCATCGGCGGTCTCCTGCCTTACCTGTTTGCCTCCATCGCCATGAAGGCCGTCGGCAACGCCGGTGGCGCGGTCGTCGACGAAGTCCGTCGCCAGTTCCGTGAAATCCCCGGGATCATGGAAGGCACGGCCAAACCGGATTATGGCGCCTGTGTCGACATCGTGACCAAGTTCGCCCTCAAGGAGATGCTGGTACCGGCCCTTCTGCCGGTGGCAGCGCCCCTTCTGGTGGGCTTCCTCCTCGGCAAGATCGCCCTGGGCGGTATGCTGATCGGCTCCATCGTGACCGGTGTGTTCGTGGCCCTGTCCATGACCACGGGTGGTGCGGCCTGGGATAACGCCAAGAAATACATCGAGGACGGTCATCTGGGCGGCAAGGGCAGCGATGCCCACAAGGCCGCCGTAACGGGCGACACCGTCGGCGACCCCTACAAGGATACCGCCGGTCCGGCCGTCAACCCGATGATCAAGATCCTGAACGTCGTCGCGCTCCTGATGGTGCCGTTCCTGCTGTAAACGTCGACATTCAGCCAAGCTTGACCTGATGTAAGGATTGGCGCCTGCGGGCGCCAATCCTTTTTTATTGATTGTTTTCCGGCATTATGCTATTATCTTTAAAAATAAGTAAAAATATTAG
>CAYMQN010000011.1:0-35396 GCA_964392545.1 uncultured Desulfobacteraceae bacterium
GCGCCCTGGCGGCACCCCTGATGGCCATCGAGATCGGCTTCATGGGGGTGATGGGGGTAGCGGTGGGAATGTATCTTCTTGCGGCGTTATTGTTTGGGAAGCTTTAGCGGTACTGGGCGAATTCGAGGATAATGCCTTCCGGCCCGCGGCAGTAGACCAGTTTTTTGCCGGTGGCGGGATAGGTCTGCACCTCGCTGAAAAAAGAAACGCCTTCGTCGTTGAGGCGGGAGACCAGCGCTTCGATATCGTCCCTTTGATGGCGGCGCCAACACTCAAATGCGGCGCTGTTGCAGCTTTATGGTCCGCAGGCCGAGGATAAACGCCGCCCGCTAGAACACCGCGCACGGCTGCCTGTCAAGGGAAGCACCTTCGGGCACCCTTCACAGACGCATTACGCCCTCAATCCCAATGTGCCGTGGCATTCCGCCGCCAAGGCGCGCTCTGCGCAAGACGATGCCTATGCCCAAGAGACACCCCCCTATAAAACCGGCGGTCTACCTTCGCTATGGGCTGCTGTGTGCCGTCGAACTCGTGGTGGTGGTGCTCGTCGTGGTGGTGGCCCGTCAATGGGTCACGTTGCCCCAATGGCTCTTCTGGGTCATTGTCGTGGGTTGGTTCGTCAAGGACATCGTGCTGTTTCCATTTGTCTGGCGGGCCTATGATCCGGATGCTCCCGACACCGCCCGGAGGGCTGATATGGTCGGTGTGCGTGGCATTGCCAAGCAACGGCTGGACCCTACCGGCTATGTCCAGGTGCGCGGCGAGCTGTGGAAGGCCGAGCGCCGGGGCGGCGGCCCGCCGATCGAGGCCGGGTGCCCGGTGCGTGTTCAAGGCCGGGAGGGGCTGACGTTGTTCGTGGTGCCGGAGGATGCCGGGCATCGGGAATAGGCGTGCGGCAGCGCTTCAATAGGTGGAACAAACGTATGCCAGCTGATAGGAAACAGCTTGTCGCCGAAGATGCGTTCAGGCCAGCATCCGGCCCAGGATTTCTTTCAATAGCTTGGCCGCCACCATGGCCGTGATGCCCTGTGAGTCGCGCTTGGGGTTGAATTCTACGATGTCGGCGCCCACCAGGCAGCCGCCTAGTTGGTGAAGGAAGCGCAGCACCTCGCGGGTGCTCAACCCGCCGGGCTCGTAATGGGAAACGCCGGGGGCGAAGGCCGGATCCAGGCAATCCAGATCAAGCGAGAGATAGACGGGCCCTTCGACCTGAAGCGTATTTACCAGATGAAGGTTGCGCATGGAGATCGTTTCGACCCCGAAGCGCCGGGCCTGCTCGCGCTGGTGACCGGTAGCCGTGCGGATGCCCACCTGCACCAGACGCTGGGCCAGCCGCTCCTCCATGATGCGGGCGCAGGAGCAGGCGTGCGAATACCGATTGCTGTCCAGTTCGTCGTACAAATCCGGATGGGCATCCAGGTAGATGAGCGTGAGATCGGGGTAGAAGCGGCTATAGGCGCGCAAAATGGGATAGGTTATCGCATGGTCGCCCCCCAGCGAAACCACCCGGTATTGTTGCGACAGGCGGGTTTCAATCTGCTGCTCGATCTCGCCAAAGGCCTTGCCGTGCTCAGTGAAATCGATATCACCATCCATGCGCCACGCCGTTTCCTGCCCCAGATCGATGCCGTTTTCGGTCCACAGATTCGACGACGCGCTCGCCAAAGCCTCCCGAATCAGCCGTGGGGCCAGGGCCGGACCGCGCAAGAACGATGAATTCTCGTCATGCGGCACCCCCACGACCACCACCGCGTCCGACCGATCGGCGTTGATCTGGGCCTGATCCACTTCGGGTCCGGGAATCGAGCGTTTCCAACCGAACATATCCGCCTCCCAGCGGTTCAGCATAATTGTGGCAATATTGAAGATTGTGACCGTACGCCAAAATTTCATGCCAGTCTGGCCGGCATTTGTACATAAAAAAGTGCCCTACACAATAATGGGAACCGCGATGATGGAGGGCACTGCATCTGCGATGGATTTGTGTAGGGGCCGACGGTTGTCGGCCCGTTTTGCATTTTTAATACGTTGAAATGCGTAAGAATGTAGATTATGCAAAAAAGGATCGAACGATGTCGCCCGCACGTGCCCGCCATGCCGATGTATATTTTCCTGGAGGCGAGGCCGTAGAAAATGTGTATCACCAGCCTAGCGAACCTCTTGACGGATCCATTTCCCGGCCAAAGGTGCCTTTGATCAGCATGACCGGTTTTCTTGCCAAAATTCTGATCGTCATGGCGGGCGGCAGCCTGGGGGCGGCGGGGCGCTACCTGGTGTCCCTGGGGGCCATCCGCCTGTTCGGGACGGGTTTGAACTGGGGCACTTTTGCAGCCAACATGCTGGGCTGTTTCATGATCGGGCTCACCTTCGCCCTGGTGGACCGCCTGCCGCTCCTGACGCCCGGCGTGCGGCTGTTTTTCATGACCGGTTTCCTGGGCGCCCTGACGACCTTTTCCACCTACGCCCTGGAGGTGGTGGAATCCCTCCGCGGCGGGGGCTTCGGCGGGGCCGCGCTGGCCTTCCTGGCCCACAACATCGGCGGCATCGGTCTGGTCCTGGCCGGCATCTGGCTGGTCCAGATCCTGTTCAAAGGAGGTGCCACATGGCCATGAGCTATCGGCGGATTACGATCTATGCAGCGGAAGAGGTCCGCAGCCAGGGCCAGCCGCTCCACGAGGCGGTGACGGATTACGTCAAACGTCTTAAAATCGCGGCCCGCTGCTTTGTCTCCCGCGGGATCGCGGGCTGCTACGAGACCGGGGAGGTGGCCTCCCAGAGCCTGTTGACCATTTCCTACAACATGCCGGTCAAGATCGAAATCGTGCTGCCGTCCTCGGAAGCCGAGGCGGTGGTGGCCGCGCTCGAGGAGATGGTTCCGGACGGCATCGTGGCGGTCTGCGACCTGGACGTGCGCGCCTACAAAACGCGCCAGCACCTCATCCCGCGGCAGATCAAGGTGCGCGACATCATGACCGCCGATCCCCAACGGGTGCAGCCCGAAACGCCGGTGAGCCAAGTGGTGCAACGGCTGCTCCCGGCCAGCTTCACCGGTATGCCGGTGGTGGACCCGGCCGGACGGCCGGTGGGCATCATCACCCAGGGGGACCTGGTCTACCGGGCGGGCATGCCCCTGCGCCTGGGCCTTCTGGCGGCCTCGGCCCCGGATCGGCGGGATCGCGCCCTGGAGGCCCTGGCCGGCAAACAGGCCGCAGACATCATGACCCGGCCGGCAGTGGTGATTGCCGAAGACCATCGGCTTTCCGACGCGGTGGACCTCATGTTGCGCAAGGACGTCAAGCGCCTCCCGGTGGTCAATGAAAACGGGGTGCTGACGGGCATGTTGTCGCGGGTGGACGTCTTTCGCACCATCACCCGGGAATCCCCGGACTGGGAGGACTTCCGGCAGCGCAATGTGGAAGTGCGCGATGTGCGCTATGTAGCGGACATCATGCGCCGGGACAGCCAGACCGTGCGGCCGGAGACGCCGGTGGAGGAGGTCATCCGCAAGATCGATACCGACGATATCCAGCGGGTTTCGGTGGTCTCGCAGGGCGGGCACTTCCTGGGGATGATTTCGGACCGCGACCTGCTGGGCGCCTTTGCCGGCAAGGGCCAGGGATTCTGGGACTATCTTTCCTGCAAGCTGACTTTCAAAACCCCCCACGAATGCAGCCGGGAGCTGCGCAAGACGTTGCGGGAGAAGACGGCCGGCGACGTCATGAAGACCGATCTGGTGATCGTGGGCGAGCACACGCCCATCGAAGAGGCCATCGCCCTGATGGTCGAAAAGCGGCTCAAACGCTTGCCCGTGGTGGATGCCGAGGGCCGCTTCCGGGGCATGGTCAGCCGGGAGAGCATGTTGAAGACCGCCTGATGCCCCGCCGATGGGACCATGGCGTGCCTGCACCTGCGCCGCACAGCATCTCCGCCGGATTTGGCGCCCCCCATGTCCGCCGTGCTCGGCATAGGTGTGTGCCGGCATGGTGCGCCCACCGCTAAGGCATCGATAATCGGAAGGAGTCTCTCGTGACATTGCGGCCGCAAACCCGCTGGCGGATGCAGGTGCTGCTTTTCCTGGCGATCGTGGTTCTGGCTGTAACCGGCCTGATCAACTGGATCCTGCCGCGCGGCGGAAGCTTGCGGGGGCTGCGCCACCTGCTGCGCTGGATCCATGAAGGGGCGGCCTTCGGATTTATGGTATTTCTGGCGGCGCATCTCTATTGCCAGTGGAACGCGGTGCGGCGCAACCTGAAGCGTTTCGGTCTTTGGGGACGGGACTGAGCCTCTTCCCCTCGCCATGCCGAATTCAAGGGCTGGGCCGCGCTGGTGTTGAAGTCCTTGCCTTTGTGGGTAGAGGCGTTACCCCGGTTCGTCGTCAAGCCGGGGTGTCGCGGCAGGGGTGTCTTCCAGCCATTCCCGTAGGATCGCGACCAACTCGGGATCGACGGGCTTGAGGCGCGGGAAGAGGGCCAGACCGTCCTCCCAGGTGAATTCCACCGCATCGTAGCCGGGCTGGATGACATACTCGCCGTGCTTGCCGTAGGTTTCCCGGGGGGTGTACTCGACGAACTGCATGCGCTGGGGGTCGATGCCGAAGCGTTGGCTCACCACCGTGGCGATGTGGCTGGCGGCGCTGCGCACCGAAACCTCGCCCTTCATCATGCCTTCCCGGGGGAGATCCGAGGCGACCACCACCATGGGCCGCAGATGCAGCACGTCCTTGCGGTCGGAACGGTTGAGGTCGAAGATCCGCAGCCGGCAGCGCCCCTTGGCCAGCTTGAGCTCACCCCCCCAGCCTTCCCACTCGAAGATATCGTCGTAAATCACCATGTGGCAGGTCTCCTGCTCAAGGGCGCGTCAGGGCCCCGTAGAGGCGCAGCAGCTTATCCGGCAGCTCGTCGACCCGTGTAATGACGGTGTGGCGCACCGGGCCGTACAGCGTGTCCAGCCTGGGGCTGGCCGGCAGGTTCACAGTGATGGCCTGGGTGACGATCCCACTGCTGCGGGCTTCGGCAATGGCCTGGCGGGTGTCCTGCACGGCGTAGTCCCCCTTGTAGGCCGTGTCGTTGGGGAAGCCGTCGCCGATCATGAGGAGCAGGCGCACCCGGTTGTCCCGGGCGGCGAGCTCCCGGGCGGCGCGCCGCACGGCGGCCCCCATGCGGGTGCTGCGTTGGGGCGACAGGGCGCTCAGGGTGGCCTTGACCGCTGCCCCAAGGGGTTCGTCGAAATCCTTGATGCGGAAAAAATCGACCCCCAGCCGGCCGGTGCCCGAATAGCCGGCCACGGCATAGCTGTCGCCCACCACCTCCAGGGCCTGGGTAAACAGGACCACCGCCTCCTTGGCCACATCCAGCACCGAACGGGTCGATCCCTTAACAATATTGGACGTGGAGCGCGAGAGGTCAACCAGCAGCATCACGGCCACGTCGCGCCGCTGCTTGACGCGCTTGATATAGAGCCGGTCGGAGGGCAGCCGCCCGGCCTTGCGGTCCAGGGCGAAATCGAGCAGGGCGCGATAGTCGAAGTCGTCGCCCTCCACCCACTGGCGCAGCAGGGCGAGGCCCTCGGGGCGCAGCAGCTCGAAGGAGCGCCGAATGCGGCGCACCAGCCCCTCGCAGCGGCCCAGCACCTCTTGGTAAAAGGCCTCGTCGCCGCCCTTCAGCCGCCGGTCGCGCACCCGCACGTGGTCGTGGAGGTAGTCCCCGATGGCAGCGTTCCATTCCTTGAACCAGGTGATGCGATCGACGTCGCCGGGGTCCTCGATCTCCTGGACCAGGCCCTCCTGAACGAGAAGGCTTGCGGGCAAAAGGGGCGGCGGCGCGGTTTCCCCGGCGGTCTCGTTCCCCGCGGGTTGGCGGCGGCCGGGCAGCCGGAGGATCGCCTCCACCCCCGGGCGCCCCTCGGTATGCTGCAGCAACTGGCGCAGATCCCCCCGATAGGGGGATATCCCGCATCGCTCGAGGGCGGCCGTCAGGCGGTCGAGCTGGGGCCGCACATCCCGGCCGGCCGCCGCAACGAGGTCCGGCCGCAGGGTCATGCGCAAGGGCGGATCGAGGGGGGCCGCGGCCGCACTTTCGCGCTGGAAGGCTTCCTGGAAGCGACGATGGGTCTGCACCACGAGCCCGGCGCAGTGTTCCACCCGCATGGTCGCCGGATCGCAGGCCGCAAACGCGGCGCCGGCGGCCTGCACCAGGCGCTGCCGGGCGGGGTGGTGCACGGTGAGCTGGCGGCTGGGCATGGCCAGGGCCAGCACGCCGTAGCAGGCGTCCAACAGGCCGAGCGGCGGGGCTTGCGCGATCCGCTCCTTCAAGGCCGCCTGGTAGACGGGCAGTCCGCTGCGTACCAGCCCGGGATACGCCTGGGTCAAACGGACCCGGATGCGGGCGTGCTCGTAGATGGTCAAGAGGTCCAGGGCCAGGCCGGGATTGTCAAAGAGGCGGCTGAAGGCCGTGAAAACGTCCGGCGCCGCGTTTTGGGCCGGGGGTCCGGCGGGCTCCGTCCCCTCGAGGCAGCCCAGGTCCCGGGCCCGCTCCAAATCGAAAGTGAAGGTGCCGAATTCGATCAGGCCGGCCTCGAATTTGGCCATGGTGCGCAATAGGTGTGCATTCGCGCTGCGGGCTTTAAAGCGATCGACGGTATCCGGCAGATAGAGGCGGACGCCATCACTGACCGCCCGCAGCGCGCCCCCATCCGCGTCGCCCAAAACCGGCCGGAGGGACGAGAGCGGGGCAATGCGGCCGGCGCGGCCGGTGCGCGCGGCGAGATAGCGGTTCAAGCGGGCCATATCTTCTTCGAGGGTGGCCGCCGTCTGAAGGGCGCGGCGGGCCTCCCGCCCCTGTCCCGACCGCAAGGCCGCAAATCGCCGGGCGGCGTCGGCGTCCCGGACGGCTTCGGCCAGGAGCCGGTCGAC
This sequence comes from uncultured Desulfobacteraceae bacterium, assembly GCA_964392545.1. Classification (GTDB taxonomy): domain Bacteria; phylum Desulfobacterota; class Desulfobacteria; order Desulfobacterales; family UBA5852; genus JABZFP01. The sequence continues at coordinate 6,911 of CAYMQN010000011.1, forward strand.
GAACCTGTGCAAGGCCTCGGCGGTGAGCCGCTCCAGGCCCTGGGAGAGACCTTCGAGACAGGGTTCGATCAAATCGAGGTGGCCGGCTGCGAGGCGGGTGAGCTGGACGATCCAGGCGCGCCGGCGCAGGGGCGGAAAACCCCCGACCGCCCGGGGAAGCAGGTTGCCCAGGTACTGACAGCGGTTGTAGGACAGCGGCCGGTCGAACACGGTGCGCAGAAACGCCAGATAGGCCCGGGCATCTCCGGCGTCGGCCGCCGCAAGTACGGGCAGGGGTTCCAGGGGGGCTTTGATCAGATATTCGCCCTTGGCCAGGAGGATCGCCAGGGTCTGCCGAAAGGCATCCAGGAGGCGGTCGTCGCCGGTGCGCAGCAGGGCGGGCAGCACGCCGGCCAAATGTTCCCCCAGAGCGGCGCTGCGGCCGCAGGCCTGGCGGATTTCACGGCTGTAGGTCGCCACGGCCTGCGCCGTGCCGTCTTCCAGCAGCTTACGGTACCCTTCGGCCACGACCGTTCCCAAGTGGAAGGCCTTTTCGAAGGCCAGAAAGATGGTGTCCGCCATTTCCGCCAGAACGGGTTCGGGCAAGGACGGCGCGTCGGGCCGCCGGGCGTCTGCCAGGGACCGGGCCAGCTCGGGGTCGAAGGTGGTCAGCGCGGCAAAAGCGGTTTCGGCGGTCATGGCCGGTCTAGAAAAAATCCTGGATGAGGTCTTCCATGGTATCCAGGAGGCGCTCGTCGTCGGTCAGGGGCTGGCAGATGGCCGCCCGGCAGGCCTGGTCCGGTGCGATGCCCCCGCGGATGAGCTGCGCGGCATAGATCAGCAGGCGGGTGCTGGCCCCTTCGGTCAAACCCTGTTCCCGGATGCGCCGGATGCGGGTGGCCAGGGCCACCAGACGGGCGGCGACATCCTCCGCGATACCGCCCTCGTGGCGGACGATCTCGGTTTCACGGGCTTCGTCGGGGTAGCGGAAGGTCAGGCTGACAAAGCGCTGGCGGGTGCTTTGCTTGAGGTCCTTGAGCACGGACTGGTAGCCGGGGTTGAAGGAGATGACCATCATGAAATCCGGATGGGCGCGGATGGTCTCACCCTTCTTGTCCACGGACAGCTGCCGGCGGTCGTCGGTCAGGGGATGGATCACCACGGTGGTGTCCTTGCGGGCCTCGACGATTTCATCCAGGTAGCAAATGGCCCCGTGGCGCACGGCGGTGGTCAGGGGGCCGTCCATCCACACGGTTTCGTCGCTTTTGAGAAGATAGCGCCCCAGCAGGTCGGAGGCGAACAGGTCCTCGTGGCAGGAGACCGTGACGAGCGGGCGGCCCAGGCGGTGGGCCATGTAGGCCACGAAGCGGGTCTTGCCGCATCCCGTGGGCCCCTTGAGCATCACCGGCAGGCGGGCCTTGAAGGCCGCTTCGAACTGCTCGATCTCATTGCCGGTGCTCACGTAATAGGGAGGGCGGTCGATAAGAGGAGGGGATGACGCGGCCGGCGCAGGCGTCTCGGTGGTGGTATCGGTCTGGTTTCGCATACCCCCGACTCTATCCCATTTCAACCGCTTTGAAAAGGTGTCCGGCACGCTCGCCAATTGTGCTTTCGTATTGCGCAAGGCGCCTAAAGGACCTATTATATCCAATTCGAATCAAGCACGATTAGGAGCCCTATGAGCGACGACACTTCTATTTTCCGGCTGGCGTACGAGGACCGCACCGTGACCCTGATCGGCACGGCGCATGTCTCCCGGGAAAGCGCCGAGCTGGTGCGGCGGACCATCGAAGCGGAACAGCCGGACACGGTCTGCGTGGAGCTTTGCGCCTCGCGCCTGCAATCCATCCGCCAGCAGTCCCGCTGGCAGGAAATGGACATCATCAAGGTCGTGAAAGAAAAAAAGGCCTTTCTGCTGTTGTCGAATCTGATCCTGGCCAGTTTCCAGAAGCGCATTGCCGACCGCCTGGACATCAAGCCGGGCCAGGAGATGATCGCAGCGGTGGAAGCCGCCGAGGAGATCGGCGCCGAGGTCTGCACGGCCGATCGCGACATTCGCATCACGCTGTCGCGCACCTGGCGCAGCATGGGGCTCTGGGCCAAGGTCAAGCTGATCGGTCAACTGGTCTTTTCCCTGGGTGAGGTGGACGAGCTGAGCCGGGAAGATATCGAACGCATGAAGCAGGAGGACGTGCTGGAAGGGCTCCTCAAGGAAATCGGCGCCTCCCAGCCGGTGATCCGGGAGATCCTCATCGACGAGCGCGACCGCTACCTGGCCCAGAAAATCAAGGCGGCCCCCGGGCGGCGCGTCGTGGCGGTGGTGGGCGCCGGCCATGTGCCGGGGATCAAGCGCTACTGGGGGCGCGATCTGGATCTGGCGGCCCTGGAAAGCCTGCCGCCCAAGAGCCGTCTGGGCACCTTGTTCAAATGGGGTCTGCCGGCGCTCATCCTGGGGCTGTTCGTCTACGGCTTCTATGCGGGGGGCGCCAAGACCGGTTCCGACATGCTGGTGCTGTGGGTTGCGGCCAACGGCCTGCTGGCCGGGCTGGGCGCCCTGATCGCCCTGGGGCATCCCCTCACGATTCTCTCCTCGATGGCCGCGGCGCCCCTGACTTCGTTGAATCCCATGATCGCTGCGGGCTGGGTTTCCGGCCTGGTGGAGACGATGTCGCGCAAACCCAAGGTGCGCGACTTCGAAACGCTTCAGGACGATATCCGTTCGGTGCGGGGCTTCTGGACCAACAAGGTCACCCGCATCCTGCTGGTGGTGGTCTTCACCAACCTGGGCAGCAGCGTGGGCACGTTCGTGGCCTTCCCCATGATCGTGCGGGCTCTCCAAGGAATCTGACGTAGCGGCCCTCCAGAGACGGCATCTTTTGGTCCCTGGCGGCGTTCTCGCCTCCGACCGGTCCTCGGCGTAGCCGGGCTACGCCTGTGGGCGTCCGTCGGCTGCGGCCTTGCCAGGAACCAAAATCTACCGTCTCTGGATGGCCACTACCCGCCGCCGCTCGCCGTCCACGACCCTCAGCTTGCCCTGCGCGTAGAGCGCGATGCAGTGCGGGTAAAGCTTCCATTCCTCTTTCAGCCCGTTTTGCTTGACGGTCTCCAGGGTATCGCCCGGTGCGATGGGGAAGGCCCGCTGGCCGATGATGGGGCCGGTATCCTCCCCGTAGTCGATGAAGTGGACGGTGCAGCCGCCCACCTTGCAGCCGTAGTGGAAGGTGTCGCCGTAGCCGTCGACCCCGGGGAAGGAGGGCAGCAGGGCGGGATGGATGTTCATAATGCGGGGCAGGTCCCGATCCGTATTCAGCCGATCGATGAAATAGGGGGACAGGGTGCGCATGAAGCCGGCCAAAATCAGGAGATCGCAGGGATAGGGGGCCATGGCCTCGATCAAGGCGGCTTCCGCGATGGCGCGGGTCTCGAGGAAGCGGCGGACCCGCTCCGGTTCGGTTCCGGCGGGAAACAGGCGGCATTTGTCTTGAATATCCTGCAAATCGAAATCCCGGGGCAGGGCCGCGCCGGTGGGATCGCGGCGGTAGGCCTGGAGAATGGCGCCGTAATCCACCACGAAGGCGGCGATGCCATGGCGCTTGGCGCGTTCCAGCCCCCTGGCGCGGGGGTTGTCGGATCCGACAAAGACCACCCGGCCGCCGATGGTCGCATTTTCGCAGGCATCGATCACGGCCTGCAGGTTGGTGCCGCCTCCGGAAATGAGTGCGCCAATGCGAAGATCGGTCTTCATGTGCAGCCCTCCCTGGCTTCATGGTGACGGCAGCCGCGCGCCGTGTCGCAATGCGATACATCCATGTGCGGGAATGGTGGGGGGTGAGGACCGGGTCCTCATGAGATGTCGATGGTCCCGTAAGGGGGACTGGTAACAGATGCGCGGCCGGCTGTCAAACGCCGGCCATGGCGCAAATGCGCATATATGACTGGATTTACGGTGTGTTCCGTGGTTGACAAGGCATGCCGCGGTGCCTATAATCCCGCGAATGCGACATTAATCCGTCAGAGAGGAAACCGTTATGGCCGATAATGTAAATGAAATTGATGACGCCCGCTTCGAAGCGGAGGTTTTGCAGTCCGACACGCCGGTGATGGTGGATTTCTGGGCCCCCTGGTGCGGTCCCTGCAAAGCGATCGGACCGGTGGTGGAAGAACTGGCCGGTACCTACGAGGGACAGGTCAAGTTCATGAAATGCAATGTCGACGACAACCCGGCCACCCCCGGCAAGTACGGCATCAAAGCCATTCCGACCCTGATCTTTTTCAAGAACGGCGACGTGGTGGACCAGATCACCGGCATGGTCGCCAAGGGCAAGTTGGAAGAATCCATCGGAAAATTGCTCTAGGCGCCCTGCCGGCGGCCGCTCCGGGCGGCCGGAAAGGCCCGTCGCCCACGCCCAAAGCACCCTTCCCCGCCGCGCCGGTTTAATGGACCGGCGGGGAGAACATTGGCAGGCCCCCATGAAACGCATCTTTCTTCTATGCATCCTTGTCCCGTTCCTGTGTTCCGGGTGCGCGATCTTCAATCTCTTCTGGGAGGGCGAGGACGACGAGACGGCCCAGACCCTGGCCTGGGACGGCATCGACGACTACGAGACCGGCGACTATGAAGGCGCACGGGAAGCCTTCGAAAAGCTCAAAGACTGGTACCCTTACAGCGAATACGCCAAACTGGCGGAACTCAAGATCGCCGATGCCAACTACCGCCTGGGCAATTACGAGGAAGCCATCTTCGCCTACGAAGAGTTTGAAAGCCTGCATCCCCGCAACGAAGCCATTCCCTACGTGATCTACCAGACGGGCATGTGCTATTTCGAACAGATGGACACCCCCGACCGCGATCAGGTTTCCACCCGCAAGGCCCTGGACACCTTCGGCCGTCTGGTGCGCGACTACCCGAACGACCCGTATGCGGTGAAGGCTCAGGAAAACATCAACACCTGCCTGCGCAGTCTGGCCCAATCCGAGCTCAACATCGGCCTGTTCTATTACAACGACGGCCATTACAAAGCGGCCCTGCGGCGCTTCAAGAACGTGCTGAGCCGCTACCCGGACGTGGGCATCCACCAGGAGGCCCTGCGCCATATCATGCAAGCCGAGAATGCCCTGGCGGCTGACAGCCGCAACGACGACGGCGGCATCCTGCCCTTCTTCTAGTCCTCGCCCCAAAGTTGTGTGCCGCGAGAGGATCCACGGGAGCCGATCCGGGATACCCCGGTACCGATTCCCGCGGGGGATGGGGTGCCGATAAAAAGGCTTTACAACGAAAGCGGAATGTCCTAAAAGGAACAGTTTCGATATATGACGATCCGTGTTTAGGGAAGGGAATTCTTGAAATGGCCAAGCAATGCGAGATTTGCGGTAAAAAACCGATGGTGGGCAGCCATGTCAGCCACGCTCACAATATCAACAAGCGACGCTTCAACCCCAATCTACAGACGGTGCGGGCGGTGCAAGACGGCCAGACCCGACGCATGGTGGTCTGCACGAGCTGCATTAAATCGGGCTACGTGGTCAAGGCCCCCTGAGCACCGCCCTCCGCGGCAAGGTGGGAAGCCGCCGCGCCGCGACCTTGGATGGCCAGGGCCCGCCGTCAAATGTTGACGCGGCGCACATCCTGAACCATGTGAATCCTGCGCAGTGCGGAAAGCACCCGGTTCAGATGAGCGGTGCTGGAAACGGCCAGTGTCAGGTAGCTTTCGACCATGCGGTTTTCCTTGGTCTTGGTGTTGACACTGAGGATATTGGCGTCGTTCTTGCTGATGGTGGTGGCGATATCCGCCAGCAGGCCCACCCGGTCGTAGGAGATGACCGCGATCTTGACCGGGTAGGTTTCCTTGTTTTCCTCCGTCCATTCCACTTCGATCTGGCGTTCCGGATTCATCTTCAGCGCGTTGACGCAGTTGGCGCGATGCACCGTGACGCCGTACCCTCTGGTAATATAGCCGATAATCGGATCCCCCGGAACGGGCTGGCAGCATTTGCCGAAGCGAATGAGAATGTCGTCCAGGCCCTTGACCAGGATCCCGGTTTTGGCCGGCTTTTTCTTGACCTTGCCCATCAGGCGGTCGAGAATGGATTCCCGCGGGGCCTCTTCCTTCTCTTCCTCCGTCTTGGGCTGAAAGCGGCGCACCACCTGCAGGGGGGTGGTCTTGCCGTAGCCCACGCTGGCGATGAGATCGTCGGCGGTTTTGAACCCGAAGTGCTCCACCACCTCCTCCATCTGCGGTGACTTGACGAGAGCGTGGAAATTGAGGCGGTGTTTGCGGAAGGCCTTTTCGCACATCTCCCGCCCGAGGGACAGGCTGCGGTTTTTCTCCTGGGTCTTGATCCATTGCCGGATCCGGGAGCGGGCTTTGACGGTTTTGACGAATTTCAGCCAATCCTTGCTCGGGTGGTGGTTTTTGGAGGTGATGATGTCCACCGTATCCCCGGTTTCAAGCTCGTGGCTGAGGGGCACCATGCGGCCGTTGACCTTGGCGCCGGTGCACTGGTTGCCCACCTCGGTGTGGATCATGTAGGCGAAATCCACCGGCGTGGCCCCCTTGGGAAGGGTTTTGACGTCCCCCTGGGGCGTGAAGACGTACACTTCGTCCGGGTACAGATCGATGCGCACGTTTTCCAGGAATTCTTCCGGATTGCCGATGTTCTCCTGATTTTCAATGAGGTTCTGGATCCAGCCGAAGCGCTTGCTGACATTTTCATCCAGGTCGCCGCCCTCCTTGTAGTGCCAATGGGCTGCGATGCCCGCCTTGGCCACCCGGTCCATCTCGTGGGTGCGGATCTGGATTTCCACCCGCTCCCCGGCCGGCCCGATGACCGTCGTATGGAGCGACTGGTACATGTTGGGTTTGGGGCGGGCGATGTAGTCCTTGAACTTGATGTCGATGGGCTTCCACAGAGAGTGCACGATGCCGAGCGCTTCGTAGCAGTGGGGAATGGTGTCCAGAATGATCCGGAAGGCGATGATATCGTAGACGTCCTCGAAGGCCAGATTCTGGGAGACCATTTTCAGGTAGATGCTGTAGTAGTTCTTGTAGCGGCCCAGCACCTCGCATTGCAGATGGTGCTCTTCCATTTTGCCCCGGATGACGCCCTTCACCGACTCCATGTAGTTTTCCCGCGCTTTGATATCGGCGATGACGCGCTCTTTGATGCGGGTGTATTCGTCCGGCAGGAGGAACTTGAAGGAAATGTTTTCAAGTTCGTTTTTCATCCAATAGATTCCCAGACGGGCGGCGATGGGGGCGTAGATGTCCAGGGTCTCCTGGGCGATCCAGCGCTGTTTGCCTTCCTTGTGGAACTCCAGGGTGCGCATGTTGTGCAGCCGGTCGGCGAGCTTGATGAAGACCACCCGGATATCGTCCGCCATGGCCAGCAGCATCTTGCGCAGGCTTTCGGCCTGGCGGGCCTGGGAGCTGTCGAAAGGCAGCTTGCTGATCTTGGTGACCCCGGCCACGATGTGCTGCACTTCGTGCCCGAAGATGGCGTCGATTTCCTCGGGGGAGGCATGCGTGTCCTCGATCACGTCATGCAGCAGGCCGGCGGCGATGCTGACCGGATCGAGGTTCATGTCGGCCAGGATGCCGGCCACCTCCAGGGGATGGGACAAGTAGGGCTCGCCGGAGAGCCTCACCTGACCGTCGTGGACGCGGGCGCTGAAAATGTAGGCCCGATCGATAATGTCCAGATCGGCTTCGGGATTGTTGTCGGCGACCTTGTCCAGAATATCGTTGATTCGAATCATAGAGCCCTAGTAGGCCTTGGCCCATACCACGCGCTCGCTGCTGGGCTGGCCGCAAACCACACAATGCCCATTTTCACGGTCGTTTTCAAGCGGTATGCAGCGAATCGTGACATTGAGCGCTTCCTTGATCTGCTGCTCGCAGCGTGCGTCGCCGCACCAGTGGGACAAGGCGAAGCCACCGTGTATGGCGGGCTTTTCAGGATCGGGGGGCGTAAAAAAGGCGCCAAAGGCCTCGCGATCGTCGATCCGGTGGGTATGGGCGTCTCGGAACGCCAGGGCCCGGGCGTAGAGGTTTTCCTGAATCTCGTCCAGCAGGGCGGGGAAATCCTCCAGAAAGCGGGCGCGGGGGATCGACGCCTTCTGTTTCGGGTCCTGATCCCGACGGCCGACGAAGAGGGCATCCTTGGCGATATCCTTGGGGCCGATCTCCACCCGCAGCGGGATGCCTTTCTTAATCCAGTCCCAGCCCCGGGCCCCGCCGATATCCCGGGCATCGATTTCCACCTGCACCGACCGCTCGTGGTAGCGCAGGGTGCGCAGCTCGGCCGCCACCTTTTCCGTATAGGCCATCACCTTGTCGCGGTCGGCTTCGGAACGGAAAATCGGCAGCAGCACCACGTGGGCCGAGGCGATGCGCGGCGGCAGCACCAGGCCGTTGTCGTCCGCGTGGGTCATGATCAGGCCCCCGATCAAGCGCGTGGAGGACCCCCAGGAGGTGGTCCAGGCGTATTCTTCTTGTTCCCGCGCGTTCTGGAAGCGAATGCCGGAGGCAACGGCGAAATTCTGCCCCAGGAAATGGGAGGTGCCGGCCTGCAGGGCTTTGCGATCCTGCATCATGGCCTCGATGCAGAGCGTGTCCACGGCCCCCGGGAAGCGTTCGGCCGCCGACTTGCGGCCCCGGAAAACCGGCATGGCCAGATACTGCTCCACGAAACGGGCGTAGACGTCGAGCATCATGTGGGTGCGCGCGACAGCCTCCTCGGCCGTGGCGTGGGCGGTGTGGCCCTCCTGCCAGAGAAATTCGCTGGTCCGCAGGAAGATACGCGTGCGCATCTCCCAGCGCACGACATTGGCCCACTGGTTGATCAAAATCGGCAGGTCGCGGTAGCTGGAGACCCACTTGGCGAAGGAATCGCCGATAATGGTCTCGGAGGTGGGCCGGACCACCAGCGGCTCGGCCAGCCGGCCGGCCGGCGTCAGGCCCCCGTCGCTGTTTTTTTCGAGCCGGTGGTGGGTGACCACGGCGCATTCCTTGGCAAAGCCCTCCACGTGCGCGGCCTCCTTCTCGAGAAAGCTGAGCGGGATGAACAGCGGGAAATAGGCGTTTTTAACACCCGTGGCCTTGAACATGTCGTCCATCCCGCGCACGATATTTTCCCACAGGGCATAGCCCCAGGGTTTGATGACCATGCAGCCGCGCACCGGGGATTTTTCGGCCAGGTCGGAGGCTTTGATGATCTGCTGATACCACTCGGGGTAGTCTTCGGAGCGCAGGGGCGTAATGGCGGTCTGGATCTTGGGGCTCATAGGAACGGTCTCCAATGCGTCGGTTGAGGGTGCCTGCGGTTCCTGCCGGGGCCGACCGCTGCGGCAGGGCTTACCCTTCACGGTTTTCGAATCGATCGATTTCCTGCAGCAGGGCCTCGACCAGCTCGGCCTCCGGCACCTTGCGGATCACGCGGCCCTTTTTGAAAAGGATGCCCACGCCGCGCCCGCCGGCAATGCCGATATCGGCTTCGCGGGCTTCGCCGGGGCCATTGACCACGCACCCCATAATAGCGATTTTGATCGGCGTTTTGAAGTGCTGCAGCCGCGCTTCGACCTGCTCAACGACCTTGAAAAGATCGATTTCGGTGCGGCCGCAGGTCGGGCAGGCAATGATGTCCGGTCCCCGGCGGCGCAGACCGAGGGCCTTGAGAATCTCGTAACCCACCCGGACTTCTTCCACGGGATCCCGTGTCAGGGACACCCGCAACGTGTCGCCGATGCCTTCCGCCAGGAGCATGCCGATGCCGAGCGCGGATTTGACGATGCCGGTGTAAAGGGATCCGGCCTCGGTGACCCCGATGTGGAAGGGCAGGTCGGTCTGCCGGGCCAGGAGGCGGTAGGCGGTCAGGGTGCGCCCCACATCGGAAGCCTTGAGGGAGATTTTGATCTGGTGGAAGTCCAATTCTTCCAGCAGGGCGGTGTGGCGCAGGGCGCTGGCCACCATGGCCTCCGGCGTGGGGCCCCCATGGCGCGCCAGCAGGTCCTTTTCGAGGGAGCCGGCGTTGACGCCGATGCGGATCGGTATCCCGCAGTCCTTGGCGCATTGAACGACGGCGCGCACTTTGGCGGGGCCGCCGATGTTGCCGGGGTTGAGACGCAGACCGTCCGCGCCGGCCTCGGCGGCGCGGATGGCCAGCCGGTGATCGAAATGGATATCGGCGATCAGCGGCAGGGAGATGGCGGCTTTGATCTCCCGGATGGCTTCGGCGGCGGTCTGGTCCGGCACGGCGACGCGTACGATTTCGCAGCCGGCGGCCGCGAGGCGTCGGATCTGCGCCACCGTGGCGGCCACATTCTGGGTGGGGCTGTTGGTCATGGACTGGACGGCGACCGGTGCGTCGCCGCCCACGGTTACCGGTCCGATGTGAATCGGGGTCGAATGCCTGCGATGACGGGCGAAAATGTTGTCCATGGCACGCCGGGGTACCTCTCAGGGGATCAGGAAAGCCGTACAAAGGGATTGGTGCGCTTTTCCCGGCCGATGGTGGTTTCCGGCCCATGGCCGGTATAGACCGTGGTGGCGTCATCCAGGGCGAAGAGCTTTGTGCGGATACTGGCCAGCAGTGTGTCGAAATCGCCGCCGGGAAAGTCGGTGCGGCCGATGGATCCCTGGAACAGCGTGTCGCCGACAAAGACGCAGCCGTCGACGTGCAGCGAAATTCCCCCGGGGCTGTGCCCTGGCGTGTGGAGCACCTCCAGACGCAACTCGCCCACCGCGATCCGGTCGCCATCCGACAGAAGGCGATCCGGTTGGGGGGAATTTTCGGCGCTGAGCCCGAAGGCGCCGGCCATGCGGTCGAGCTGGGCCAGCATCGATGCATCCTCGGCGTGAATCATCAGCTCCGCGCCGGTGGCCTCCTTGAGGCGGCGGTTGCCGCCCACATGATCGAAATGCCCGTGGGTATTGATGATATGGTCGATATGCAAATCGGCCTTGGCGACTTCGGCCAGGATCCGATCGGCATCGTCGCCCGGATCGATGACCGCCCCGGCGCGGGTGGCTTCGCAGCCGATGATAAAGCAGTTGGCCTGAATCGGTCCAACCGCGAGGGTCTTTAGAATCAAGGAAACCTCCTTTAACGTGTTCTCACATGCTCAGATCCCCGGCCGGCTGCGATGCAGGGGGCGCCGCAACCACCGCGGGTTTGGCCGGCACCTCGATTTCACCCTTTTCCAGGGCCAGCCGAATGCGGTCCAAAATGCCGTTGATGAAAGCACCGGAGTCTTCGGTGCCGAAGCGTTTGCCGATGTCGATGGCTTCATTGATGGTGACCTTGGCGGGGATGTCTTCGATCCAGAACATTTCATAGACGGCCACCCGGATGACGTTGCGGTCGACCCGCGGCATGCGGAAGACTTTCCAGTTGTCGGAATAGGTTTCGACAATCGCATCGATCACCGCCCGCGACTGTTGAACCCCGTGGACCAGCTCTTCAAAAAAAAGACGGGTTTTACGCGGCGGCGCAAAATTGCCGCAGAAAAGGGCCAGGGCCTGGTCCGCATCGCCGGCCTGCTCCTCGAGAAAATAAAGGGCCTGCATGGCCATTTCGCGTGCCTGTCGCCGCTTGCCCATGGCTAAGCCTTTTTCACCACATCCATCAGGTTGGCCATTTCCACCGCCGAAATGGCGGCGCTCCAGCCCTTGTTGCCGGCTTTGGTGCCGGCCCGTTCGATGGCCTGCTCGATGGTGTCGGTGGTGATAATGCCGAAAATGACCGGAATATCCGCCTCCAGGCCGACCATGGCGATCCCCTTGGACACTTCGGCGCTGACATAGTCGAAATGCGGCGTGGCACCACGGATGACCGCCCCCAGGCAAACAATGGCATCGTAGCGGTTTTTGGCGGCCATTTGCCTGGCCAAGAGCGGTATTTCGAAGGCCCCGGGAACCTTGACGATATCGATGTCCTCGTCCCGGGCGCCGGAGCGCCGCAGCGCATCCACGGCGCCGTCCACCAGCTTCTGGGTAATGAAATCGTTGAAGCGGCTCATGATGAGGGCGAATTTCTTGCCCTCCGCCAGCAGGTTGGCTTCCAGAATTCGCGGCATGGTATCTCCTTTTCGCAATCGGGCGGCGCGGTCCTTTGGCCCCCGGCGGTTTCCACGGCCTGCTGCTAAGGGTTGGAATCGACCGTTTTCAGCAGATGCCCCATTTTCAGTTTTTTGCAGCTCAGATAACAGCGGTTGAACTCGTTGGGCTCGATTTCGATGGGCACCTGCTCCACGATGCTCAGCCCGTAGCCTTCCAAGCCGACCATTTTCTTGGGGTTGTTGGTCATCAAGCGCATCTGCCGCACCCCCAGATCGACCAGAATCTGGGCCCCGATGCCATAATTGCGGATGTCCGACTTGAAGCCCAGCTCTTCATTGGCTTCGACCGTATCCAGCCCCTGTTCCTGCTGCAAGGCATAGGCCTTGATTTTGTTGACGAGGCCGATGCCGCGGCCTTCCTGGCGCAAATAGAGGATCACGCCGACGCCTTCGGCATCGATCTTTTGCATGGCCCGGTGCAGTTGGTCGCCGCAGTCGCAGCGCAGGGAGCCGAAGACGTCGCCGGTCAGGCATTCCGAGTGCACCCTGACCAGAACGGGTTTCTCGGGATCGATCTCGCCCTTGACAAGGGCGATGTGGGTCAGATGGTCGACATCGTTTTCATACACCACAACGCGAAAATCCCCGGCCAGGGCGGTGGGAATCTTGGTTTCGGCCGCCCGCCGCACGAAGGATTCCTTGCGCATGCGATATTCCACGAGGTCGGCAATCGTGACGATGCCGATACCGTGCGCCTGGCTGAACTTTTCCAGGGAGGGCATGCGGGCCATGGACCCGTCCGCATCCATGATTTCGCAGATGACGCCGGCCGGGCGCAATCCTGCCAGACGGGCCAGATCCACGGAACCCTCGGTCTGCCCCGTGCGCACCATGACCCCCCCCTTGCGCGCCCGCAGCGGGAAGATATGCCCCGGCCGCACGAGGTCGGTGGGCTTGGCGCCGTCGCGCACAGCCGTCAGAACCGTGGTGGCGCGGTCGGCCGCCGAAATGCCCGTGGTGACTCCGCAGCGGGCTTCGATGGAGACCGTAAAACCGGTTTCGAAGGGTGAGGTGTTGTGGTCCACCATGAGGGGCAGATCCAGGGCGTCGACCTTTTCAGGGGTCAGCGACAGGCAGATCAGCCCCCGTCCGTGGGTGGCCATGAAGTTGATGGCTTCGGTGGTCGCCTTCTCGGCGGCCATGCACAGATCGCCTTCGTTTTCGCGGTCTTCGTCATCCACGAGGATGACCATTTTCCCCTGGCGAATGTCTTTGATGGCTTGTTCAATCGATAGAAGCGGCATAACGAACGACTCTTCCTCCTGATGCTAAAATGTGGGCGGAAATCTAAAGAAAACCGGTCTTGATCAAGAACTCCCGGTCGAGCGTGGAGGCCGGCCGCCGGGCTTCGCCGCCGGCGGTCATGAACCGTTCCACGTATTTGCCGATGAGATCGGTCTCGATGTTGATGCGGCTGCCCACGGGCTTGAACCCGATGGTGGTCAGCCTGGCGGTGTGGGGAATGACGCTGACCGCGAAGCCGGCGTCGTCGCACCGGTTGATGGTCAGGCTGACGCCGTCCACGGCCACCGAGCCTTTGTGGATCATATACCGCGTCAGCGCCGCCGGGGCCGAAATCCGGATCAGGAGTGCATTGTCCAGGCGTTCGCGGGATTGAAGGACACCGATGCCGTCCACATGCCCGGATACCAGATGGCCGTCCAGCCGGTCGGAAAGGCGCAGGGCCCTTTCCAGGTTGACGCGATCTCCTGGACGCACCTCGCTGAAGGTGGTCGTGGACAGGGATTCGGGGGAAAGATCGACCGAGAAGCGGCGCCCCTCGATGGTGACCGCCGTGAGGCAGGCGCCGTTGACGGCGATGCTGTCGCCGACGCGGGTGCCCGCCAGACTGAAATCGGTTTCAATCACCATTCGCCGGCCGCGGCCCGACGATTCCGTCGCGGCCAAGGTCCCCAATCCTTCGATAATGCCTGTAAACATGGTTTCTCTGCGCGTCGTCGCCCGCTGGCTGTCGCCGGCGAATTGCAAAAGATCCTGAATCCGAATTCAAGTAGCCGTAAACTTTGATATTAATGCCGGCAACGCGGATGTCAACGCGGCACCGGCGTATTCTCCGGATACCCCTCGATCATGATATCGTCACCGAAGCGGCGAACGCGGATGCGCCCCACATCGAGGCAGTCCTGCATGCGCTCCGGCCCGGGCCCCCGGCAGATGGGAATCCCGTCGTCGCCCCCCAAGAGCTTGGGGGCATAGAATACATAGAGCTTGTCCACCAGTCCGGCGCGCAGGACCGCGCCGCTGACACGGCTGCCGCCCTCGATGAGCACGCTGGCGATCCCTCTGGCGCCCAGGGTATGCATGAGGGCGGCCAGGTCGACCCGCCCGTTCCGGCAGGGTGCCGGGAGCACCTCGGCGCCGGCGGCTTCGACCCGGCGGCGGCGATCGGCGGAAACCTCGGGGCCGGTGGCCAGGATCGTTTTCGCTGCCGAGGATTGCGTCAGCACCCGCGCGTTGAGCGGTATCGAAAGCCGGGTGTCAAGGACGATCCGCGTGGGATCGCAGCCCCGGCGATCCGGCAGCCGGGTGGTGAGGCTGGGATCGTCGGCCTTGACCGTAGCCACCCCCACCATGATGGCGTCCACGGCATGCCGCAGCGCGTGGACGAACTGCCGTGATTCCGGGCCGCTGACCCACCGCGCATCGCCGCTGCGGGTGGCGATGCGCCCGTCCAGGGTGGCGGCGCATTTGAGAATCACAAACGGGGTGCCGCTCAGGGTATGCTTGAGGTAGGCTTCATTCTGGCGGCGGGCGTCCTCGGCGGCCAGACCCTCGACGACCTCGACCCCGGCGGCCCGCAGACGGGCCGCACCGCCGCCCGTGACGCCGGGATTGGGATCGGCCATGGCCACGACCACCCGTCGAATGCCGCAGGCGAGGATTTGCCGGGTGCAGGGCGGGGTCTTGCCGGTATGGTTGCAGGGTTCCAGGGTAACGTAGAGCGTGGCCCCGCGGGCGTGCGCCCCGGCCTCCCGCAGGGCGTTGACCTCGGCATGGGCCTCGCCGAAGCGTTCGTGATAGCCGCGGCCCACGACCCGGCCGTCCTTGACGACCACGGCACCCACCAGCGGATTGGGGGAGGTGCAGCCGGTTCCCCGGGCGGCCAGCGCCAACGCCATCTGCATATAATACCGGTCTTGTACCGCCGAGGCGTTCATGGCATTTCCATCAGCGGTGGCTCAGAAGACTTTTGAGCTCGGCAAAAAAGTCGTTCACATCCTTGAATTCCCGATAGACCGAGGCGAAGCGGACATAGGCCACATCGTCCAGGGCATGCAGCTTGGCCATGATCTTCTCGCCCAGATAGGAGGAGGGGATTTCCTTTTCCCCGGTTTCGCCCAGATCCCGTTCCAGCTCGTCGATGAACGCTTCGATCTGGTTGACGCTGATATCCCGCTTCTGGCAGGCCTTCTGCACACCGTTGCGCACTTTCTCCCGGGAGAAGACCTCCCGGCGGCCGTCCTTCTTCATGATCATGATCGGGATTTTTTCGATATGTTCGTAGGTGGTGAACCGGCGGCCGCACACCAGGCATTCGCGTCGCCGCCGGATTTCATTGCCGTCCTTGCTGAGCCTCGAATCGATGACCTTGTTGTCGGTTTCCCTGCAGAAAGGACATTTCATTGGACGGCCTCCTGATGGCTGGGGTCCAGATGGATGACTTCCACGCCGGCTTCGGCCAGCATTTCCCTGGCCATGGGGTCGGCGTAGCCCGACTGGTAGATAATTTTGCGGATACCGGCATTGATAATCATCTTGGCACAGATCGCACACGGCTGGGTGGTGCAATACAGCGTGGCGCCCTTGATGGAAACCCCGTAATACGCGGCCTGGATGATGGCGTTCTGCTCGGCATGGATGCCCCGGCAGAGCTCGTGCCGTTGACCGGAAGGCACCTGGAGCTGCTCCCGCAGGCAGCCCACCTCGCGGCAGTGCCGGATGTGGCTCGGCGCGCCGTTGTAGCCTGTGGAAAGGATGCGCTTGTCCTTGACCACGATGGCCCCCACGGCCCGGCGCAGGCAGGTGGTGCGCTTGGCCACCAGGGTGGTGATGTCCATGAAATAGGTGTCCCAGGAGGGACGTTGCGCATCGTTTGCCATCACATCCCTTCGCTGGCCGCAGCGGCTTCCGCGGCGATGTCCGGATAGAGGGGAAACCGGCGGCAGAGGGCCTGCACTTCGCCGCGCACCTTTGCGATGCGCGCGCTGTCGGAAGGCGCCTTGAGAACACCGGCGATCAGCGCCGCGACCCCGACCATTTCCTCCGGGCCCATGCCCCGCGTGGTCAACACCGGCGTGCCCAGCCGGATCCCGCTGGTGACCGCCGGACCCCGGTCGTCGAAGGGGATGCTGTTTTTGTTGGCGGTGATCCCGGCGCGCCCCAGGGCCTCCTCGGCCTCCCGGCCGGTAATGCCCACGTTGCGCAGGTCCACCAGAAGCATGTGATTGTCCGTACCGCCACTGACCAGCTGGATGCCGGCTTCCTGCAGCGCCCGGGCCATGGTGCGGGCATTGCGCACAACGGCCTGCTGGTAGTGCGTGAACGCCGGGTGGAGGGCCTCTTTGAAGGCCACCGCCTTGGCGGCGATGACATGCATGAGCGGGCCGCCCTGAATGCCGGGAAAAATCTCCCGGTTGAGCCGGTCGGCCAGATCGGCGCGCCCCAATATCAAACCGCCCCGGGGACCGCGCAGGGTTTTGTGGGTGGTGGAGGTGACCACGTCGGCGTGGGGTACCGGCGAGGGATGTTGGCCCGCCGCCACCAGGCCGGCGATGTGGGCCATGTCGACCATCAGCGGGGCGCCCACCTCCCGCGCGATGGCGGCGAAGGCCTTGAAATCGATGATGCGGGGATAGGCGCTGGCGCCGCAGACGATCAGGCGCGGCCGTACTTCCCGGGCCAGGCGGGCGATGGCGTCGTAATCAAGGCATCCGCTGTCGCGGTCCACCCCGTAGTGGTGGAAACGAAAGAGGCGGCCCGAAAAACTGGCCGGACTGCCGTGGGTCAGATGCCCGCCGTGGGCCAGGTTCATACCGAGCACCGTGTCCCCGGGCTGGAGCAGGGCGAAATAAACCGCCATGTTGGCCTGGGAGCCGGAATGGGGCTGAACGTTGGCGTATTCGGCACCGAAAAGCCGACGGGCCCTTTCAACCGCGAGCTTTTCGGCCGTGTCGACGAATTCGCACCCGCCGTAATAGCGTTTTGCAGGATAGCCTTCGGCGTATTTGTTGGTCAGGACGCTGCCCTGGGCTTCCATGACCGCCCGGCTGGTGCTGTTTTCCGAGGCGATCAGTTCGAGGTGGGTTTCCTGCCGGTTCAGTTCCCGGGCAACGGCCCGGGCGATTTCAGGGTCGGCGGCTTCAAGATGGTTCCATTCCACGGTTGATACAGGCTCCTCGCATTATCCAACGGCCGGATCTCCCAGCCTTAGCCAACGCCGCTGATTGCGCGCTCAGTCAATGCGGTCGAACATCTCCAAACGCTGCTGATGGCGTCCGCCCTCGAAAGGCGTTTCCAGCCAGGCCTTGACGATTTCTTCCGCCAGGGTTTCGCCGGTGACACGGCCGCCGAGGACCAGGACGTTGGCGTCGTTGTGTTTGCGGCTCATGATGGCGGAAAAAAGGTCGTGGCAGAGCGCGGCCCGCACGCCGGGAAACCGGTTGGCCACCATGGACATGCCCAGGCCGGTTCCGCACAGCAGGATACCGCGTGAAAAGCGCCCGGACGACACCATTTCAGCCACCTTGCGGCCGTAATCGGGATAATGCACGGATTCGGCGCTGTAGGTGCCTGCGTCCTCGACGGCGACCCCCAGGCGGTTCAAATAGGCTTTCAGTTTTTCTTTCAGCTCATAGGCCGCGTGATCGCAGCCGATGACAACGGCGGGTTCGGTCATGTGCGTACCTCAGTGCAAACGAATCGGCGGGTGACGTGGGTCGGCCCGCGGAAATGACGGAATGCAGCGCGATTCTCGGATTGTCTTCTAATACAACCCGTTTCCCGAGCGCAAGTCAAAAGACCGCGGGAGATGGCGGACGCCCTTGCAGCCGGGGCGGAGGGTCTGCGGGGCACGGCACTTGCGGCCGCGCCACACGTGAAGACAGGGCCGGCGCAGTGCCGGCCCTGCTCGATCGGATCATGGGGCTGGATGGAAAGACGCGATGCGGAACCCGGCAGGAGAATCGACGCCTGCCTGCGGCGCGGCATCGCAAATGCTTTCAATGGGCATTGATGTAATCGATGGCGTCTTTCACGGATACGATTTTTTCCTGATCCTCGTCCGGGATTTCCATGTCGAATTCTTCTTCCATGGTCATGATGAGTTCAACCAGATCGAGGGAATCCGCTCCCAGATCGTCTACGAATTTGGCTTCGGGAACCACTTCCGAGGGATCCACATTGAGCTTCTCGGCGATCATCTTTTTGACTTTATCTTCCGTCGACATACCGTCCTCCTTTGTGCGGCGGCTGGAGAGGGGGCTCAAGGGGGCTTCATTGCCGCGGGGCTGCGGCCCGCCCAAGATCCGCGCTACAGGATCTCGGGCGCCGCGGACCGTCGTCGCGCGGCCCAGCGGCGGCCGGCACGATCCTCAGCGACCCAGCCGGCAATGCGCTACTCTTCTTCGGTCTCCATAAGGGTGCGGCCCTTGTAGGTGCCGCAGCTCATGCAAAGGTGGTGGGGCAGCTTGGGCTCCCCGCACTGGGCGCAGGTGGTCACGCTGGGCGCGCTGGTTTTTTTATGGGTGCGGCGCATATCACGCCTCGATTTGGATGTCTTTCGCTTCGGTACGGCCATGAGTAATCTCCTAACCTATTTGAATCATATGAAATTTTTACCTAAAAAGCTTACGGTGACATAAACTGTACTAAGTAATTTAATCAGTGTGGAATGTCAAGAAAAATTGCGTTTTTTAATGCCGGGCGTGGTTGTTCCTCCGGCGGGGATATGCTATGGAAGGCCACCCGACACGGGCCACGGTTCACCATCAGAAGGAGACCCCGAATGGATCCCATCGTCACGCGCTTTCCTCCCAGCCCGACCGGCTATCTGCATGTGGGCGGCGCCCGGACGGCGCTGTTCAACTGGCTGTATGCGCGCCACACCGGCGGCCGCTTCGTGCTGCGCCTGGAAGACACCGATGTGCAGCGCTCCACCCGGGAATCGGTGCAGGCCATCTTCGATGCCCTGACCTGGCTGGGCATCGACTGGGACGACGGCCCCTACTACCAGTCCCGGCGCCTGGATGTCTATCGCGATCATATCCGGATGCTGCTCGACAACGGCCGGGCCTACTACTGCACCTGCTCCCCGGAAGACATCGAGGCCATGCGCCAGGACGCCGCGGCGCGGGGGGACAAGCCGCGCTACGACGGCCGCTGCCGGGACAAGCGGCAACCGCCATCGGAAAAGGCCGTGGTGCGCTTCAAAGCCCCGCGTGCCGGCACCACCGTGGTGGATGACGTGGTCAAGGGACCCATCGTCTTCCAGAACGGCGAGCTGGACGATTTCATCATCTGCCGCAGCGACGGGATGCCCATGTACAATTTGGCCGTGGTGGTGGACGATATCACCATGGGCATCAACACCGTGATCCGGGGCGACGACCATGTCAACAACACGCCCAAGCAGATTCTGCTCTACCGGGCGCTGAATGCCTCCCTGCCGCTATTCGCCCACGTGCCCATGGTCCTGGGCGCCGATCGGGCGCGGTTGAGCAAGCGCCACGGCGCCATGTCGGTCACCGAATACCGCGACATGGGCTATCTGCCGGATGCGGTGCTGAACTACCTGGTGCGCCTGGGCTGGTCCCATGGGGACCAGGAGTTTTTTACCCGCGACGAACTGATCGCCAAATTCAGCCTGGACCATATCGGCAAGTCCGCCGGGATCTTCGATCCCCAGAAAATGCTGGCGCTCAATGCCGACCACATCAAGGCTGCCGCGCCGGCCGCCCTGGTGCCCCATCTGATACCGTTTCTGGCCGCGCGGGGGATTGACGATCCGGACCCGGGCTTTCTGGCCGCCGTGGTCGAAACCCTGCAGACCCGCAGCAAGACGCTTCTGGAAATGGCCGACGGGGCCCTGTTTTATTTCCAGGAACAGGTCGCCTACGAGCCCCAGGCCGCCCAAAAGTTCCTCACCCCGGCAGTATTGGAGCCCCTGCGGCTGCTGATGGGCCACCTCGAACAGCAGGCGGATTTCAGTGATGCGGCCATCGAAGCGGCTTTCGTGCAGACCATGGAAGCCTCCGGCCTGAAGCTGGGCAAGATCGCCCAGCCGGTGCGGGTGGCCTTGACGGGCAAGACGGTGAGCCCCGGCATCTTCGAGATCATCCGGGTTCTGGGAAAGAAGGCCACCCTCAAGCGCCTCGAGCAGGCGGTCGCGACCATCGCCCGGCAAACGCCATAGCCGGCGGGGGACAAACAGCCGCCGCCCGCGCTGCAGCCTTGCCGCCCGTGGGTGATCCGTGCAAGCGGATGGGCGGCGGATCCGGGAAAAAGGCTTGACGCACCCGTCTTTTTGTAATACCGAACAGGGTCTATATCCGACTGGGGGATCGTCCAATGGCAGGACTACGGACTCTGACTCCGTCAATCCAGGTTCGAATCCTGGTCCCTCAGCCAAGCCATCCCAAGGAGCTGCGGCCTCGACCGCGGCTCCTTTTTTGTTCGGCGTCGAAGACCGCCCCCGGGGCGGGCGCCGGGAAAGCCGTTTCCGCCAACGGAGGCTTGAAACACCTGCGCTTGTTCTATACACTGCCGCTCATCGGGCGGTGTGCTCGAAGAGCGGCCCAGCCCCACCGCCATCGCCCCGCGTTGCGACCTTGACCAAGCCATGGAGAGCCCATGAACGAGTCCGACAGTCCTTCCAATTTTATCCGGGACATCATCGATGCCGATCTGGCCAGCGGCCGCCATTCGACGGTGGTGACCCGCTTTCCGCCCGAGCCCAACGGCTACCTGCACATCGGGCACGCCAAGTCCATCTGCCTCAATTTCGGGTTGGCGCGGGATTACGGCGGGGTCTGCAATTTGCGGTTCGACGACACCAACCCGACCAAGGAGGAAGTCGAATACGTGGAGTCCATCAAGGCGGATGTCCGCTGGTTGGGCTTCGAATGGGGGGACCGCGAATTCTACGCCTCGGATTATTTCGAGCGGCTCTATCAGTTTGCCGTGGCGCTCATCGAGGCCGGCAAGGCCTATGTGGACAGCCTGAGCGCCGAAGCGATCCGCGAATACCGCGGCACGCTGACCGAGCCGGGCCGGGAAAGCCCCTACCGGAACCGGCCGGTGGCGGAAAACCGCGACCTCTTCGAGCGCATGCGGGCCGGTGAGTTCGAAAACGGGGCCCATGTGCTGCGCGCCAAGATCGATATGGCGGCGCCCAACCTGAGCCTGCGCGATCCGACCATCTACCGCATCCGCAAGGTGCCCCATCATCGCACCGGGGACCGCTGGTGCATCTATCCGCTCTACGATTTCGCCCATGGCCTCTCCGACGCCATCGAGGGGGTGACCCACTCCATCTGTACCCTGGAGTTCGAAAACAACCGCGCCCTCTACGACTGGTTCCTGGACAATCTGCCCGTCCCGAGCCGCCCCCGCCAGTACGAATTCGCCCGCCTGAACCTGAGCTATACGGTCCTGAGCAAGCGCAAACTGCTCAAGCTCGTGGAGGAAAAGATCGTGGACGGCTGGGACGATCCGCGCATGCCCACCCTTTCCGCCATCCGCCGGCGCGGCTATACCCCCGAAGCGATCCGCAAGTTCTGCGACCGCATCGGGGTGGCCAAGCGCGACAGCATGGTGGATCTGGCCCTGCTGGAATACAGCATCCGTGAAGACCTCAACGACCGCGCCCCGCGCTTCATGGGCGTTTTAAACCCGTTGCGCATCGTGATCGACAATTACCCCGAAGGTGAAGCGGAGGAACTCGAGGCGCTGAACCATCCTACGGATGAAAGCTTCGGCACGCGGCGGATTCCCTTCGGCAAGGTGCTCTACATCGAACGGGACGATTTCCGGGAAGATCCGCCCAAGAAGTTCTACCGGCTGGCGCCCGGCCGGGAGGTGCGGTTGCGCTACGCCTATTTCATTACCTGCGTCGATGTGGTCAAGGACCCGGCCTCGGGCGAGATCGTCGAGCTGCATTGCACCTACGATCCGGCCACCCGGGGCGGCAACGCGCCGGACGGCCGCAAGGTCAAGTCGACGCTTCACTGGGTCTCGGCGGCCCACGCCGTCGCGGCGGAGGTCCGGCTCTACGACCGGCTGTTTACCGAGCCGGATCCGGAAGCCGCCGGCAAGGGGTCGTTTCGCCAGTGCCTGAATCCCGCCTCCCTGGAAACCCTCGTGGGAAGCCGGCTCGAACCGGCGCTCGCGGCGCTTGAAGCGGGTACCACCGTGCAGTTCGAGCGCATGGGCTATTTCTGCCTGGATTCCCGCGACAGCCAACCCGGGCATCCGGTCTTCAACCGCACCGTGACCCTGCGGGATCCCTGGGCCAAAATCGATCGGCAACTCAAGCAGAGGACGCCGGCGCCGCGCTGAAACGACAGGCGGTGGACGCGACAAAGGAGTCGACGCACATGACCCCCTACGACTTGTCCCGGGAGCTTCACCGGGAACTGGCCCCGGTGGCGCCCCGGCTGGCCGCGGCATTGAACCGTGCCTTGGTGGATCTGGGCGAGGGCTCGGTGCTGGTGGGGCTGCCCGGCGGCCTGAGCGCCGAGGATGATGCCGCCTTCAACGAGCGCGAGAGCATCGATCTCCAGGGCACCGATGCGGCCCATGTGCTGAGCCGCATCACCCGGGCCCTGGTCCTGCTGGAGAACCATTCGTCCTGGCGGGTGATTGTGGACAAGAGCGGCAAGCAGCCCGCCGGCCGGATCGAGCTACGCTACACGCTGTTTCGCCAAAAACCAGCTTAACAGAAGGCCAGCCCCGCATAGCCGACCAGACTGTCACCGGGATTCTTGTCATAGCTGGTGCTATGGACCATCAGCACGCCTTGGGAAATGCCCAGGTCGAGGCCGGCCTGGATCGCGGCGGCCGCCGCCCCGGCGCAGCAGGCATTCTGGTGGCGCAGGGCCTCGGCGATCACCGCGGTGGGGTTCAAGGCCAGGGCCGCCTCGATAAACCGGCGGTCGTTCTCCTCGCGCACCCAGTCTGCCGCGGCGGGGCCCCTGCCATGGCTGGTGAACCCATAATTGGGTCCGTAATGGGTCAGATCCGTGGACCCGATGAGTTTCACCGTGAGCCCCAGGGCGCGGGCCCCTTCAACCACGGCCCGGCCGATGTCCACGGCCGTCTGCGAGGGCGGCGCGCCGATGGGCAGGATGGGAATTTCCCCGAAAAAGTAGCGCACGAAGGGCAGCTGCAGTTCGATGGTATTGTCCCGGTTGGGATCCCCGGGGGTCTCGATCACGAACCGGAAGCGTTCGGTCAGGTAGCCGGCCAGGTTCTCGGCCACCGGCAAAATACCCAGGGGCGTCTCCCAACTGCCCCGCTCCATGATGACCGGCGGCTGGTCGGGATGCAGGTGCATACCGAAAAGGACGATGGCGTCCGGGGCGGCATCGTT
Organism: uncultured Desulfobacteraceae bacterium; assembly: GCA_964392545.1. Lineage (GTDB taxonomy): Bacteria > Desulfobacterota > Desulfobacteria > Desulfobacterales > UBA5852 > JABZFP01. Next base: position 30,613 of record CAYMQN010000011.1, read on the forward strand.
CCCCAGGGCCTGGATGACGTGGCAGGCGATGGCGCCGGAGAAATACCACCCGGCATGCGGCACGATCCCGGCCTGCGGCGGCCGGGGCAGGTCCGGGTGTTCGAATGTTTTTTCCAGAAAGCCCTCGATTTGTTGCCGACAGGCCGACGCGTCATCCGGATACCAACTGCCGGCAAAGGTGGAACGGCGGGGTTGCATGGGCGACCTCCCTTCGTGTGCTGAAGTACCTTTTGTCCCTAAACGTAAGCGCGCGCAGCGTGAAGTCAAAACGACGGCCGGCCCCCTTTTAGCGGTCGGTAAAATCGGTTTTGCTAAAGCCCGGGCGGATATGGTATACAGCCGTTTTTTAAGTTCGCCGAAACGCCGGAACGCTACCCATTGACTGCCAAACTGATGGAGCCGTTATGTTCAAAGTAATGATTCGGGACAATATGTCGCCCGTGGCGCGGGAGATTCTGGAAGCCACAGGGCAGATCGAAGTGGTCGTGGATAACGACAAGGCCACCAGCGAACCGGAGCGGCTGGCCGAGATCATAGGGGAATGCCACGGTTTGGCCCTGCGCTCCGGCACCCGGGTGACCGAGGCGGTGCTGGCCCGGGCCGCCAACCTCAAAGTCATCGGCCGGGCCGGCATCGGCGTCGACAATATCGATGTCGCGGCGGCCACCCGCAGTGGCGTGGTGGTGATGAATGCCCCGGGGGGCAACACCGTCACCACCGGAGAGCACGCCATCGCCCTGCTGTTGGCCCTGGCCCGCAACATCCCCCAGGGGACGGCCTCCCTCAAGGCGGGCCGCTGGGACAAAAAAACACTCATGGGGGTCGAATTGACCGGCAAGACCCTGGGCATCGTGGGCTTGGGACACATCGGACGGGTCGTGGCCACCCTGGCCAACGGGCTGCGCATGAAGGTGATCGCGGCGGACCCCTTCGTGAGCGCGGAAGCGGCCGAAGCCCTGGAGGTGGAGTTGGTGCCCGCCGAGGCGCTTTACGCGCAGGCCGACTTCATTTCGCTGCACGTGCCGCGTCTCAAGGAAACCGTCAACATGATCAATGCCGAGACCCTGGCCCGCATGAAACCCGGTGTGCGGCTGGTCAACTGTTCCCGGGGCGAGGTCGTCAATCTAGACGACTTGTACCAGGCCCTGCAAAGCGGCCATGTGGCCGGTGCCGCCCTGGATGTGCTGCCCACGGAGCCGCCCGATGCCGCCATGCCGCTGCTGCAGCATCCCCGCGTGATCTTCACCCCCCACCTGGGCGCCAGCACCGGCGAGGCCCAGGTCAAGGTGGCGGAGATGATCGCCAACCAGATGGCCGCCTATCTCCTGCAGGACGTCATCGTGCATGCCGTTAATTTCCCCTCCGTTTCCCGCGAAGTCATGGCCCAGATCCGGCCCTGGGTGGACCTGGCCGAGAAGATGGGCGCCCTCATGGGGCAGATGGTCACGGGTGTTCACAACATCACCATGACCTTTTCGGGGGAGGTGGCCGAATTGGAGACGCGGCCTTTGACCCACGCCGCCCTGAAAGGCTTCCTGGGGGTCTTTACCGACAAACCGGTCAATTTCGTGAACGCCCGGGCCATTGCCAAGGCCAAGGGCATCAAAGTCAAGGAAACCCTCAACAAGGACCGCAGCAGTTACAGCGGGACGATTCGCATGCGCCTGGAAGACTACGAGGAAGGCCCCAACGAGATCTGGGGAACGATTTTCGGCGACAAACATCCCCGCATCGTGCGCTTCGGCAAGATCTACATGGACGCCATTCCCGAGGGCTCGATGGTCATCATTCAGAACATCGACAAACCCGGTGTGATCGGCAACGTGGGCAGCACCCTGGGCAAGCACGGGATCAATATCGGGCGCTTTCAACTCGGGCGCCTCGGGGACCGCGCCGTGTGCATGGTCAATATCGACACCCCGGCCGACGACCGTACCATCGAGGATATTCGCAAATTGCCGAATATGATATCGGTCAAACAAGTCCAATTAAAGTAGCGGCCGACGGCCGCTACTTTAATTCCATCACCATTAAAAACGCCGCCGCTAGCAGTCTGCTAGCGGCGGCGTTTTTAATGGACCCGAAATGGTCACGTGTGCGCATTCGTCATCCCGGCGAAAGCCGGGATCTGTATCATCACCGACGAAGGAATGTCACGAGATTCCGGCTTCCGCCGGAATGACAGCCTTAGGGCGATTATGGCAAAACCAATACCATCTCTGCAATTTCAGAAACGACACCATCGCCTAACATAGTGCCCGTCCAGAAAGGGTAGATTTTGGTTCCTGGCAAGGCCGCAGCCGACGGGCGCCCACAGGCGTAGCCCGGCTACGCCGAGGATCGACCGGAGGCGAGAACGCCGCCAGGGACCAAAAGATGCCCTTTCTGGATGGGTACTAACCCAACTTCTCCCGGGCGCAGCTCCGGATCCACTCCAGCCAAGGCCCGAAGCCTTCTTCGGTTTTGGCCGAGGTTTCGAAGACCGGGATGCCGGGGTGGATCTGCAGGATGTTGGCGGCGGCCTGCTTGATGTCGTAGTCCAGGTAGGGCAGCAGGTCGACCTTGTTGAGCAGGGCGGCGTCGCAGACCCGGAACATGAGGGGGTACTTGAGGGGTTTGTCCTCGCCTTCGGTGACACTCAGGATGACGGCGCGCTTGTCCTCGCCGATATCGAATTCCGCCGGGCAGACCAGGTTGCCGATGTTCTCCACGATGAGAATGTCGAGGCGGTCGAGGTCGAGCCCGCCCATGGCCTTTTCGATGACGTGGGCCGCCAGGTGGCAGTCGCCGCCGAACTCGTCGGTGTTGATCTGAACCACGGGGGCCCCGCTGGCCGCCAGGCGGTCCGCATCCGCGGTGGTGCAGATGTCGCCCACGATGACGGCGCAGCGAAACTCCGGCATGATATGCTGCAGGGTTTTTTCCAGGGTGGTGGTCTTGCCGGAGCCGGGCGAGCTCATCAGATTGAGCACGAAAACCCGGCTTTGGGCGAAGCGCTTCCGATTGGCGTCGGCCATGATGTCGTTGGCATCCAGCACGCGCCGCACGACCTTGATTTCGCGCCCGGCGTGGGCGCGGGTTTCCACGGGAGCGTCCTCCCCGTGGGGGTGGTGATGGGGGTGGCCTTCCTTATGGTGGCGGGCCTTGATGACGTTGATACCGTCTAGAAGCATGTCAGTGGTCCTCTTCCGCCAGTTCGATGGATTCGATGTCGAGTTCGCGCCCGGAGAGCAGGGTGATGTCACCGCTGCGGCAGGCGGGACAGGCAAAGGCCGGCTCTTCGATGGTCCATTGGTTGCGGCAGGCATTGCAAACCGCCTGCACCGGGATTTCCGTGATCCGCAGGCGAGCCCCCTCCAGCGCCGTATCTTGGGTTACCGCCTCGAAGCAGAAGCGCAGACTGTCCACCACGATCGCGGACAGCTTGCCCACTTTGAGATTCACGGTCTCGATCCGGGCCCCGGTCAGATGGGCCGGAATCGAGGCTGTGGCAATTTCCACGATCTGCATGGCGACGCCCATTTCGTGCATAAACGGTGCCGTCTCCTGGTTGCGGGGGAGGGAAAGCCCCCGAAAATGAAAAAGGTGCGTGCTTCGGGGCCCGATCACGCCGTCCTCCCCGGTCGCGCGCATCTTCTCCTACCATGTTTAGGGGCTTATTGGAATACGTCCTTGCACAGCTCGCCCAGGGTGCCCAGGCTTTCACAGACATGCACCCCCACCGACCGCATGGCGGCCAGCTTGGCGTCCGCGGTACCGCTCTTGCCGCTGATGATGGCGCCGGCATGTCCCATGCGCCGTCCGGGGGGCGCCGTCAGCCCGGCGATAAAGCCCACCACCGGTTTCGTGACGTTGGCCTCGATGAACGCGCAGGCTTCCTCCTCGGCCGAACCGCCGATTTCGCCCACCATGACGATGCCCGCGGTGGCCGGATCGTCCTGGAAAGCCTGCAGGCAGTCGATGAAATTGGTGCCGTTGACCGGGTCGCCCCCGATGCCGATGCAGGTGGTCTGTCCGATCCCCTGGACGGTCAGTTGGTGGACGACCTCGTAGGTCAGCGTGCCGGAGCGGGACACCACGCCGATGGGGCCGCCGGGCTTATGGATGGGGCCGGGCATGATGCCGATCTTGGCCTCCCCGGGGGTGATGATGCCCGGGCAGTTGGGACCGATCAGGCGGCAGGGTTTGTCCTTGAGATAATTTTTGACCCGCATCATGTCCATCACCGGAATGCCTTCGGTAATCGCCACGATCAAGGCCACGCCGCTGTCGGCGGCCTCCATGACGGCATCGGCGGCAAACGGCGGCGGCACGAAAATCATGCTGCAGTCGGCCCCGGTTTCGCGAACGGCCGCTTTGACCGTGTTGAATACCGGAATAGCGTCCATCTTCTGGCCGCCCTTGCCCGGGGTTACGCCGGCCACGACCCGGGTGCCGTAAGCCACGCACTGCCGGGTGTGAAACTGGCCTTCCCGACCGGTGATGCCCTGAACCAACAGTTTGGTGTTTTTATCGACAAAGATGCTCACGTTGTCTCCTCGCTTTGCAAACCCGACGGGTTATTGGACGATTTCGGCCACCTTGCGGGCGGCGTCCTTGAGATCCTTCGCCGTGATGAGGGTCAAGCCCGATTCGGCCAGGATGCGGCGGCCTTCTTCGACATTGGTGCCTTCCATGCGCACCACCACCGGCACCGCGAGCCCGACCTTCTTGGCCGCTTCCACAACCCCTTGGGCCAGCACGTCGCAGCGCAGGATGCCGCCGAAAATGTTGATCAGAATGCC
>CAYMQN010000012.1:0-348 GCA_964392545.1 uncultured Desulfobacteraceae bacterium
ACATGCCCCGGCGCGCGCGCCGGGCCCGGGCCTCTGATGCGAGATAGGGGGCCTTGTCGAAACCTTGCGGCGCGCGGCCCCGGTAGACTTCGGCCAGTCCGGCCCGGATCATGGCATGATTGACGTCCTCCTGACCGTTGAAAAGCACGGCCAGGGTGCGCTGGTAGCGATCCTCGCCATAGGCCGACAGGTCCACCGACCGGTTCAGAATCAAGTCGGCAAGGTGCTGGCGGGCCTTCCGGCTGTAAGGTTGGCCGGGTTCCCCGGGGGCCTTGGAGGTTTCCGGTGCGTCGATCCCCAGAAGGCGCACCACCCCCAGGTCCATCTCGCGCTCTTCCGGGGATGCCG
>CAYMQN010000012.1:358-35153 GCA_964392545.1 uncultured Desulfobacteraceae bacterium
ACCACCCGCCGCTGGCCCGCCCCCGCCACGAGGACCGTGTCCCCGTCGTAAACTTTCAGGACGGTCCAGGGACCCGACCGATCGGCGGCCTGCACGCCCTGGGCGAGAACGAAGAGAGCCGCCCACAAAAGGCCCAGGCCCAAATACCGCAGGCATGCGACCCGATAAAAGACCCGGACTGTTGCAGGACGGCGATCACCAGACCCCTCCGCCACCAGGGCCGGTGGGGTTGTCGCTCTTTTGGAATCGGCCCTGCGTTTCACGCCGGATCACCTCTCAGCACGCTTACAGGTTATCGAGAAATTGCGCCAGCTCGGTATGCAACCGTCTGATCAAGGCCTCGTCCAAACCGCAACACGCCAAACTCCGGGAATCGCCGGAGAGCCCTTGGCGGGGATGTGTATTGACACGGGACCGGAATTTTTTTATCGATGAATCACGTTAAAAGACTGGCCCATGGTTGTCAAGACGGGCCCCATCCATGCGAAGAGAGGCACGATGTTTACGCTGCGGGATGTGCTGGACATGGCCGTTCAAATCGAACACAACGGCGCGGCCGTCTATCGGGACGCCCTGTCCCGGACGACGGATCCGGAGCTGGCGGAGATGCTGGCCTGGATGGCGGACGAAGAAGACCGGCATGCCCGCTCTTTTGCGCAGATGCGGCAAAAACTATCCTCCCAAGGCGACAACCGGCTGCTCGACGAGTTGGGCAAACTCATGCTCGAGAGTATCGTCGGCAACCGCTCTTTTTCATTGGAGGATGTGGACTTCGCCAAAATCGACGCCGTCAACGATCTGATCGCGATCATGATTGCCTTCGAAAAGGACACCGTCCAGTTTTACGCCCTCTTCCGCAACTTCCTTACGGAACCCTCCGAACAGGAATGTCTCGACGGGGTCATCGCCGATGAGGAAGACCACATCCGCAAGCTGGAACAATGCCGCGACAAGAATCTGGCCTGCCTCAAGGGCTGATCGGACACCCGGCCCGCCCCTGCGCCGTTGGTCCATCCGTCAGGGGGCGTGCTCCTTGTAGTGCGTGACGAGCGCATCCACCGATTGGTCGTTCGGCGCCATGGCCAGGGGGTTGATGGCCAGCAGGGCCTCCCAGGCCTGAATGGCCCCCTGGCGGTCGTCGAGGTCATGCAGCAGGACGACGCCCTTGTTGAAATGGGCGTTTTCAAGGGCGGGGTCGATGCCGATGGCCCGGTCGAATTCCCGCACGGCGTCCTCGGGACGCCCCGCACGGCGGTACATGACCCCCAGATCCGTTCGCACCGGCGCGTTGTCGGGCTGCAGGGCCAAGGCCCGTTCATAGGCTGCGATGGCCTCCTGGACGGCGTTGCGGTCGAAATAGAGATGTCCCAACTGGATCCAGCTGGCCACGTCTTCGGGGTCCTGACGGACTTTTTCCTCCAGGACCTGGAGCATGCGGGCGCGCCCCTCATCCTGCGCGCCACCGGGGGCCGCCGCAGTGGGCAGGCCGGTGCTCGTCTTGTAGATCCCGAACACCAGCCCGCCGAAGAATCCGACCATGAGGGCCAGGACGATTGCGGTCATCAGGGTTTGTTTGGTGACATAAGCGCTGTTTGGCGCGGCTTTTTTCGGCATCGGTAACTCCTGTCTGGTGGGGGCGGCCGGGTTTCGGCGCATTATCATTATCCCGCCCCGCCGGTTACCACCTGGGCGGGATGGGCACTAGATAATCAGGAGCCGGGCCCAAATCAACCGGCAGACCATCGGCGGGGCAGTTGACGTTCGGTCATCGTTCTTCTAACATGCCCCGGCAATCCGGCATCGAGCCCAATACAAACGGCAACTGCGACGTCCGCTCGCGCCGACGATATGGCCGGCCACTAGGGATCAACCAAGAGAGGAGCCGTGCTATGCCGCCTGACGCCAATCCCGGCCGTCTCCTGGAACTGCCCAGGGCCTATTGGCATACCTGTGCCCTGCATGCCGCTGTCAAACAGGACCTATTTACCACCCCCCGACGAGAAAGGACACCCACGGTGATCATCAAAACGGCCGAAGTGAGTGCCCGCGGCGAACGCTATAGCGGTATCGTGCGATTGACCCTGACCCGGGAGCCGGACGGCTGGACGTATCGCGTGGAAGATGTGCGCGATGAAAACTTCACCCTGACCTGGCGGGCCAGGACCCCGGAAGGCGCCACCCGCAAACTTCGGGATGTCTACGATCCCGATGTGTGGCATCTTGCGGTCAAAGAGACGGGCTAACGGACGGTGAAGCGCAACCTCCCACAGAAGAACTGCCCTGCTGGGATTCACCGTGGAGGAGCACCCTATGAGACAACCCTTCGCTGTTGCTGCTGAAAATCTGCGCCTTGTCTGCGATCCCGGGCAGTTCGATTTTCGTGATACCTCCGAACTGCCGCCCCTGGAATCGGTCATCGGCCAGGCGCGGGCTGTCCAGGCCATCGATTTCGGTCTTCACATGCCAGGCACCGACTACAACATTTTCGTGACCGGCCCCGTGGGCACCGGCAAGTCGACCATCGTGAGCGATATTGTCGGCCGCCATGCCCGGCGCCAGCCTCGCCCGGACGACTGGTGCCTCGTGCACAATTTCGAGGACAGCCATCGCCCCCAAGCCATCGCCGTGCCGGCCGGCCGGGCATCCGAACTCTCCAAGGGCATGCGACGGCTCGTGGGGGACCTGCGCGGCGCGTTGCCGAAGATTTTCGCCGAAGAGGATTTCCTGGACCGCCAGGCACGCCTCCAGGAGAAACATACCCGCGCCCAGGAAACCCTTTTCGCAGAACTGGAAGCCAAGGCCGCCGCGAGCAACCTGAGCATCCATCGCACCCAATCCGGCTACCAGACCCTGGCGCTGCATGACAAGGCGCCCATCACCAAAGAGGATTTTGCCGCCCTGCCGGAGTCCGAGCAGGCCGCGATCAAGGAAAATATCCGTGCCTTCCAGTCGGAGGTCGAAGCCACCGAGCGACGCGCCAGTCAGATCGTCCAGGAGCATCAGGCCGCGATGGCCCAGTTGATGCAGGAAAGCGCGCTGTTCGTGATTCGAAGCCGGCTCAACGTGCTGCGCAATGCCTTTGAAGGCTGCGCCGAAGTTATCGACTTCCTGGCGCAGGTTCAGGAAGACATGCTCGAAAACATCCATTTTTTTCTTCCCGCCAAGGATGAAAGCGCCCCTGCCGGAGACAACGGCGCACCGTTCGGCAGCTTCGATTTCAAACGCTACGCCGTCAACGTGCTGGCCGATCGCAAAAGCCTGGAGGGCGCCCCGGTGGTTCTCGAGCTCAACCCCACCTACGGCAATGTTTTCGGCCAAATCGAGAAACGGGCCTCCCTGGGCGGGGTGAAAACCGATTTCACCATGGTGCAGGGCGGCGCCCTGCTGCGCGCCAACGGCGGCTACCTGATTATGGAGGTCGACGCCCTCCTCATGAATCCCGCGGTGTGGGAAGCGCTCAAGCGGGCGCTGCAGACCAAACGCCTGTGCATCGAGGATATGCCTCCGGAAATGGGCTACGGCGTCACCTCGCTGCGCCCGGAGCCGATTCCGCTGGATGTCAAGGTGATCCTGCTGGGGAGCTATCCCGTCTTCGAGGTGCTCCAGAACCACGACTCGAAATTCAACAAGATTTTCAAAGTGCGGGCCGATTTTGATTTTGAAACCGACCGAACCGACGACGCCGTGCAACTCTATGCCCGTTTTATCGCCCGGGCCTGCAGCGACGCCAATCTGCTGCCCTTCACACCCCACGGGGTGGCGGCCGTGGTGGAGTACGGCCAGCGCTTCGCCGATCATCAGCAGAAACTCTCCCTGCGCTTCGGTCCCATCGTGGGTCTCCTCAAAGAGGCCGATCACTGGGCCCGCCGTGGGGAAAGCCCGGTCGTAAGCCGCGAACATGTCGACCTGGCCTTGGAAAAACGCCGCTTCCGCTACAATCTCTACGAAGAGAAGATGCGCGAAGCATTTCAGAACGACACGATTCTCCTGGACCTGGAGGGCGAAGCGGTGGGGCAGGTCAATGCCCTGGCGGTCTACCAGATGGGGGACATCGCCTTCGGCCGGCCGAGCCGCATCACGGCCGAGACCTTCATAGGCAAACCGGGCATCGTCAACATCGAACGCGAGACCGAGCTGAGCGGACAGACCCACGACAAGGGCGTGATGATCCTCAGCGGCTATCTCGGCCGCACCTTCGCCCAGCAGCTTCCGCTGGGGATTTCCATCAGCCTGACCTTCGAACAGAGCTACGGGCCGGTGGACGGCGACAGCGCCTCCGCCACCGAGTTGTACGTGATTCTTTCCAGCCTGGCGGAACTGCCCATTCGTCAGGGTATTGCCGTAACCGGATCGGTCAACCAGAAAGGACAAATCCAGGCCATCGGCGGCGTCAACCAGAAGATCGAGGGGTATTTCGACCTCTGCCGCCAGCGGGGTCTGACCGGCGCCCAGGGGGTCATGATCCCACGCGCCAACCGGATCAATCTCATGCTGAAAAACGAGGTCGTGGAGGCCGTGCAGACCGGCCGCTTCCATATCTACGCGGTGACCGAGGTCGCCCAGGGAATCGAGATCCTGACCGGGATTGCCGCCGGGGTTCCCGATGCCGAGGGCCTTTACACGCCCGACTCGGTTTACGGGCGCATCCAGCAAAAACTGCAACGGATGGTGGAGCGCGGCCAGGCCCTGAAGCAGGCGGGCGGGATCTGGGAGGGGGATTGAGTTCCGGCCGTCGGAGCTGCCGGCAGGGCACTGGGGATCCATAAAAAGCTTTATCATTGCCGGCATTTCGATTAAAGAACGAGTGAGGTGGGCCGGCCCGGAACGGAGACGACATGAATCGCGACAGCTATATCGAATCCCTTCGATCGGAACTGCTGGATCTGGTCGAGGAGCACCTTTCCCCCATCGCGCTGCGATACGGCTACAGTGAAGTGCCGTTGGAAAGCAATATCAAGTGGCGGCCGCTGGTGCTGGTTCTGGGCAATTATTCGTCGGGCAAATCAACGCTCATCAACGACTTTCTGGGGATGAAGATCCAGGCCACCGGGCAGGCCCCGACGGACGATTCGTTTACGGTGATCACCTACGGCGAGCCGGAAGACGACGCCGAGCCGGATACCGTCAGGGTCGTCGAGTCCCGTGACGGCAAATTTCTCCTGAACGATCCCGAATATCCCTTCGAAACCCTCAAACGCTACGGCCAGCGGTTTGCCGCCCATTTCCGGTTGAAGAAAGTCAATTCACCGTTTCTCGAGAACATGGCGATCATCGATACGCCCGGCATGCTGGACAGCATCACCGAACGGGACCGGGGCTACGACTACCAGGAAGTTATCGGCGATCTGGCCCAGATGGCCGATCTCGTGCTGGTGCTCTTCGATCCCCACAAAGCCGGCACCGTCCGGGAAACGCACACCAGCCTGAGGGACACGCTCCCGACCAAGACCTTCGAGGACCGGGTGCTCTTCGTGTTGAACCGCATCGACGAGTGTGCCTCGCTGATCGACCTGCTGCAGGTCTACGGCACCCTCTGCTGGAACCTGTCCCAGATGACCGGCCGCAAGGATATCCCGCCGATCCGTCTGACCTATTCCCCGCATGCCATGCCCGCACCGCCCGGGGAGTTGGGGCGCGACTTGGACTATCTCCAGTATCTCGACAACCAGCGCATGGAACTCAAGGAGGCGGTGCAGCAGGCCCCGCGCTACCGGCTGGACAACCTGGCCACTTTCGTGGAAACCCATGGGGAGCGGCTTTCCCACCTGCTCGAGGCGCTGGTCAGCTATCGCACGCGACGCAAGCGCCATCGTTTAAAACAGATCGGGGTGGGCGTGGTGTTTGGCGTACTGATCGGCGGGATGGCCGCCGCCGGCCTGGTGGGGGGCGGGCTGCTGGCGCCGGAACCCTATCTGTTGGGCGCCGCCGCCGGCGGTGTGGGACTGCTGGCCATGGCGCTGTGGATGAGCACGGCCGGGCGGTGGTTGAAGCGTCGTTTTCATCGCGATCAGTTGCGCCACCTCGACCAGTTGACCCCCCTGCGCAATCAGACCCGGCGCGACAGCTGGCAGCATGTGCGCGATCTGGTCTACGTCACCCTGAAAAACAGTGGCGAACTGGTCTCCCTCAAGCAGCTCAAGGCCGAATACCAGGAGGTCTACCGCATCTACCGGGAGGGGGCCAAGGACATCCGCGAGGCTTTGAACGAATTGTCGACCCTGGGGCCCGACGAAGCCCCGGCCTGGGCCGGAAATCAGGCCGGCGACAGCGACCGGGCCTTTCCGTTCTCCGAATTGTCCCGCGAGGAGTGAGCACGATGCGCCCGTCGCGGATCAGAAAGCGGCGGTTTTCGGCGCTTGCCAGCCGGACATGACGAGACCCGCGATTGTCTTGGCATCGCAGATGGTGCTGGCCGCCATCATGGCCAGGGTTTCTTCGACAGCGAATGCGTGCACTTCCACGATTTCATCCGCATCCAGCCGCGATTCCGCCGGCGCCAGGGCTTCCGCCCGGAAAAGGTGAATCCTCTCATCCGAATACGCCGGCACGGGTGTGATAACCCCCAGGGGCTGCCATCGCTCGGCGGAGAACCCGGTTTCCTCGGCCAGTTCGCGCCGGGCGCAGGCGAGGGGCGACTCCCCCGCCTCCAGAGTGCCGGCCGGAATTTCCCAGATCCAGTCGTCGACCGCGTAGCGGTATTGGCGAAGCAGCAGCACACGGCCCTCGGCGGTGAGCGGCACGATCGCGGCGGCCCCCGGGTGGCGGATGACCTCCAGGGTGGTTTCGACACCGTTGGGAAGGGTGATATGATCGCGATAGAGCGTGAACACGCGTCCGGTATGAACGTGATCGGATGTCTTGCGGCGGGTTGACATAAGACACCTTTCCTTGGGCGGGCAAGTGGATATCATTGAGGAACGCAGTGCCAATGTCAAGGCCTGCGACGGTTGCGGTCTGCCACCGCGCAGCGCGGCGCCCCGGGTGTTGACCACGCCGTGAGGCGTCACCATTGTATCGCTAGGTGCGGTATAAGCCCTCCACCTCTGGCGGAGGCCCCGGAAAGGTCTGACCGATCCGGGGTATTGCTATTTGTTGGGTTGTTCATTGTCTTTCCCGTGAAAAGCTAAGCAAAAACCAAAAGCATCGACGTAGCCCGCACTCTGGGACGGCCTGATGCCTCCTGCTACGCGGGAAGAGACGCACGCGTGGCACCGGCCATGGGATGGGCCCTGTCCGGTCTCCCCGCCAAACAATCGATGAGGTTCTGCCATGCAACGCGCGTTGTCGCTGCTGATCATGATCGGTCTGCTGGTTTTGGGGACGGGGTGTGCGGTGATTTCACGCCAGCACAGGGCCGCGGCGGTGCAGGATTTAAGCTTTCCCCAACTCCGGGAGGACGTCGGACGCTATCAAGGACGGATCGTCATCCTGGGCGGTCATGTTATCGAGGTGCGCAACCAGGCCGACCAGACCACACTGGTGATCCTGCAGAGCCCCCTTGGTTTCGGGCAGGAACCGCTGCCGCCGGAGCGTTCCCAGGGCCGGTTTATGCTCCGCCACCCGGGATTCCTCGATCCGGAAGTCTACTCCAAGGGGCGCACGCTTACCGCGGCCGGCCGCATCATCGGCCAGACCCGGGAATCCATCGGTCAGGAGCCTTATGTCTACCCCCTGCTGGAAGCACTGGAAATCCATCTATGGCAACCCCGCGAGGAGCGCTACCCCTATCATCCCTATCCCCCGTATCACCCGTTCTACCGCTCCCCTTTTTATGACCCCTGGTATGATCGCCATCCCTGGCGCGGATACCCCTACCGCTACCCCTACGGGTAGCCTGCCGGACGGGGGGTGGACCGCAAAGCAGGGTATCCTCGGCCTCCGTTGTCCAGATCATAATTGACCCCCAAGATCAGGAGAAAGCAGCATGATGACCCTTGAAGAAGCCATTACCCATGCGATTGACTACGAAACCCGGATTCGGAATCTCTACCGCGAAGCGGAGGCGTCGACCCGCGACCCCAAAGGCCGCCGGGTTTTTCAGGCTCTGGCCGACGACGAGCAGCGCCATATCGACTATCTCGAAGCCAAGCGCTCCCAGTGGTACGCGGAAGGGCGGATCACGGTGGAACCGCTGGCCTCCCTGGTGCCCACCCCCGAGATAGCGGCGCAGGACCTGGAAAGTCTAGAAACGACCATGGCGCGCGAGGACCGCGGCGACGAAAAGCGCATGCTGAGCAAAGCCCTCCAGGTGGAAGTCGAAACCAGCGCTTTCTACCGGCGGATGGTGGATCAAATGACGGGGGACGCCGGCGCCATGTTCGCCCGCTTCCTCGAAATCGAGGACGGCCATATCGCCGCCGTTCAGGCGGAACTGGACTATCTCAGCCACACCGGATTCTGGTACGATTTCCAGGAATTCGACATGGAACACTGATATCGGTGTCCATCCAGAGAGGGTAGATTTTGGTTCCGGACAAGGCCGCAGCGATTCTGAAACCGCAGGCGCAACTGGGCTGCGGCGAGGATTTCAGAAGAGCGAGAACGCCGTCCGGGGCCGAAAGATGCCATTTATGGATGGGCACTATTTAGGCGCGTGCCCGCAAGGGGCCTTTTCATGACACTCATGGGGCCCTTCGCGGCCTGATGACCTCCTTGCCCCTCCGCTGCCGACGACCGGCAAACATCTTCCCTGCGCCCGAATCGATGGGCGGGTTTTAAGTCTTGACACAAAACCAGATTTTTTATATTCGGACCTCTTTGGTCGAAAAAAGGGGACAAGCGCGTTATTTTTGCGCCGGGCCGCCGGTGAGGCGATCGACCCCGGCGATGTTCAAGGAGACATTATGGCAGCATCTGTCCAGGCTTTCGGCGGCAGCGGAACCTTCAAGCACGGGGTCCACCCTCCGGAGCGGAAACATTTTTCCGAAGACCTTCCCATCGAAGTGGTGCCGACGCCGGCCCAGGTCCAGCTTCCGATGCTTCAGCATGTGGGCGCGCCCAGTATCCCCGTGGTCAAGGCCAAGGATGTGGTGGCCTACGGCGATATGGTCTGCAAGAGCGGCGGCTTCGTTTCGGCGCCCGTGCATGCCCCGATTGCCGGCAAAGTGCTCAAGACGGGCGTCACCACCCTGCCCAACGGCCGCCATGTCCAGGTGCTGCCCATCAAGGCCGAGGGCGACCAGTTGGAAGGAGAGGCCCTGAGGGAGGACATCCTCGGGGGGGACTGGCCGCTGGAGGCCGTAGACCGGTACGATCGCAAAAGCATCGCGGAGGCCATTGCCCAGGCCGGCATCGTCGGACTCGGCGGCGCGGCCTTTCCCGCCCATGTGAAATACACCCCCAACGACGAAAAACCCATCGATACCGTTCTGATCAACGGATGTGAATGCGAACCGTATCTTACGCCGGACTATCGGGTCATGCTCGAGGGCACCCCGGCGGTCATTGCCGGTGCGCTTCTGGCGGGCCGCGCGGCCGGGGCCCGGGATATCATCATCGGCGTCGAAGACAACAAACCCGCCGCCATCGAAGCCTTGAAGAAGGCCGCCCAGGGGACCGCCGTGAAGATTGCGGTGGTGAAAACCAAATACCCCCAGGGAAGTGAAAAACAACTGATCATGGCGGTGCTCAAACGCGCCGTCCCCGTGGGGGGGCTGCCTCTGGATGTGGGCGTCGCCGTGAGCAACGTGGGCACGGCCGCCGCCATGGCCCGTGCCGTGCTGCGGGGCAAACCCCTGACCCATCGGGTGGTCAGCGTCACCGGCAGCGCGGTACGCAACCCCAAGAACCTGCTCGTGCCCATCGGCATCAGCTACGGCGAGCTGCTCGACTATTGCGGCGGATTGACGGCGGAGGCGGCCCGCATCATTTCCGGCGGCCCGATGATGGGCTTCGCCTTTGCCAATCTGGACGCCCCGGTGACCAAAGGGACCAGCGCCATGACGGTGCTGACGGCCGAAGACGTCCAAAAAGCCGAGGAAACCGCCTGTATCCGCTGCGGCCGTTGCGTGGACGCCTGCCCCATGAATCTCGTACCGACCAAGATCGCGCTGGCCAGTCGGGCCAAAGACGTGGACTTGGCCCAGGCCTACAATATCATGGCCTGTTTCGAATGCGGCTGCTGTGCGTTCACCTGCCCGGCCAGTATCCCCCTGGTGCAGCTCGTGCGCACCGGCAAGGCCCAGGTCATCGCCAGTCAGCGCAAGTAGTCGGCTGCCGGCGTGCGGCGCAGCAGGCAGCGCGCGCACGGCCAACCATCGATCACCCTCAACGCCTGTTTAACGGATCATTATGACGGAAAACTCTTCAGCAACAGCATCGGAACCCAACGCTGCGTCGCCGGTCATCCACGTCTCACCGTCGCCGCATTTGTCCAATCAGGCTTTGACCACCCAGCGCATCATGCTGGACGTGGTCATCGGTCTCGCGCCGGTGGTCCTGATGGCCCTCTACGTTTTTCGGCTCTATGCCGTGAAGCAGCTTCTCATTTGCGTGGTGAGCTGCCTGGCGGCCGAGGCGCTCTTTACCCGGATGCGCGGGCGGGCGCTGCCCCTCAAGGACTGTTCCGCCCTGGTGACCGGCATTATCCTGGCCCTTTCCCTGCCGGGTCCGGCGCCCTGGTACGTGGGGTTTATCGCCTCGTTCGTGGCCATCGGCATCGGCAAAACCATTTTCGGCGGGGTCGGGATGAACCTGTTCAACCCGGCCATGGTGGGCCGGGCGTTCGTCATGATTGCCTTCGCCAGTGTGCTGGCCGCCGCCGGCTACCAGGATCCGGCCAGCACGGTGGATGCCGTCACCCAGGCCACGCCCCTGGACACCTTCAAGCAGACCGGCGCCACGACACCGCTTGCGGCCCTCTTTTTCGGGTTGACCAACGGATCGCTCGGTGAAACCAGCGCCCTGGCCTGTCTCATCGGCGGGCTCTACCTGTGCATCCGCCGCTCGTCCTCATGGGAGATTCCGGCCGGTGTGATTCTGGCGGCAGCCTTTTTCGCCGGGGTGGCAAATTTGGCCAACCCTTCCGCCGAATGGACCGTGCTGCACCATCTGCTGGGCGGCTCCCTGCTCTTCGGCGCTTTTTTCATTGCGACGGACCCGGTATCCAGCCCCATGACACCGAAGGGCAAATTCATCTTCGGCCTGGGGGTGGGGGCCCTGATCATGCTTCTGAGGCTCTTCAGCGGCTATCCGGAGGGCGTCATGTTTGCGGTGCTGCTGATGAACGCCCTGACCCCCCTCATCAACCGTTGGACCATCCCGCGTCCGCTGGGGGGCCAGTAGGGGGTGGCGACCGATGGCGGACCGCCCCCCGGGGGCAAACGACATTAATCGGAGGAGAGAATAGGCGCGGCATGACAGAAAACGCGAAAAAAAGTTTCCTATCCCAGGCATGGCTGGTACTGCTCCTGGCCATCT
Source organism: uncultured Desulfobacteraceae bacterium (assembly GCA_964392545.1). Taxonomy (GTDB): domain Bacteria; phylum Desulfobacterota; class Desulfobacteria; order Desulfobacterales; family UBA5852; genus JABZFP01. The sequence continues at coordinate 11,777 of CAYMQN010000012.1, forward strand.
GCTTCGGGGCCCTGCTGGCGGGGATGCAGATCACCCTCGGCCCGACCATCGAAGCCAACAAGATCAACGAAACCCTGGAAAGAGTGCCGGAAATCGTCTTCGGCCAAGCCCGGGCCCGGGAGTTGAGCGATCGCCAGCAGGCCGTGGACGTCACGCCCCAGACCGTGGCGGTGGACAAGGCCGGGAAAACCGTGCGCTACAACGTCTACAAGACCGAGGCCGACGGCCGGCTGGCCGGCTGGGTGGCCAAGACCGCCGGGCAGGGCTACGCGGACAAGATCGAGATGTTGATCGGCTTCGACCCCATGGTCCGCGAGATCACCGGAATCTTCGTGTTGGAGCAAAAGGAGACCCCCGGGCTGGGCAACAAGATCGTCACCGAGGAATGGCGCAGCCAGTTCGCGGCCAAGCCCACCGACGAGCCGCTCACGGCGGTCAAAGGCAAGGCCAAGGCCGATAACGAAATCGACGCCATCACGGGCGCCACCATCTCTGCCAAGGCGGTCACCGACATTATCAACACGGCGGTCAGGGATCTTCGCGACCCGCTGGCGGCCAAGGCAAAAGGACAGTAGTCATGGCAGATCAACCGACTCCCACGGAGCGCTTCATTCAGGGCATCCTGCCCGAAAACCCGGTGTTCCGGCAATTGCTCGGACTGTGCCCGGTCCTGGCCGTGACCAACAACATGAAATCGGCCGTCACCATGGCCGGGGCGGTCCTCTTCGTGCTTTTCTGCGCCAACGTCATTGTCAGCCTGATTCGCAATCTGCTCAAGCCGCACCTGCGCATCGTCGTTTTCACCCTGACCATCGCGACCTTCGTGACCATCGCCGACCGGTTTCTGGCGGCCTACCTCTACCAGATGAGCAAGACCCTGGGGCCCTACATCCCCCTGATCATCGTCAACTGCATCATCATCTGCCGCTGCGAGGTCTGCGCCTCCAAGCAGGGGGTGGTCACGGCCGCCGCGGATGCCGTGGGAACGTCCATCGGCTTCGGTCTGGCCCTTTCGGCCATTGCGGCGGTGCGCGAGATTCTGGGTACCGGCATGTTTTTCGAAATCCGGGTGCTGCCGGCGGTATGGCCCGACTGGGTGATCATGGTGCTGCCGCCGGGCGCCTTTCTCACCTTCGGGCTCCTGATCGGCCTTGTGAACTGGTACGATGCCGCGCGCAGCGCCAAAGCCGGAAAAAGTGAGGGCTAAACGAGATGCTGAACTATTTGGTGGATATTTTTCTGATTGCCGTCAGTGCGGCCCTGATCAACAACTTCGTGCTGCATTATTTTGTGGGGATCTGTCCCTTCGTGGGGGTTTCCCGGCGCATCGACATGGCCTTCGGGATGGGCTGCGCGGTCACCTTCGTGATCAGCATCGCATCCTTCATAAGCTGGGTCATTACGACCTTCGTGCTGGTGCCCGGCGCGCCCCTGTCCCGCTGGATCGCCGGCTTCTTCGTTGCCCCGGAAACGGCGGCCAACGTGGATCTCACCATCTTGAGCTACATCGTCTATATCCTGGCCATTTCCTCCTCGGTGCAGTTCGTCGAGATGTACGTGCGCAAATTCTACCCGCCGCTGTATAAATCCTTCGGGGTCTACCTGCCGCTGATCACCACCAACTGCGCGATTCTGTTCGCCTGTCTGACCATCATGAGCAACATTGTCGGCGTGGACGACCCGGCCGCGGCCTGGGATCTGGGGCGCTCGCTCGTGCTGGGGATCTTCGGCGGGGTGGGCTTTACGATCGCCATCGTGATCATGGCCGGCATCCGGGAGGAACTGGACCTGTGCGACGTGCCCAAACCGTTCCGCGGGGCGGCCATCACCATGATCGTGGCGGGTATCCTGGCGCTGGGCTTCATGGGGTTCACCGGTGTCGACACCGGGTTGCGCAAAGCCATTACGCCGGCGGCCGAAGGTCAGGCCCTCGTGGAGGAGCACCCGCTGCCCGCCGTGGTCGAACAGCGCATCGGCAGTTCGCAGCGCGGCTGATGCGGCGGCTAGCATGAGATCAAGATCGACGGGCATCGAACCTGCCCGCTGCAAACAGGAGATGGATTCATGAACGCTGTGACGCTAGGCCTTTCCGCGGGGACACTGTTCGCGATGGCCTTTGTATTGGCTTACATTCTGGGCTGGGCCAGCCGCAAATTCTACGTCAAGGTCGATCCGCGGGTGACGGCCATCATGGAAGTGCTGCCGGGGGCCAATTGCGGCGGCTGCGGCTATGTCGGCTGCAGCGACTACGCCGAGGCCATCGTCGGTGACAATGCCCCGGTGAACAAATGTCCGGTGGGGGGCACGAGCTGCGCCGAGGCGGTGGCGGGCATCATGGGGGTCGAACTGGGCGATACCCTGCCGTATCGGCCGATCGTGCACTGCGGTGCGCACTCCGACGACAAACTGGGCCGCCACGCCTACCGGGGGGAGCAAACCTGTGCGGCCGCCAACCTGGTGGCCGGTGTGCAGGCCTGCACTTACGGGTGCCTGGGGTTCGGCGACTGCACCCGGGCCTGCAACTACGATGCGATTCACGTGCAGGACGGCCTGGCCACGGTGGATTACGAGAAGTGCGTGGGCTGCGGGGCCTGCGCCAAGGTTTGTCCGCGCAACATCATCACCATGACGCCGTTCAAATTCGAACGCGTTCTGGCGGTGGCCTGCTCCAATAAAGACTTCGGCAAGGCCGTGAAAGAGGTCTGCAAGGTGGGCTGTATCGGCTGTAAAGCCTGTGCCAAGGCCTGCAGCCTGTTTCAGGTGCAAGACAACTTGTCGTCCATCAACTACGATCTCTACTGTCAGGACTATACGGAGGAGCTCAAGAAGGCCATTGAAAAATGCCCCCAGAAAAAGATCATCCTGGTGGGCAAACCCAGCAGCAAGCACATCGAGGAAACCATGGACATGGAAGTTCCCGAACTGGTGGAGGCCGATTTCCGCACCACCGTGGACGACCAGGAGTGGTGGGGATGAGCAGGGTCCGGCCGCCGGCAAGGACGGCCGCTTGAAGCGCCTGAAAGGCAGGGGAACGCCCCTGCCTTTTTTTTATGCGGCGGTCGCGCGGCCTGCCGCTTCGGTCACGGGCGCGACACGGCAAACGCCATCGCTGAAGGTTCGGACAGCCTTGACATGGCAGGCAAAGGTCCGGTCCTGCCAGGCCACGAATCCCAGTTCGAGGCTCACGTACCAGGCGCTGGTGTAGGTTCGGCGGTCGCAGCTCCACAGCCGCTTCTGGTGGGGGGCAAAATCCGGCGGAAGGCAATCGTCGCTATCCGGCGGCGGGGGGCGCAGGAGGGTCAGCAGCTCCGCCACGGTGGGCAGGCGCCAGTCGTCGGCGTCGGCCCACTGATGGGTGTTCAGGTCGGCGATGGCCTGCAGGGCCGCATCCCAGTCCATGGGAAAGGCGCTGCCGCCGACCTGCCATTCCAGGCCGGTGGCCGCATCCCGGAGGGTGCCCCGCTGCGGCCAGGCCTGAAAGCCACGGGTGCGATAGCGTACCGGCTGCCAGAGCGGCGTCAACCCGAAGATCGGGCGGGGGTCTCGGGGGCCGGTGCGGAGCGGATGAGCGCGGGGGCGCTGCCGTTCTGCCGCTGGCGGTGATGTGTCCGCCTCCCCGGCAGGATCGGCCAGCCGGCAAGCGGCCGCTTTGCGGTCTTGCCAGCGCTTGAAAAGGTCTGCCAGCTCGGCGGCCATGGCGGCGGCGTCCGGGTGGCGGTCGGCGGGTCGGGGCGCCAGGGCGCACGATAAAAAGCGATCCCATGCGGCATCCAGATCCGGGTTGATGGAGCTGGCCGGCTTGAACGGCGCGCGGGGCAGCCTTCCGGTAAGCATGCGGTAGATGATCACACCGACGGCATACAGATCGGCCGCAGCCTCGACCGCCTCGGGGTCGGCTTCCTGTTCGGGTGCGGCGTAGAAGGGCGAGCCGACCTTCAATTGGGGGGTGGCGGGCATGGTTTCACCGTGCAGCTTGGAAAGGCCGAAGTCGCATAGTTTGACCGTGTCCTGGTCGGTCAGCAGGACGTTGAACGGCTTGATGTCCCGATGGATGATGCCGGAGGCGTGGAGCCGCTGCAGGCCGTTTAAAATTTGCCGGCCGTATTCGGCCACCTTGTCGACGCGCAGGATCCGCGAGGGGGCTTCGGGCCGGCGGCCTTCACCGATGACCACGCCCAGGGTGTTGCCGTAGTAATCCATGGTGTAGTACGGCCGACCGCGGAAGGTGCCGAAATCGAAAACTTCGGTGATGTTGACGTGGCGTATGCCGGCCAGGGTGACGGCCTCTTGGGTAAACAGGCGTTCCAGGTGCGGCCGCCCCGCCACAACGGCCAGGGTTTCCCGGGGGCTGAAGAGTTTGAGCGCCAGAATGCGCCGGATGACCGGCACCTCGACTTTGAGGATCTTGCCCATACCGCCCCGGCCCAGCAACCCGCGGATTCTGTATTTGCCGATGGATTGCATGATGGCGGCCGCGTCCTTCAGCGCAGGCGGGTGGCGTGGGATTCGGGCAGGCCGGCCGCCAGAATTTTGTGAACCACCGTTTCCACATCGTAAGGGATGTAGCGCAGCTCCAGCGCATAGTGCTCCGGGTCGAAAACAACATATTTGGCGTTGTTGTTGCCGTCCCGCGGCTGGCCGACGCTGCCCACATTGATGATGTAGCGGGCCTCGGGATCGAGGGGGCGCAGCCCTTCATCGAGCTCATCACGCGCGATGCGGCCGTTATGGAAGGCGATGATTTCCGGAAAATGGGTATGGCCGGTGAAAAAGACCTGCTCCGGCAATTCGTGGAAGGTGGTTTCCAGATCCTCGCTGGAGACCTGAAATTGATAGATGACCGGTGAATCCGGCGGAAAGCCGTGCACGAACCGATAGGCCTCCCAAACGCGGCAGTAGGGAAGCTGGTGAATGAATTCGATGGAGGCGGCCGAAAGCATGGCCACTGTTTTGCGCAGGGATTCGCGCGCTATGGGGTTGAACCAGTCCAGTTCGGAAGGATCGTTGACCGCCAATTCGTGATTGCCCAGCACCGATGGGATCGCAAGCGCGGTCAGCCGCTGGATCACGGCTTCCGGATCCGGTCCGTAACCGATGTTGTCGCCGAGACTGAACACATCGCGGATGCCCAGTGCCGCGATGTCGCGCCATACCGCTTCGAAAGCCTCCAGATTGGCGTGAATATCGGAGAGAACGGCAAACTTCTGCATGCCTCGGTGAGTCCTTTCAGCCGCTTCGCCCGGCCACGCCCAGGTACCAGTCAATCAGCTCGGGCCCGAAAAAGAGATAGGCGATCGCCCCGGCTGCCAGGAAAGGGCCGAAAGGCAGTCGGCTTTTCATCGATCCGCCGGCGGCAAGCGCCAGCAGCAGTCCGACCAGCGTGCCGGAAAGCGACGAGAAGAAAATGGTGAACAAAATCCCCTGCCAGCCGATCAAGGCGCCGATCATGGCCAGCAGCTTGATATCACCGCCGCCCATGCCGTCCCGGCCGGTAACGAGCTGATAGCCAAGGGCAACGGCGTAAAGGATGCCCCCGCCGGCCAGAATGCCGATCAGGGAATCCTGCCAGGACACGGCGGGGACCACAAAGGCCAGTGCGAAGAACAGGGGAATACCGGGCAGCGAGAGCCGGTCCGGGATAATCTGATGATCGATATCGATGAAGGTGATCACCAGCAATAGGGCCACGAACAAAAAATAAACCGGGGTTGCCCAGGTGAGGCCGAAGCGCATGAACAGGGCCACCGCAGCGAGTCCGGTGATCATCTCCACCAGCGGGTAGCGCAACGGGATGGAGGTGCCGCAGCGGCGGCAGCGGCCGCGCAGCAACAGGTAGCTCAAGATGGGGATGTTGTCGTAGAAGCGGATGGCATACCCGCAGCGGGGACAGGCCGAGGGCGGGTGGACGATGGATTTCCCCGCCGGTATGCGATAAATGCAGACATTGAGAAAACTGCCGATGCAGGCGCCGAAGATGAAGGCGGCGATTTCGAAAAAACGGACGAACAGCATACCGGGATTTCGTGCTCCTTTACGCTCGTTGGCGACATGCTACGGGGAGACGGCCCGGGCGCCGCTGCCCGGGACGGATGATCACGCCTGTTGCAGCCTCCGTATGCCCACCCTATTTAGGCGCGTGAGGCCAAAAAAGCAAGCGACATGTTGTTTTTGGCGGTGAATGGATTATATTAAACTTTTTTAGTTTTACAGCGAAATCCCCGTGCGGGGCCGCTGGGCCGGAGATGCCCGGGCCGGCGCGGGGAGGACGTTTCAAGAGGGAGATACCATGGCCGAGACGGACAAGGACGATCTGGTGACCATTATCGACGAGGAGGACCGGGAGGAGGTCATACCGCAAACCTTGCCGTTGATGCCGGTGAGGGATGTCGTGATTTTCACCGACATGCTCCTGCCGCTTTTCGTCGGTCGCAAGAAATCGATCCAGGCCGTGGAGGAAGCCCTGTCCAAGGACGGCTACCTTCTGCTGGCCACCCAGAAGGACCCCAATGAAGAAGATCCCGGCACGGACGATATCTATGGGGTCGGCACGGTGGGTCGGATTCTGCGCATGCTCAAGCTGCCCGACGGCCGTGCCAAAACCCTGGTCCAGGGCGTGGCCAAGGCGCGCATCAAGCGCTACGTGCGTACCCGCGGTTTCTACCGCGTCAAGATCGAAATCCTCGAGGAACAGGCGGCCGGGGAGGTCGATCTCGAAGTCGAGGCGCTCATGCGCAATGTGCGGGAATACTCGGAGAAGATTCTGGCGCTGCGGGGCGAGCTGACCAGCGATGTCAGTGCCATCCTGGAGGGCATTGAAAGTCCCGGCAAACTGGCCGATCTGGTGGCCTCCAACCTGAAGCTCAAGATCGAGGAAGCCCAGGAAATCCTCCAAACGAGCGATGCGGTCCAACGCCTCGAAAAGGTCAACACCCTGCTGTCGCGGGAGATGAACCTATCGGCCATCCAGGCCAAGATTCAGTCCGAAGTAAAGGATGAAATCAGCAAAAACCAGCGTGATTACTTCCTGCGCGAGCAGATGCGGGCCATCAACCGGGAACTGGGGGAAGGGGACGACCGGGCCAGGGAAATCCAGGACTATCAGGCCAAGATCCGCAAGGCCGGCATGCCCAAGGAAGCCCGGGAGGAAGCCCGCAAACAGCTGCGCCGGCTGGAGCAGATGCATTCGGATTCCGCCGAGGCGGGCATCATCCGCACCTATCTGGACTGGATGGTGGAAGTGCCCTGGCGCAAGGCCACCAAAGACATGCTGGACATCGTTTACGCCCGCAAGGTGCTGGATCGCGAGCACTACGGCCTGAAAAAGATCAAGGACCGCATTCTGGAATACCTGAGTGTGCGCAAACTCAACCCCAACATGAAAGGCCCCATCCTTTGTCTGGTGGGGCCGCCGGGCGTGGGCAAGACCTCTTTGGGGCAGGCCATCGCCAAGGCCATGAAGCGCAAATTCGTGCGCATGTCCCTGGGGGGCATCCATGACGAGGCTGAAATCCGCGGCCACCGCCGGACCTACATCGGCGCCCTGCCCGGGCGTATCATCCAGGGCCTCAAGCAGTGCAAGGTGAACAATCCGGTTTTTATGATGGACGAAATCGACAAGCTGGGCTCCGATTTCCGCGGGGATCCTTCCTCCGCCCTCCTGGAGGCGCTGGATCCGGAGCAGAACGCCGCTTTCAGCGACCACTATCTCAACCTGCCCTTCGATCTGTCGAATGTCATGTTCATTCTCACGGCCAATTTGACCGATACGATCCCCTCGGCGCTGCTCGACCGGATGGAGGTGATCAACCTGCCCGGCTACACCGAGGAGGAAAAGCAGCGGATTGCCGTCGACTATTTGATCCCACGCCAGATCAAGAACAACGGCCTTACGGCGCGCAACATTCGTTTCAGTCCGGGAGCCCTCGAGCTGATGATCACCGAGTACACGCTGGAGGCCGGCCTTCGCAACCTGGAGCGCGAGCTGGGCACCATCTGCCGCAAGGTGGCGCGCCAGATGGCCGAGGGGCGCAAGGGGCCCTTCACCATCACGCGCAAGAATATCAGCCGTTATCTGGGGCCGCCCAGCTTCCAGCCGGAGCTCGACAAGGATGAAAGCCAGGTGGGTCTGGTGACCGGTCTGGCCTGGACCCAGACCGGCGGTGAGGTCTTGTACGTGGAAACCTCCATGATGCCGGGCAAGGGCGAACTGATCATGACCGGACAGCTCGGGGAAATCATGCAGGAATCCGGGCGGGCCGCCATGAGCTACGCCCGGGCCAATATAGATCGTCTGGGGGTCAAGCGCGACATTTTCGAAAACTACGATTTCCATATCCACGTTCCGGCCGGGGCCATCCCCAAAGACGGGCCCTCGGCCGGCATTGCCATGGCCACCGGGTTGATCTCGGTCCTGACGGGCCGGGCGGTGAATACGGATGTGGCCATGACCGGCGAGATCTCCCTGCGGGGGCGGGTGCTGCCCATCGGCGGCTTGAAGGAAAAGGCCCTGGGCGCCCTGCGCGGCAAGGTGTTTACCGTCGTCATTCCGGCCAAGAATCGCAAGGACCTGGTGGAGATCCCGCCCAATGTCAGACGCCGGATCAAATTCGTAATGGTCCAGCATGTGGACGAGGTGGTGGATATCGCCCTGGAGCCGGCGAAGCCCAAACGACGACCGGCCGCCAAACGTCCCACGGCCGGCAAACGGCGCAAGTGAGGTTCCGGGCGGCATGATGATCCTGGCCATCGATACGGCCAGCCGCAGTTGCGGCGTGGCTGTGGTGAACGACGGGGCGGTTCTGGCCGAGATCAACGATGTCAGCGGCCAGACCCATTCCCGGCACCTCATGGGCATGGTGGACCGCGCCCTGGCCATGTCGGTCGGGCATCCGGACCGCATCGACGCCTACGCCGTCACCCGGGGTCCCGGCAGTTTTACCGGACTGCGCATCGGCATCAGCACGGCCAAGGGGTTGGCGGAAGCCGCCGGCAAGCCCCTGGTGGGCGTCTCCAGTCTGGAAGCTCTGGCGTGGCAGGTGTTCCCGGTCGACTGTCTGATCGTTTCCATGCTGGACGCCCGCCGCAAGGAGGTGTATGGCGCCCGCTTTCGGCGGAAGGGCAACGGGTTGGCCCCCATCGGTCGGGAGGCGGCCCTGTCCCCGGAAGCCGCGGTGGCGGGGATCGCGGAGCCCTGCCTGCTGGTGGGCGACGGCGCCGTGGTCTATGCCGAACGGCTGCAAGGCGTGCTGGGCGAGCGCATGCAAATGGCGCTGCCCTTTCAGCACATCGTACGGGCTTCAACCGTAGCCTTCCTGGCCCAGTTGCGGATGGCAACGGTATCCGACGAGCGCCTGGGGCTTACGCCCCGCTATCTTCGCAAGTCCTACGCGCAAAGCGCGGCCAATCGGCCCGGGTAGGCCTTTTTGGTCCTCCGGCGCCCGCCACGGATGATCGTTGACAACGGTCTAGGTGGTTGATAGATAAACTATTTTTTGGTAGTGTCCATCTCGCAGTGGTTGCCGGGGACATTGCGCAGAATGCCGAATCGCTTTACGGTCTGCCCGGTGCAGACTTCAGGAAACCATCGATGAGTCGATACGTTTGGGCCGAACCGCCCAGCATGACAGCCTTTCCGATCGCCCGTCCCGGCCTGCCCTTCATTTGGGCGGCCGGTTTTGTAACGGCGGTGTTTGCCCTGTTGGGATTGCAGTGGCCGGCGCTTCTGGGATTGGCGGCCACGCTGTGCATTTGCGCCTTTTTTCGCGATCCCGATCGGGTGATTCCCACCGACGAAGGGGGGGTGGTCTCGCCGGCCGACGGCAAGGTGATCCTCTGCGAAACGGCCGAGCATTCGGATGTATATGGCGGGCGGTGTCTGAAAATCAGCATTTTCATGACCGTCTTCAACGTGCATGTGAACCGGATGATCTACGACGGCACCGTTACGGACGTAGACTATCACCCCGGCAAATTTTTTTCGGCCAACCTGGACAAGGCATCCAAGGAAAATGAACGCAACGCCCTCACCCTGGAGGGGCCGGGCGGGCATCGCATGGTCGTCGTGCAGATCGCCGGGCTCATCGCGCGCCGCATTGTCTGCGGTCTGCAGCCGGGAACCACGCTCATGCGCGGCGAACGTTTCGGCATGATCTGTTTCGGCTCGCGGCTCGATGTCTACCTGCCGCCGGAATCCAAAGCCGAAGTGGGCGTGGGGGATAAAGTCGCCGCAGGAACTTCCATCCTCGGATATCTAACGTAAACCAGCACATCAGCGCAACGCAAATGGCGGCGGCGCGGGCGGACTTCCGAACGTGCTGCCGACGAATGTTTATGGCGATTAGCCGGCCGGCATTTCAGGTCGGCTAAAACTTATTTGAGCAAGGAGCAAGATTGGAACGGATACCCATCACACGCAAGGGGTACGAGGCCCTCAAGGCTGAACTGGAGCGGATCAAGAAAGTTGACCGTCCTCAGAACATCGATGCCATCGAGGAGGCCCGGGCCCACGGCGACCTTTCCGAAAATGCCGAATACGAGGCGGCCAAGGATCGCCAGCAGTTTATCAATGCGCGCATCGGTGAGCTCGAGTACAAACTCGGCAATGCCGAGATCATCGACCCGGACAAACTTCCCCGGGACCGGGTGGTGTTCGGTTCGCGGGTGCTGCTTGAAAATACCGACACCGGCGAGGGGGTCGAGTACCAGTTGGTGGGCCCCGACGAATCCGACATCGCCCAGGGACGCATTTCCGTGTCCTCACCTCTGGGGCAGGCCATCATCGGAAAACGCCCGGACGACGAAATCACGATCCAGGCCCCCGGCGGAAAACGGGTCTACGAATTGGTGGAAATTCTTTGATGCCCGTCCTGGGGCAACAGGCGGCCTTTTAAGGAGGAAGATACGTGGCAAGAATAACGATCGAAGATTGTCTAAGGCGGGTGCCCAACCGATTCATGCTGGTCAACCTGGTGGCCCAGCGCGTGCGCCAGATTCGCGAGGGGTCGGAATACCTGGTCAGCTCGCCGAAAAACGAGGATATCGTCATTTCGCTGCGGGAGGTGGCGGCCGGCCGGGTGGCCTTCGTCAAAAACGAGGAAGAAGCCTGACCCGGTGTCTTCCTGACCGTTGCCTAAATTCAGGGGAACATACCGGGTTTTGAACCGGGAGGTCGGCCGGGCGCTTGCCCGGTATCGCATGGTGGATCCCGGTGACCGCATCCTGGTGGGGGTTTCGGGGGGCAAGGACAGCACCGCCCTGCTGTGGACCCTGGTCGAGCGCCAGCGCCGCTCCCCGATCGCCTATTCCCTTTTTCCCGTCTATGTCGATCCCGGCTTCGAGGGGGGCTTTGCCGCCGACCTCGAAGCCCGCTGCCGGGATATGGGCCTGACCCTGCGGGTCGAGCATACCGACCACGGCCCGCTGGCCCACAGTGAGGTCAACCGGGAAAATCCCTGCTTTCTCTGCGCCCGCCTGCGGCGCAAACGCCTTTTCGAAATCGCCCAGGAGCTGGGCTGCCGCAAAATCGCCCTGGGCCACACCAAGGACGACATCATCGAGACGTTTTTCATGAACATCTGCTATGCCGGCGAAGTCAGCACCATGCGGCCGGCACAGCCGTTTTTCGACGGCCGCTTCACCGTGGTGCGGCCCCTGGCGTTGGTGGAGGAAGACCTCATTCGGCGGTTTGTGCGCCGGCACGGCTGGACGGTCTTGCAGAATCCCTGCCCCAGCGCCGGCCGGACCAAACGCAGCCAGATCAAGCACCTGCTCGACCAGCTCTACCGCAGCAATCCCAAGATCAAAGGCAACGTTTTTCGCGCCATGCATCACGTGAAGCCCGAATACCTCCTTGGATAAAGTGGTTGAATCGGAAGGCCGAATCGGATATGAGCAGGACTGCTCGGCAGACCCCCCTGAATGGCAGACGGCCGGGCGTATCCTTGGCGAGTCGTTCGCCGGTTTTCAGCGGTGCAGGAAAAGGCATGCGAGACGTCCAGAACGAACCCGACTATCGGAACATCCCCATCGACAAGGTCGGCATCAAGAACCTGCGTTACCCCATCAAGGTGCTGGACCGCAGCAACGGCTACCAGCACACGGTGGCCACCATCAACATGTATGTGGACCTGCCCCATCGCAATAAGGGCACCCACATGAGCCGCTTCGTCGAGATCATCAACCAGTACCGGCTGGAACTGTCCCTAAAAAAGATTTCCGACATCCTGGCGGAGATGAAAACCCATCTCAACGCGGCCTCGGCCCACCTCGAAATCATGTTTCCCTACTTCATCGAGAAGACCGCGCCGGTGAGCCTGGCCACCGGGCTGATGGACTATGCCTGCACCATCCGCGGTTCCAGCGGTCCGGACAACAAGATCGATCTGGTCTCCGAAGTGGCCGTGCCCATCTCCTCGGTCTGCCCCTGCTCCAAGGAGATCAGCGAATACGGCGCCCACAACCAGCGGGGGGAAGTGTCCCTCAAGGTGCGCTTCAAGAAGTTCATCTGGATCGAGGACATGATCGCCATCGTGGAGTCCGCGGCGTCCTCGGAGGTCTACAGCGTGCTGAAACGGGTGGATGAAAAATCGGTGACCGAGACCGCCTACCGGAACCCCAAATTCGTGGAGGACATCGTCCGCGACATCGCCGCCGCCCTGCAACAGGACGACAACATCACCTGGTTTGCGGTGGGGGCCGAGAACTTCGAATCCATCCACAACCACAGCGCCTACGCCCACATCACCAGCCACCCTTTCGCCGTGGAAGCCGTCAGGGGCGGTTGACCCCCTTTCCCGCCGTCAGATAACGGTGGACCTGGCGCATCACCGGACCGGTGGTCCGGCCGGCGTGGTTGCGGAAGAGAACGAAGCGGTAGAGGCCCTGGGACGCGGCGATATAGCCGACGCGGGTGCGCACCCCCTTCAAGTGGCCCGTCTTGTAGAACTCCCGCCCCTTGCGGGGCATCAATTCACAATAGGCAACGAAGCGATCGAGGACCGTCATCATGGCGCGGGCCGACAGGTGGTTGGCCCGCGAGATGCCCGAGCCTTCGGTCATCACGGCCCGTCGCAGTCCGAGTTCCTTGCGGGCGAAGGTTTCCATGGCCTGGACACCCTTGGCGAGGGTGGCCGGCGGTCCCGCCTGATGGGCCCCCATGGCCAGCAAAAGCTGGTTGGCCGTATAGTTGTTGGAAAATTCGAGCAAGCGGTGAATCACCTCCGGCAGATCGTATGCCGAGATATGCCGATGGAGAAGGCGGGCGCCTCGGGTGGCATTCTCCGCCGCCATGCGGACCTGGCCGCGAACAGGGACGCCGGCGCGCTCCAGAAAGTAGCGGAAGAGCTGGCCGGCGTAGCGTTGCGCCTCCCCGCCGGACCGCGACAAAACGATGCGGCCCTCGCGCAGTCCCGAGTGCCGGATGCGTTCGGTCACCATGGGCAGCAGCGGGGTCTGGGGCTCCGCCGACTGGAGGCGGCCGTTGGCGCGGGTGAAAAAGACCGTATTGAAATTGACACAAAGAGCCCCGTTGGGCGCGTCATAGGGGTTGGTGGAGGAGCTGACCCCCGGTATGTCCAGCGGCTCCGCAAAATAACTCTCGTCCACCAGGATGTCCTGGATGCCGTCGGGCAGCTTCGCGGCAAGGGTCTGCGCCAAGGGGACGATGACTTCGGAGATCAGCAGGGGATCCCCGTAGCCCTTGATGATCAGGCTGCCGTCGGCAGCCACGAAGAAATCCGTTGGAAAGCGGTAATCTTGCCCCAGAATGTGGAGCGCCGCCAGGGAGGTCAGCAATTTCAAGGTGGAGGCCGGCACCATGCGGCGCTCCGGGTTGTGGGAGATGATCGTCTTCCCCGCAGGATCCACCACCAGCAGGGCGTCACGGGGGCCGAGACCCTGGACGGGCAAGGTGTCCGCAGCGGCAGCCCCCGGTGGAAGGATTGCGCCTGGACCGACGATAAGCGTTACCAGAAGAAAAAGGGTAGCTTTTATGGCGACAGGTTCTGTTGCTTGTTTTCTTGACAAATTTGAAAAACACCCCTGATGCGTCACTCCCGCGGATGCGGGAGTCCATATCCTATTGAAATGCCTGGATCCCCGCTTTCGCGGGGATGACCAAATTCCTATTTTGCTGATTTCATGAGCGTATCAAACAATCTGAACTCCAAAGGGACACTTTGAAGCTGGAAAAGCCCTTCCACCTGGGCGGCGGTCACGGGCTCTCCACGATGAGGGTCACGGGGCCGTGATTGACCAGGGAAACCGCCATCATGGCGCCGAAGCGGCCCGTGGCCACGGTGACGCCCCGGCCGCGGACGGCTTCCACGAAATGCCGGTAGAGGGCGTTCCCCTTGTCGGGCGCCGCCGCCTTGACGAAGGAGGGCCGGCGTCCCTTGCGGCAATCACCGTAAAGGGTGAACTGGCTGACCACCAGCATTTCGCCGCCGCAGTCCACAAGCGAGCGGTTGAGTTTGCCGGCCGCGTCCTCGAAGATGCGCAGGTGGACGATCTTGCCGGCCAGGTAGTCGGCGTCTTTTTCCGCGTCGTCGTCGGCCACCCCCAGCAGCACCAGGAGGCCGGTGCCGATGCGGCCCACGAGGCCGCCGTCCACCTCCACCGCTGCCTGGCTGACGCGCTGCACCACCGCCCGCATGGCATTCCCCCTTCAGGATTTCAGCAGATCGGCAAACGGGTTGTTGAACGGGCGCGGTTGCGCTTTTTCCTTTTTCCCCTTGCCTGTGCCCTTGGGCGGAGCCACCTGCGGGGCGCGCGAACGCTTGGGCCTTTCTTCCCCCGGCCGGGAGGAAGCGGACTTCATGGAAAGCCCGATCCGCCGGCGGTCCAGGTCCACCTCCAGGACGCTGACGGTGACCTTTTGGTTGACCTTGACCACGTTGGCCGGGTCCTTGACGAAGCGGTCGGCCAGTTGGCTGATGTGAACCAGTCCGTCCTGGTGCACGCCGATATCCACGAAGGCGCCGAAGCGGGTCACGTTGGTGACGATGCCCGGCAGCCGCATGCCGGGCCGCAGGTCCTTGATGTCCTCGATACCCTCGGCGAAGGCGAAGGTCTCGAAGGCCTCCCGGGGGTCGCGGCCGGGTTTGGACAGCTCCGCCATGATGTCCGTCAGGGTGGGCAGGCCCACGGCCTCGGACACGTAGCGTGACAGGTCGAGGCGGCGGCGCAGGTCCGCGTCCTTCATGAGGTCTTCCACCGTGCAGTCCAGATCGGCGGTCATGGCATCCACCACGGGGTAGCTCTCCGGATGCACGGCACTGGCGTCCAGGGGCTGCTCGCCGTCGGGAATGCGCAGGAAGCCGGCGCACTGTTCGAAGGCTTTGGGGCCCAGGCGGGGCACATCCCGCAGATGGGAGCGGCTCGGAAAGGGCCCGTTGGCGTTGCGGAAGGCGATGATGTTCTGGGCCAGGGCGGGCCCCAGGCCCGAAACATAGGCCAACAGTTCGCGGCTGGCACGGTTCAGATCCACGCCGACCCCGTTCACACAGCTGATCACCGTGTCGTCGAGGGCTTTTTTGAGGGCCGTCTGGTCGACATCGTGCTGGTACTGCCCCACGCCGATGGATTTGGGATCGATCTTGACCAGTTCCGAGAGGGGATCCATGAGCCGCCGGCCGATGGAAACGGCCCCGCGCACGGTGATGTCGTGGTCCGGGAATTCCGCCCGGGCCACCTCGGACGCCGAGTAGATGGAAGCGCCGCTTTCATTGACCATCACGATGGGGATTTCGGCGGGCAGGCCGAGGGATTTCAGAAAGCTTTCGGTCTCCCGGCTGGCCGTACCGTTGCCCACGGCAATGGCTTCGATGCGAAAGCGCGCCACGGTGCTGCGGATCGTTTCGGCCGCCTCCCGGACCCGGCTTTCCGAACCGATGATGAACACCGTGTCGTGATGCAGGAGCTGGCCCTGCCGGTCCAGGCAGACCAGCTTGCCGCCGGTGCGGTAGCCCGGATCGATGGCCAGCACCCGCTTGGCCCCCAGGGGGGGCGACATCATGAGCTCCCGCAGGTTGCCCGTGAAAACGCGAATGGCTTCCGCATCGGCGCGCTCCTTCAGCGTCAGGCGGGTTTCGGTTTCCATGGCCCGGGAAAGGAGCCGCTTGTAGCCGTCGTGCACGGCCAACCGCACCTGGGTACTGTCAGCGCCATCCCCTTGGACGAACAGGGTTTCGAGCAGGGCCAGGGCCTCCTCCTCCGGTGGGCTCACGCTGAGGTTGAGCACATCCTCGCGCTCGCCCCGCCGCATGGCCAGGATACGGTGGGAGGGCGCGGCCGCGGCCGGCTCCTCCCATTCGAAA
Source organism: uncultured Desulfobacteraceae bacterium (assembly GCA_964392545.1). Lineage (GTDB taxonomy): Bacteria > Desulfobacterota > Desulfobacteria > Desulfobacterales > UBA5852 > JABZFP01. Next base: position 28,090 of record CAYMQN010000012.1, read on the forward strand.
TAGTCGCGGTACTTGGCCCCCTCGGCCTCCTTGCCGGTCGCCACCCGGCTGCGGAGGGTGCTGCGTTCGGCATACAGGGCACGCATGCGCTCGCGGGCCCGGGCGTCTTCGGCGACCCATTCGGCGATGATGTCCCGGGCCCCGCTCAAGGCCTCTTCCGCGGTGGGAACGTCCTTTTGCGCATCGATATAGGCGGCCGCCGCATCGTCGGGGTTGAGCCCCTCCTGGACGAAAAGCGCCCGGGCCAGCGGCTCCAGACCTTTTTCACGGGCAATCGTGGCCCGGGTGCGGCGTTTGGGGCGGTAGGGCAGGTAGATGTCTTCCAGTTCGCTCATGGTGGCCGCGGCTTCCACGGCGGCCTGCAGTTCCGCGGTGAGATGACCGTGGTCTTCCAGGGACTTGAGAATCGTCTCGCGCCGCTTCTGCAGTTCGGCCAGCTGTTCCAGGCGGTCCCGGATCCGGGTGACCGCCACCTCGTCGAGGCTGCCGGTGGCTTCCTTGCGGTAGCGGGCGATAAAGGGCACGGTGGCGCCATCGGCCAGGAGCCGGGCCGTGGCGGTCACCTGGGAGGGCGGCAGCTGAAGCTCTGCGCCGATCAGGTCGATGTGGTCCGCGTTCATACCATCCTTTCCATTGCACTAACGGCACGGGATACCGCCACGGGCCAAGGCCCCGCGACAGGTATTCGGCCGGATGAAACTCGTCGTATAGGCGGAGATGGAACGGGCTGTCAAGGGGGAGAGAGGTCCCTCGCAAGCCGACAGGGGCCATAAGGGGCATGCAATCGTTGCCGTGGTCGTAATCGAAATAAACGAAGGTCCCGAATTCCTCAAGGCACCCCGGCGCGATGACGACTAGGACAACCGTTCCGCTGGCGCTCCACCGACAACGACAACGCAGAGCGGGCCGTCGCCAATGACTGCTGGCCCATGACGATCATGGCCGGCTTCCGGCTAGGATAGCCTCCATTACCGTCAGCAGCTCCGGCAGACACCGGGCAGCGGGCGCTTGAAGGAAACGGCCTTCGGGGGAGCGTTGGGCGAGTTCGGAAAAGGGGTTCGGGGCGGGATTGATGTCGAAGATCGTGCCGCCCCGCTGGAAGACGCTCCAGGCCACCTGGTTGGGCAGATTCGTGGCGCCGGAGGTGCCCACGATGAGCAGCAGCTCGGTTTCGGCCGCCGCCGCCAGGCTGCTGTGGAAGCGAAAATAGGCTTCGTCGTAAACCTCGTCGAACCACAGGACATGCGGGCGCAGTCGGTCGCCGCAGGCGGAGCAGACCAGAAGCCGCTTTTCCGCCGCTAGGGGCGCATCCGTGTCGCGGCCGATCAGGGGTTCGGGAAGGGGGCTCAGAGCGGGGGAGCAGGACGCGGCACAGCGCACCTGAAACACATTGCCGTGAATCTGGTAGGTGCGCGCCAAGGGATTGCCGGCGCGCAGGTGGAGATTGTCCACGTTCTGGGTGATCAGGGTGAAGCGCTCGCCCAGCAGGCGGTCCATGGACGCAATGGCGTGGTGGCCGGGATTGGGGGCGGCCTGGCGGCAGACCGTGGCCCGGTGCAGATACCACTGCCAGACGGCGTCGGGACGGCGGCGGAACATGGCCAGGGTGGCCATTTCCTGGGGGTGATAGGCGCGGCTGCCCACGGTCCAGTAGCCTTCCGGGCCGCGAAAGGTGGGGATCCCGCTTTCGGCGGAGATCCCGGCGCCGGTCAAGACGGTGATCCGCCCCCGGCCGCGGAGGACGCGGCGGAGGGCGGTGGTCCAGTCGGGTGAGGTCATTGCCGAACCCATTGCGGTCCGGAGGCTGGATTGCCCGGAACCGGTTTTAGTGCTAAAGGGGATCCTTCGCGCGTAAGGACCGTTTTAAAGCATCTGCGCCGCGGACGCAAGTCCGTCCGTCGGCGCCTATCCGGCCCGGGGCCGGTGGGAGCACCATGAGCGAAAACGCCGACTGTCACCGTATTCCCGCCCGTGTCGAACGGGTTCACCTGATCGCCGTCTGTGGGACGGCCATGGGGGCGCTGGCGGCCATGCTGCAGGAGATGGACATGGCCGTGACGGGGTCCGACCGCAATGTCTACCCGCCCATGAGCACCTTCCTGGCCGAGCGCGGGATCCGCGTGCAGGAAGGCTTCCGCGCCGAACATCTCGCTTACCGGCCCGATCTCGTGGTGGTGGGCAACGCCGTTTCCCGGGACAATCCGGAAGTCCAAGCCATGCAGCGCCTGGGCCTGGCCTATTGTTCGATGCCCGAGGCCCTGAACCGCTTTGCCGCCGCCGGGCGGGAAACGCTGCTGGTGGCGGGCACCCACGGCAAGACCACCACCGCGTCGCTTTTGGCCTGGCTGCTGCATGCCGCGGGCCGGGATCCCAGCTACATGATCGGCGGTATCCTCAACAATTTCAACGGCAACTACCGGATCGGCGGTGGCCGCCACTTCGTGGTGGAGGGCGACGAGTACGATACGGCCTACTTCGACAAGGGCCCCAAATTCCTGCACTACCGACCCCGGGCGGCCGTGCTCACGAGCGTCGAATTCGACCATGCCGATATTTTTCGCGACCTGGCGCATGTCAAATCCACCTTCCGCCTGTTTCTGGAGCGCCTGCCGGCCGAAAGCCTGCTGCTGGCCTATGACGACGATGCCACGATCGACGCCCTGCTGCCCGCGGCCCGCTGCCGGGTGGTGCGCTACGGGCGGTCGCCGGAGGCCCACTGGCGGGTGGGCGAGGTGGTCTTGAATCCGCCCCAAACGCGCTTCGAGGTCTGGCGCGGCGGGGCGCTTTTCGGGGAATTTTCAACCGCGATGGTCGGTGCGCACAACCTCTTGAATGCCCTGGCCGCCATCGCCACGGCCCACGACCTGGGCCTCGATGCGCAAACGCTGATCGACGGCCTGGCCGGCTTTCGCGGGGTCAAGCGGCGCCAGGAAGTGCGGGGTGTCGTGGGCGGCATCGTGGTGATCGACGATTTTGCCCACCACCCCACGGCAGTGCGCGAAACCGTGCGGGCGGTCAAGACCTTCTACGGTGAACGGCGCCTGGTGGCGGTCTTCGAGCCGCGCACCAACACCAGCATGCGCGACGTGTTCCAGGAGGTCTATGCGACCTGCTTCGACGGGGCCGACCGGGTCTGCATCCGCAAGCCGCCGCTCCTCGACAAGATCCCCGAAGGCCGTCGGTTTTCATCCGAAAAGCTGGTGGCGGATTTGCGTCAAAGGGGGTGTGCAGCGCAGTATTTCGCCGATACGGAGGCCATTATCGCCCACCTGGCAGCCGAAGCCCGGGAGGGGGATGTGATCCTGATCATGAGCAACGGGGGGTTCGACAACATCCACACCCGCTTGCTGGAGGCCTTGGCGCAGGTTTCGTAAAACGTCTGATATCGGGGCGGTCTTTTAGGCTGGAACCCTCTGACCTTCCACCTCTCACCTTCGTGGGCTCGTAAAAACTCAAAATATAAAGGTTTTGTCATTCCCGTGAAGGCGGCTGTGTCACAATGTCCTCAAACCTCCCGATTTTGCCCGTCATGCCGGCGAAAGGCGGCATCTGGTTGGGACAACGGCATGAAGATAAAGGAGATTCCGGCTTTCGTAGGATTGAAGAACTGAGCCAAACGCCTTGTGTACCAATTGCGACACAGCCTCTTTCGCCGGGATGACGGCCCGGGTCGGCCCTCTTGCGTGAAAATTGTGACACCAGCTCGCATGCGGGAATCCAGGCTTTTCAATGGGTTCTGGACTCCCGAGTTCGCGAGAGTGACGGCTTAGGGACTTTTTACGTCGACATCGACCGTGCCCCTGCGTTCCTCACGCCACCCCCGAGAAGCCGGAGTATTCGTCGCAATCCGCGTTCATCTTGTTGCCGTAGATATCTTCTCCGCTGAATTTGAAGCTGATGTGGGACGGGTCGATGGTGCCGTCGGCGGTGGCGTTCTGCTGGACCCTGAAGGTCAGTTTGGCGGTCAGGTTCTTGTCGTCGTAGTAGACGTGCTCCGGGTAGGCTTTGGGGATCACCTCGGTGTCCGGCAGACTGAAGCCGAAATTGTATTTTTCCGTCAGGCTATCCCCGTTGGCGCGGGTGATGGACCAGTTGTAGAGGCTTTCCACCGATTCCCGGTCCATCTTTTTGCTGAACTGGAACTCCATGGTGAAGGTCTGCACGGCGTTGGCATTGGCCAGGTAGCTGTCCAGGGCCGCGACCGGGGTCCGCATGGGAAGCGATTTGGGAAACGTGCTGCTGGAGGAGGCGAACATGATCTGGGGCGGATCCACCTTGTACATGTAGCGGCTCAGGGTGTCGGCGAGGTCGGCATCGTTTTCTTCCAGAAACGCCACCAGCTCCTGGGCTTCGTCCATGCGCCCCATGTCGGCGTAGGTGTAGCCGAGCTCCGCATGGGCGCTGAAAAAGCTGTCGTCCTTCTCGATGGCGGCCTTGAACTGCAGGACGGCGTCGTCATAGCGTTCCAGCTTGTTGTAGGCCTGCCCCAGGCCGTAACTGCCGTTGGGTGAGCCGGGCTCCATGCGCTGGACCCGGCTGAAGGCGCTTTCCGCCTGGTGGTATTGCCCCATGGCGAGATGGGTCTGCCCGAGGGAAAAATAGTTGTTGGCGCTGGGATTCAGACGCACCGCCTTTTCATACTGCATCAGGGCTTCCTGGTGGCGGCCTTCGGCAAAATAGAGATTGGCCAGCTTGACCACGGGCGCATCGCTGGTGGGGTCCAACCGCATACTGGTCTTGTAGGCCTCGGCGGCCTTGTCGATGCGGCCGGTCTTGATATAGGCGCTGGCCATGTAGTCGGCCGAGGTCTGGGCATGGGGCGAGGTGGGGGATAAGGCCACGCTGCGCCGGAAGGCTTCGGCCGCCTCGGTGTATTTTTTGTTCTGGTAGAGGTCCATCCCCTGGGAGAGGGCCGTGTTGGCCAGTTGCTCCATCTGCTGGCTCTGCTGGACCGCCGATACGAACATGCTCTGGGGGTCGATGCCGCCGCTCAATAAATCCATGAAGGGTCTCGTCTAGGCGTTTTTAAAAAATGAGCCGTGCTGTAGACCTTTATCGGTCGGAAGGCGTCCTTACATTAGGAAAAACGATGGCGGGGAATCACGCTGGAACCGGCTTCCGGTATCCCTTGACTTTGCACCGCGCCTTGCCTAACTAGTAAACAAGAACCCATTCCTACGAGGAGGCTGCAACCAATGAAAAACCACTTGAAAATGTTCATAATCGCAATTTTGGCCCTCTCCCTGCTATCCTGTGCCAACGCCACCCGGGGGCAGAAAGGGGCGGGGGTCGGCGCCGGTGTGGGGGCCGCGGTCGGGGCCGGGCTGGGCCAGGCCATCGGGGGCGATACGGAAGCCACCCTGCTCGGGGCCGGCATCGGGGCGGCCCTGGGGGGACTGGCCGGATGGCAGATCGGTGAATACATGGACCGCCAGGAGGCCGAACTTCAGGATGCCTTGGCCTATACCGAAGCCGCCTCCGTGCGCCGCGATCAGGACGTCCTGACGGCGACTTTCAAGGGCGACCTCTTTTTCGATTTCGATTCGTCCATGATCAAACCGGGCGCCTACGATGAGATCGACCGCACGGCCACCGTGCTCAACCGCTACCCCCAGACCACGATTCTGGTCTCCGGCCACACCGACCGCAGCGGTTCGGAAACCTACAATCAGCAGCTCTCCGAGCGGCGGGCCCAGGCGGTGCGGGATGCCCTGGTCAACCGCGGTGTGGATCCCCGCCGTCTGCGGGTGGTGGGCTACGGCGAGTCCCGGCCGATTTCCTCGGATCCGGCCGCCAATCGCCGGGTGGAGCTGCGCATCGTTCCCATCGAGCAGGGCTGACAGCCGGCGGATAAAAAACGAGGAGACCGCGCGTGACACCCGTTACGCCAGGTAATCCGAATGTGATTTGTCATTTTTGTGGCTGCCAGTCGCCGCACGCCTACCGTTGCGGCGACTGCGGCCACGAATTCTGCCTGAATTGCATTGAAACCCGGACCCCCAGCCCGCCCCAGCAGCTCTACTGCCCCGCCTGCGGCGGCCACAACCTCCATTCCCAGGACGATTCCCCGCTCTCACCGGCCTGAACGGGCCCCTTTGCGGCAACCTTGCGCGTTCACAATTGACTTTTGGTTCGAGCTGCGTTAACCATGCAGTGCTATTCATGGTAACGAGGCTGATGTGAAACGTCGCATCCTTCAATTTTTGCGGGAAGCCCCGGATGTGATTTCCGGTGCCGAGATGAGTGCGCGGCTAGGGGTGTCGCGGGTCACGATTTGGAAGCATGTGCGCAGCCTCCAGGAGACGGGCTTTGCCATCACCGCCACCCCCAAAGGCTATCGGCTCGCTGAAGGCACGGATCTGCTGCACCCCTGGGAGTTCCCCGGTCGGGAAGACCGTCTGCACTGCTTTGACGAAGTGGCTTCCACCATGGCGATCGCCCGGGACCTGGCCCGGGAGGGGTGCCCCGCCTTCACGGTGGTGACCGCCGATCGTCAGACCGGCGGCCGGGGGCGTCTGGGACGGGCCTGGCACTCCCCGCCGGGCGGCCTATATTTCACCGTGGTGCTGCGCCCGAACCTGCCGGCCGTCTTCAGCTCGTTGACCACCTTTGCCGCCGGCCTGACCTGGGTCCGGTTGCTGCGCGAGGCGTACGGCGTCCATGCCGGCCTGAAATGGCCCAACGACCTCCTGGTGCAGGAGCGCAAATTGTCCGGGATGCTCTCCGAGATGGAGGCCCGGGGGGAGATGCTGACCTTTGTCAATATCGGGATCGGGCTCAACGTGAACAACGCCCCCGGTCGGGAAACGCCCGGTGCCGTGGCCCTGGCCGAGCTGCTCGAAAGGCCTCTCTCCCGGCGTGATCTGCTGGCGGGCTTTCTGGACCGTTTCGAGCGCTGCATGGCGGATCCCCAAGGTCTCGCCGATATCATCGCCCGGTGGAAGCCGTTTGCCGTGACACTGAACCGGCCGGTCAAAATCGTGACCACCCGGGAAACCGTGACGGGCATCGCCCGGGACGTGGATGAAACCGGGGCGCTCCTGCTGGAGCGCCCCGACGGCACG
>CAYMQN010000013.1:0-33579 GCA_964392545.1 uncultured Desulfobacteraceae bacterium
GGGCGCAGGGGCGAGTGCGTCGCAAAAACCCCGGTCAAGGGATTGGCGGGGTCTTTGCGGGGATTCACCTTCAAAACCGCCCGCCCCTCCGCCGTATCGTTTTCGTGAAACCAGAAAAAGACATTGATGTGGGAGAAGCCCTCCAATCCCTGCATGGCCGGCAGATAGGGGGCTTCGATGGTGATCCAGGTTCGGGTTGCCGTCTTGTGGACGGTCCCGATCGGCGTCATTTCAAAGGTTTGCGGCATGCCCTCTCCTCGCTGTATGGCGTGGCCCGGAGACCGTTTCCGTGCATCGGATGATGGCATCCTGTTCAAAAATTAGCCGCTTTGGCAAGCTAAAATCCCCTCCGGGTGCTTGATCACAGCGGCCAAATCCGCTACCCAGGGGCTGCGGACAAGCGGAAGAACGCCGCGCACCGGAAACTGCCGGAACCCCCGGGAAAGGATGTGACATGCGCACCATCGATTTGCGATCGGATACCGTGACCCAGCCCACCGCGGCCATGCGCCAGGCCATGGCGGCCGCCGAACTGGGCGACGACGTCTTTGGCGAGGATCCCACCGTGGCCCGCCTGGAAGCGCTGGCGGCGGAAACCACCGGCAAGGAGGCCGCCCTCCTCGTGCCCAGCGGCACCATGGCCAATTTGGTGAGCCTGCTGACCCACTGCGGACGCGGGGATGAAATCCTCCTGGGAGACCAGGCGCACATCTTCGTCTACGAGCAAGGCGGCAGTGCCGCGGTGGGCGGCATCCATGCCCGCACCGTGGCCAATCAGCCGGACGGCACCCTCGACCTGGGTCTGCTGCGCGACAGCATTCGCGCCGACGATCCCCATTTTCCCCGCTCGCGTCTCATCACCCTTGAAAACACGCACAACCGATGCCACGGGGCACCCCTGGCGCCGGACTACCTGCAGGCGGTGGCCGAGCTTGCCGCCGAACACGGCCTGCGCTTCCACATGGATGGGGCCCGCATCTTCAACGCCGCCATGGCCCTTGGTGTCCCCGTCGCCGCTCTGGCGGGGCCGGTGGACTCGCTGTCTTTCTGCCTGAGCAAGGGGCTCTCCGCGCCGGTCGGCTCGCTGGTCTGCGGCACGGCCGCTTTCATCCACCGCGCCCGGCGCAACCGCAAGCTGCTGGGCGGCGGCATGCGCCAGGCCGGCGTGATTGCGGCCGCCGGCATCGTGGCCCTGCAACAGATGACCGATCGCCTGGTCGAAGACCATGACAACGCCCGCCGCCTGGCCGAAGGGTTGAGCGCCATGCGTCGCGCCCGGGTGGCCCCGGAACGCGTGCACACCAATATCGTCTACGTGGATCTGGACCGGGAAGGCCCCTCCGCCGCCGAAACCACGGCGCGCCTGGCGGCCGACGGCGTCCGGGTCGGTGTCACCGGCGCCCATCGGTTCCGGGCCGTGACCCATTACGGCATCGAGAGGGCGGATATCGAGCGCGCCTTGCCGGTGTTTGCCCGTATTCTGGGGTAGAACAGACCCCAGGCAAGGGAACCCGCCCGGGGTATGCCTTAGGGACCCAAGCACACCGGGTCCACGGCCCGTCAGGCCCCGATCGTTTTGAACTTCTCGGGGGGTGCCCCACAGATCGGGCAGGCCTTGGGGATTTTCTTGTCGGTCACGTAGCCGCAGACCTGGCAGACGTGATAGGCCTTGACCACATCCTTGATCACGTCGTAGATGGCCCGTTCATAGAGCTTGGCATGATAGCCCTCGGCATCCCGCGCCTGGCTGAAGACCAGCGCCGCGGCGCTCTCGCCTTCCTCCTCGGCGGTTTTCAGGAAGTCGGGATATTCATTCTCGCTGATGGATTTTTCACGCTGGAAAGAACGCTCCAGGTTCGTGTCCGTATCTTTTACGATCATATCTTTGACCAGGTTCATGTTTCGGGTGGCGTGTACCCGCTCCGCTTCGGCAATGGCCCGAAACAGCAGGGCCACCTGGGGCACTTCCTCTTCCTCCGCTCGCTCGGCGTAGGCCAGGAGCCGGAAATAGGCTTTGGCTTCTCCGATAAAGGCTTTGTGTACATTCTCCCGGGTCTTTTCCTTCACAGCGAAATCTCCCTTCTTATTACGGTCACCGAACGGCCGGTCTGCGGCACCCCCTGATTCGATGGGCCAAGGCCCCCGGCCCGGCGACGGACAGGAATGCCGTGTGCACGGCTTGTCATCGTGGCCGATTTAGTGATACGGAGAAAGCATTTGCACCGTTGATACCCCCGCCTCTCCAAGACCGGGGCGCCGGGGGGCCATCTGCCACCCTATTCCGGAGGTATCCCATGTCCTATGCCAACCTTATCGTCTCCGCCGACGAACGTTTCATCGGCCATATCACACTCAATCGTCCGGAGCAGCTCAACACCTTCACCAGCGGGCTGGCCGAGGATCTCTATCAGGCCCTGAAGGCCCTGGACGAGGACCCGAAAGTACGCGTCATCCTGTTGAAAGGAGCGGGCAAGGCCTTCTGCGCGGGCATCGACGTCAACGAGCTGGCCGGCAAAACCGCCATGGAATACCGGACCTGGATCGAGCACATGGAGCGGCCCCTGGTGACCATTTCCCAGTTGAAAAAGCCCGTCATCGCCCAACTCCAGGGGGTAGCCGCCGCCAACGGGATGGGGCTCGTGGCCGCCGCCGACCTGGCCATTGCCGCCGATAATGCCAAAATGGGGTTGACCGCGATCAACGTCGGCCTGAACTGCGTCGGGCCCATCATTCCGGTATCCCGCAGCATCGGCCGCAAAAAGGCGCTCGAACTGCTGCTCTACGGGGATCTCGTCAAAGCCCCCGAAGCCCAGGCCCTGGGGCTGGTCAACCGGGTGGTTCCCAAGGAGGACCTGGAAAAGGAAGCACTGGAATGGGCCGCCACCCTCGCCCAAAAAAGCCCCATCGCGGTCCAGATCGCCAAAAAGGGGTATTACGCCTCCGAAGACATGGACTACCTCAGGCAGTTCGAACTCATGAACGAGGCCTTCGCCCGCCTCTGCACGACCCGCGATGCCCACGAGGGCGTCAAGGCCTTCTTCGAGAAGCGCAATCCCGTCTGGGAGGAACGCTGATCCCGGCAGCTTCCGGGGCTAGGCGGCAGCGCCCCGCGCCGGGCTTTCCGCTTCCCGCGCGAAATGTCGCCCGCGATAATCAATGCCCGGCCGGTTTCCCCTCCAGGGTCTCACCGGCCGGCATGTCCAGAACCCACTTGCCCTGCTGCTTCACCAGGGGCAGGGTCGCCTTGACCGGCATGAGGCCGGTCACTTCCACCAGGGCCCGGTCCTCGCTCTCCTCGACAATATCGTAGTCAAGACCCGAAGGGTCCATCTGCATCCCTTCGTGGGCGGCCACCGCGAGCTGCCGCTCGAAGATCTTCTGGGCCGCCGCCTCCGGCTTCTCCTGGGCACAGCCGAAGACGACCAACAAGAATGCGACAAGTAGCAAAGCATAAAAGCGTTTCATATCGTCCCCCACCCTATGGTTTGCAATAAAGTAACAGGATTTCCGACCCGGAAAGGCGGGCTTTTGTGCAAGGTCAGGGAACGCAAGGAATGGCGCGGAGGCATACACCGGTATGCCGCACAAGCCGTTCCGCAGCGTGACGCCGAGATTGCGCAAAAGAACCCTTTCTGGACGCAAATCAGTGTTTGAAACTGCGCTGGCCCGTAAACACCATGGTGACCCCGGCCTCGTTGCAGGCCTCGATCACATTCCAGTCGTTCAAGGCGCCGCCGGGCTGCACGACGGCCTTGACCCCCTCGCGGATCCCCACCATGACGCCGTCGCGGAACGGGAAGAAGGCATCGCTGACCATGGCCGATCCCGGCAGTCCGCCCTTTTCCTCGCGTACGCGGGCGTCGATGGCGCTTTTCTTCTCCGGGTCATCGAGTTCGTTGTAGGCGATCCCCAGTTCTTCGAAGCAATAGCGGTCGGCCAGTTTGCGGTAGGCTTTGTCCCGGGCGATCTCGGCCACGCCCACGCGGTCCTGCTCACCGGTGCCGATGCCCACCGTGCAGCGGTCCTTGACGTAGATCACCGAGTTGGAGGTCAGGCCGGATTCCACCAGCCAGCCGAAGAGCAAATCGTCCAGCTCGGCCGGGGTCGGTTCCCGTTGGATCCGATAGGTCTTGCCCTGGTAGTCGCTGACGGCCGGCTTCAGGTCGGCGGTGGTGAGGGTTACCGGTGCGAAGGACCATTGGGCGATCACCCCGCCGTCGATCAGACTTTTGAAGTCCACCACGCGCCGGCCCACGAAGGATTGTAGTTTCTCGATGGCCCGGATGCGAATCACCCGCAGGTTCTTGCGGCGCCCGAGGATCTCGAGGGTGCCGGCTTCGTACTCCGGCGCCACGACCACCTCGGCGTACTGGTCGGCGATGGCTTCGGCGGTGGCCCGATCCACGGCGCGGTTGACGGCGATACATCCGCCGAAGGCCGCCACGCGATCGGCCATGTAGGCCCGTTGGTAGGCCTCGGCCAGGCTCTCGGCCTGGGCCACCCCGCAGGGGTTGTTGTGCTTGACGATGACCGCCGTGGGGGTTTGCGCAAAGTAGCGCAGGATGTTCAGGGCGTTGTCGGCGTCGGTCAAGTTGGTCTTGCCCGGGTGCTTGCCGGACTGGAGCAGCTCGATGTCCGAGGCCAGATAGCGGCCGGGCTGGAGGGTCTCGGTCCCGGCCAGGGTCAGGTTGCCGTTGACCAGCCGGTAAAGCGCGGCCTCCTGGCCAGGGTTTTCGCCGTAGCGCAGACCCTTGGCTTCCCCGTCGATGGTCCAGGAAACCCGCTCGTAGAAAAGGGTCTGGCGCCGGTCATCGTCCACAAAAGCGATTTCCATGCGCGGCGGGAAATGATCCTTGACGATCGTGCGGTACATGGTCTTGAGATCTTCGGCCATTCTCACCTCCCTGTCACATTGGCAACGGCTGGGGTTTTAAGCGGCTAGGCGTCCTGAAAACGGTAGCATCCAGCGGCCTCCTGGGCCGAGCGGGCCCCCAGGTAGTCGGCGATGGCCCGATCGTAATCGGCGGTATGGGCAAAGGCTTTCCGGGCCAGGGCGAAGCGCAGGGCCAGGGAGGTCCGTCCCCCGTTTTGCTCGAGATCGCCGAGCACTTTAGCGTAGTCGCCGGGGTCCACCACCGACGCCACCCGGATGAAGTTCTTGGCCGCGGCGCGGATCATACAGGGCCCGCCGATGTCGATCTGTCCCCGTGCGCCCTCCACGGTGACGTCGGACCGGGCGATGGTCTCCTGGAAAGGGTAGAGGTTGACCACCACCATATCGATGGAAACGGCCCCCGTACGCGCAAGGTCACCCTGGTGGGCCTCGTTGAAGGTTTCGGTGAGCAGTCCCAGGTAAATCTTGAAATCCAGGGTCTTGACGAGCCCGCCCTGGGTCTCGGGCTGCCCGGTGTAGTCCGCCACCTGGGTCAGATGGTCCGCTGCCCGATCCCCCAGGATGGCGGCGATCCTGCCGAACGTGCCGCCCGTGGAGAAGATGCGCAGGCCGGGGCAGGCCTTGAGCAGCGCCGGAATGAAGGTTTCGAGCCCGGTCTTGTCGGATACGCTCACCAGGACGTGCCGAACGGGGACATTGTCGTCGATGCGATCCACGGTGTTGATGCTCATGATGTTTTCGCTTTCGTTTCGAATCGTTGGGATCGAACCGGGGCGGACCGTGCCCGCGGTTCGCAGGATGGTAATGCAGGAAAAGATGCCGGCGGCCGTCAAGACCGCCGATGATTCCTCTACCACAATTCCGGATCCGGTGCAAAAGCCCCCTGCCCGCAGCCGATAACCAACCCCACAGGCGTAGCCCGGCTACGCCGAGGACCGACCGGAGGCGAGAACGCCGCCAGGGGACAAAAGATGCCGCTTCAGGACGGACACCAGCAGGCTGTGGATAAACAAGCATCGGGTCGAAAGGCAAGGCGCCGCCCGATGCGAAATGCGCAGCAACCATCAGGGTTGTGAGCAGTTTCGCGAGGGCGGCAACGCCGCATTTCGGCCTGAGGCGCCGTTTATCCACAGTCTGCTAGAGGTGGCCCTCGACCTCCTCCAGAAAACGCTCGAAAAACCGCACCATAAAGCGGTGTCGTTCCTCCGCCACCCGGCGGCCGGCGTCGGTCAGCAGGCGGTCTTTGATGTGGCGCAGCTTGACCTGGTACTCCCGGTAGCCGGTGTCTTCGCGGGAATAGGCGCGTGTCTGGCGCAGGTCCGGGGCGGCGTTGTGCAGGCGGGCGCCGACCTCCCCGGCAAACTGGTAGGCCCGGGCGATGCCCACGGCCCCGATGGCGTCCAGCTTGTCGGCGTCGAAGAGCACCCGGGCCTCGACGGTCTCCGGGTGCGGCGCCCTTCGAAAGCGATGGGCGCGCACACAGTGGGCGACATTGGCTTTCTGCGGGTCCGTAAGGGGTATGTCGGACAGAAGCTCGCGGGCCAGGGCCGCCCCCCGCTCGGCGTGGCAAACCGCGCCGCGGCTGGCATCCTGATCCCGCCGCCCGATGTCGTGCAGCAGCGCCGCCACCAGCAGCACCGTCATATCGGCCCCCTCCCGGGGACCCAGCTCGCAGCACAGCCGGTACACCCGCCAGGTGTGTTCCCAGTCGTGGCTGCTCCGGTCGCCGTTTAGGATCTGCCGGGCCAGGCGCCGGGCCTGAACGACGGCCGGCGCCGCGCCGGGATCGGTATTATCCAAGGGGCAACGCTTCATCATGCGGCTCTTTTAGGGAGGATGGCGTTCGATTGTCAAGCCCGCCCGAGGGCGGGGGGAAAGACACCGGCCGGACCCCTCCTGTGGATCACGTCTGAATCATCATCCCCCACTATCCTCCACACGTTTTCATTTTGACATTTTCCGCAATTAAGCGTAAAAAATCATTGTAAAATTTATCGTCGATAAAACTTGATTTCCCTTGACTTTATAGCGATTTCGTTCCATAGGTGCATATAAGTGGAGTAAAGTGGATAAAAGGATCTCAAATGTTTCGCGGCAGTTCGTTCCATACCATGGACATCAAGGGACGGGTCATCATCCCTTCGCGGTTTCGTGATCTTATCCGGGCCGGAGGCGGCGACCGGGTCATGATCTCGCGCATGGACGGCTGTCTGGTGGGCTACCCCCTTGAAGCCTGGCGCAATATCGAATCGCGGCTGCTGGCCCTGGCCCAGAAAAGCGACAGCATGCGGCGCTTCCGCCGGGTCTTTATCGGAGGAGCGCACGAATGCGCCTGCGACAAGCAGGAACGCATCCTGATCCCCCCCATGCTCCGGGACTACGCCGGTTTCGAGAAAGACATCGTACTGGTCGGGGTGTTGGATCATTTCGAAATATGGGCGCGCGGCACCTGGGAAGCGGAAAACCAGGCGCTTGAACTGGATCTGAAAAAGGAGGAGGTCAGAAACGAAATCGCCAGTCTAGGACTTTGACGTGATGGCCGATTACCATATCTCCTGTATGCCGGCCGAGGCCGCTCACTATCTCAACCTGAGGCCCGGTAAAACCTATGTTGACGGGACCGTGGGCGGCGCAGGACACTCCCGTTTGATCTGCAACCGCATTCAACCCGACGGCTTTCTGATCGGCATCGACCAGGATTTGGATGCCATCCGACACGCGCGCGATGTTCTGGCCCCCCTCTGCCCGCGGCTTTCCCTGCATCACGACAGCTTCAGCCACCTTGACCGGATCCTTCGCGATCTGGGCGTGGCGGGCGTCGACGGCATTCTGCTGGATCTGGGCCTCTCCCTGCATCAGTTGGCAAAGAGCGGCCGCGGATTCAGTTTTCAGCGGGACGAACCGCTGGACATGCGCATGGACGCCGGGGCCGAATTGACCGCCGCCGATATCGTCAACACCTGGTCCGCCGAGGCCCTCGAGCGCATTTTCCGCGACTACGGCGAAGAGCGCCGGGCGCGGCCCCTGGCGCGGGCCATTGTCAAAACCCGCTCCCGGGAGCCTTTGACCAGCAGCAAGGCGTTGGCCGACCTGATCGCCCGGTGGACACCGTCGGCGGCCGCGCGGCGCCAGCGAATTCATCCGGCGACCCGGGTCTTTCAGGCGCTGCGGATCACCGTCAACCGTGAGCTGGAACGCTTGGAGCGCACGCTGCCCATGGCGGTGGACGGGCTCAATCCGGGGGGCCGCCTGTGCGTGCTGTCCTTCCATTCGCTGGAGGACCGCATCGTCAAGCAGAGCTTTCGCGCGATGGCCCGCACCTGCACCTGTGCGCCGCGAACGCCGGTTTGCACATGCCGGACCGAAGCCCGGGTGAGGGTGCTCACCCGCAAGGTGGTACGACCCACGGCGGCTGAAATCGCCGCCAATCCGATGGCCCGCAGTACCCGCTTGCGGGCGGTCGAAAAACGCTCGACATGACCCGGGTGTCCGAATATGCCGCCGCAGCGGCGCGGCATCCGATCTGGGACGCAGCGGAGAATTCATGGCCGCCAACGCCGTTCGCAGCCGCAACCAGAACTTGAAGACCATCTGGCTGGCCGTCATGCTGGTCTTTATCGCCGAGCTGTTTGCCTACACCTGGTGCCGTGTTCAGAGCGTGCGCATGGGATATGAAATCGCCGCCGAAACCAGAACCTACGAACAACAGCGGACGATCCGCAAAAACCTGGACATCGAACTGGCGCGTCTGAAAGCGCCCAACCGCATTGAAGCCCTGGGACGCAAACTGGGGTTGGCCCCCCCGGCAACCCGCCAGATCGTCGTGATGGAATGATCCCGAACCCAAGCCATAAACGCCTGCGCCTGCGCATGACGCTCATGGGGGCCCTGTTTTTTCTGGGCCTCGCCACGATGGTCGGCCGTGCGGTCCACCTGCAGGTCTTCTGCGGTCCCGCCCTGGCGGAAAAAGCTTCCGGCCAGTACGAAAGGACGATTCAAACCACGGGCAAACGCGGCAGCATCTTCGACCGGCGCCTGCGCGAGGTGGCCGTCAGCATCGAAACGCTCTCGCTGGCCGCCTATCCCCGCAAAATAGACGAACCGCGCCGCACGGCCCGGGCCATCGCCCCTCTGATCGGTGAAAAGGCCTCGCCCCTGGCCCGGAAACTCGCCTCGGACCGCTCCTTCGTCTGGATCAAGCGCCAGATCACGCCCAAGGAAGCCCGCGCCGTCAAAGCCCTCGGCCTGGAAGGCCTCGAATTTTTGCCGGAGCACAGCCGCTATTATCCCAATCGCACTCTGGCCGCCCAACTGGTGGGCTTTACGGGCATCGACGGCACCGGCCTGGAAGGCATCGAATATCGCTTCGACGCCGAACTGGCCGGCCGCAAGGGGATCGCCACCGTTCTGAAGGACGCCTTCGGCCGCGGCTTCGAAGCCACCGCGGACATGACCGCCAATACCAGCGGCAACAATGTCGTCCTGGCCATCGACGGCGCCATAGAGCACCTGGCCGAGAAGGCCCTTTTGCAGGCGGTTCAAAACCACAACGCCAAATCGGGTATCGCCGTGGTCATGGATCCCCGCACCGGGGATGTGCTGGCCCTGGCCCACGTGCCGCTCTTCAACCCCAACGCCTTCGGCGATTTCACTCGGCATGTGCGCCGCAACCGGGCGGTTACCGACGCCTTCGAACCGGGGTCGACCATGAAGTTGTTCAACGCCGCGGCCGCCCTGGAGTCGGGCTGCTGCACGCCGCACACCATCTTCTACTGCGAAAACGGCCGCTATCGCATCGGCGGCAACACCGTTCACGACACCAAAAAGCACGGCTGGCTGTCCATCCAGCGTATCGTGAAGTATTCCAGCAATATCGGCGCCGTCAAGATCGGGGAAACCATCGGCGGGGAAACCCTCCACGGCACCCTCCAGGATTTCGGTTTCGGGCACCCCACGGGCATCGAATGCCCCGGCGAAACCAAGGGCAGCCTGGGCGCCAACAAGAAATGGACCACCTTCGATGTGGCCGCGGTGTCCTTCGGTCACGGCCTGGCGGTATCGGCCGTGCAGTTGACCGCCGCCGTGGCGGCCATCGCCAACGACGGGATCCTGATGCAACCCCGGGTCGTCTTGAAGGTCACCGACCCCCGCGGCCGTGTCATCCGGGACTTCCCACCGCGAGCCCTGGGCCGGGCCGTTTCCGCCGAAACGGCGGCGGCGGTCACGCGTATGATGGAAATGGTGCTCACCGAAGACGGAACGGGGGTCGAAGCCGCCCTGGAAGGCTATACCGCCTGCGGCAAGACCGGCACAGCCCAGAAAATCGGCAAGGACGGCACCTATGCCAAGGGTCGCTACGTGGCCACGTTCGCCGGCTTCGCCCCGGTGGAGGATCCACGGCTGGCCATTCTGGTGGTGATCGACGAGCCCCGGGGCGATTACTATGGCGGCACGGTGGCGGCTCCCGTCTTTCGGGAAGTAGCCCAGTCGGCTCTGGGATACCTCAATGTCCGTCCCAGCGGGCTTTCCCCCAAATTGACCGTATCGAAGAAGACGAAGGAAACCGGGTGAAACTGGCCAATCTCATCGATGCCATCCAGCCGGCCGCGGTTCTGGGACCAGCGGTCCTGGAAGCCCCGGTCGTCTCGCTCCACTACCGGTCGGACGAGGTGACGCCGGGCGGCGTGTTTTTCGCCATTGCGGGTTTCGCCGCGGACGGCCATGCCTTTATCGACGACGCCTGCCGGCGGGGGGCCGTGGCCGTGGTGGCCGAAAAGCCGCAAACAGCTCCCGTGCCGCTGCTGCAGGTGGCCAGTTCACGGGCCGCGCTGGCCCGGGCGGCGGCCGCCTTCTACGATCATCCCTCACGGGATCTGGTTCTGATCGGCCTCACCGGCACCAACGGCAAGACCACGGTTTCCTACCTGCTGGAAGCCATGCTGAACCAGGCCGGGCGGTCCGCCGGCGTCGTCGGCACGGTAAATTACCGCCATGGCGGCCGGGAGGTTGCGGCGGCCCGCACGACACCGGAGTCCCTCGATCTGCAGCGTCTTTTGGCCGAGATGCGCCGGCAGGGCGCCAGCCACGTGGTCATGGAGGTCGCCTCCCACGGGCTCGATCTGCACCGGGTGGATGCCTGCTGGTTCGATGTGGCCGCCTTCACCAATCTCACCCAGGACCATCTCGACTTCCACGGCGATATGGAAGGCTACTGGCGCAGCAAAAAATCCTTGTTCACCCGGATCCTGCCGGCTGGACCGAAGGGCGCCCGGGCCGCGGCCGTGATCAACCGGGACGATCCCCGGGGACAGGAACTGGCCGCAGAGCTGGCCGGCAAACGCCCGCTGATCACCTGCGGAAGGGGCACGGAAAACGATATCCGGCCCGATGTGCGGCATAGCGACCTGACCGGCCTGGAGGCCGTCCTGCACACCCCCAAGGGCGCTGTCCGCGTGCGCTCGGCCCTGGTCGGGGACCACAATCTCGAAAACATCATGACCGCCGCGGGCTGCGCCGTGGCCCTCGATCTGCCCCTGGAGGCCGTGCGGGCCGGGGTGGCCGCCACTGCGTCCGTCCCCGGACGTCTGGAAGCCGTGACCGATCCGCAAGGGCGCTTCATCTACGTGGATTACGCCCACACCCCGGACGCCCTCGAAAATGTCCTGAAGGCCTTGAACGCCCTGCGCCGACGGCGCCTGATCTGCGTGTTCGGCTGCGGCGGCGACCGGGATCGCCGCAAACGCCCTCTCATGGGCGAAATCGCCGGGCGCCTGAGCGACCTGGCCGTGCTCACTTCGGACAATCCGCGCACCGAGGACCCGCGGGCCATTATCGCCGACGCCCTGGAAGGTGTTCGGCGCAGCGGCCCACGGGCCTATGAAATGGGCGAGCTGCTGTCTCCCCTGGCGGAACGGGGGCACGTCGTGGTGCCGGACCGGCGGGAGGCCATCCGCCTGGCCGTCCGCCTGGCCCAGCCCGGTGACACGATTCTGATCGCCGGGAAGGGTCACGAAACCTATCAGATCATCGGCCGCCGCACCATCCCCTTCGACGACCGGGAAGAGGTCGCCCGCGCCCTGGCGGAAGCCGCGGACCATGCCGGAAAGGAGCGTGCCTGATGGACTGGATCGCCAGCGATATCCTCACGGCCACGGGCGGCCGTTTGCTGTCCGGCGCCCCGCAGGCGGTCTTCCGCGGCATCGGCATCGACTCCCGCAAGCTGGCCGAGGGGGCGCTCTTTATCGCCATCGAGGGGGAAAACCACGACGGCCATTCATTTCTCCCGGAGGTGGTGGCCCGGGGCGGGCGCGGCCTGGTGGTCAAGGAAGGCCGTCTGCCGGAAGACGATCTGAAGGCCTGGGCCGAGCAGGACGTGGTGTGCATCGCCGTACCCGACACCACCCGCGCCCTGGGGGCCATCGCCGCCTTCCACCGGCGCCGCATGCCGGCACGCATTGTCGCCCTCACCGGCTCCAACGGCAAGACCACCACCCGCGCCATGGCGGCCGCCATCCTCGATCGGCACCGCCCCACCCTGGCCACCGAGGGCAACTTGAACAATGAAATCGGTCTGCCCCTGACCCTCTTGCGGCTGCAGCCGGAGCATGGCCTGGCGGTGGTGGAAATGGGCATGAACCATCCGGGGGAAATCGACCGCATGGCACGTATGGCCGCGCCCGATATCGGTCTGATCCTCAACGTGGCGCCGGCCCATCTGGAAGGGCTGCACTCCGTGGAAGGCGTCATGCGCGCCAAGGGGGAGCTCCTGGAGCACATCCGGCCGGGCGGCAAGGCTATTTTGAACGCAGACGACCCCCATTGCCGGCAGTTGGCAAAGGCCTGCCGGGTGGAAACCCTGCTCTTCGGCTTTGCCCCGGAAGCCGCGGTGCGGGCCACGGACCTGGTGTCCGGCCCACGGGGCTGGCGTTTCCAGTTGGAACTGCCCACAGGGGAAATTGCGGTGCACCTGCAGCTGCCGGGCAAATTCATGGTGGCCAACGCCCTGGCCGCCGCGGCCGCCGCTTTCTGCTGCGGCGTCCCGCGGGAGGCCATCAAGGCCGGCCTCGAGGCGGTGGAGGCGGTGGACGGCCGCATGCAGCTCGTCCACCTGCCCTGGGGCATCACGCTGATCAACGATTGCTACAATGCCAACCCCGCCTCCACGGCGGCGGCCATCGCCACCCTGGCCCGCATGAAGGGCGCCTCCCGCGGCGCCCTCGTCCTGGGCGATATGCTCGAGCTGGGTCCGGAGGCCGCATACTGGCACCGCGAGACCGGTCGCACCATCGGCCAGGCCGGCCTGGACCGCTTGTTCGTGCACGGGGCCTTTGCCGCCGCCTTGCGGGACGGCGCCGTGGAGGCCGGCATGGCGCCCGACCGGGTCCTGGCCGGGGATATCATCGAGATCAGCGTAGCCCTGACCCAATGGCTGACCCCGGGGGACTGGGTTCTCGTCAAGGGCTCCCGCGGCATGCGCATGGAGCGCGTGATCGCGGCACTGAAGGATTGGGCCGGCGGGATCGAAGGCCACCGCACGAGGATGACGACGACGCCATGATCTATCATCTACTCTATCCGTTGCACACCAGCATTTCGGCCTTCAATGTCTTCCGGTACATCACCTTCCGGACGATCTATGCCACCTTGACGGCGTTTGTGATCTGTTTTCTGCTCGGCCCCTGGGTCATCAAGCGCCTGCGCCGGATGCAGGTCGGACAATTCATCCGCGACGACGGCCCGGAAACCCATTACCGGAAGTCCGGCACGCCCACCATGGGGGGGGTCCTGATCATCGGGGCCGTGGTGGCCTCCACCCTCCTGTGGGCCAACCTCACCAATTTCTATGTCTGGGTGGCGCTCCTGGTCATCGTGGGCTTCGGGGCCATCGGGTTTGCCGACGACTATCTGATGCAGGTCAAAAAGCGCAGCAAAGGACTCGGCGTCAAGGAGAAATTACTCCTGCAGACCCTGCTGGCGGCGGTCTGCGGACTGATGTTCTACTTCTACAGCGATTTTTCAACCCAGATCACGGTGCCTTTCCTCAAACGGGTCCAGCCGGACCTGGGCTGGGGGTACATCCTCTTTACGGTGGTGGTCATCGTGGGGGCGTCGAACGCCGTCAACCTCACCGACGGCTTGGACGGCCTGGCCATCGGCCCCCTCATTATCGTGGCCGCCACCTATATGGTCTTCGCCTATGTGACCGGGCATGTCCAATTCGCCGAATACCTGCAAATCAATTACGTGGCCGGGGTGGGCGAGATCGCGATCTTCTGCGGAGCCCTGGTGGGCGCCGGCCTGGGATTTCTGTGGTTCAACGCCTATCCCGCC
This sequence comes from uncultured Desulfobacteraceae bacterium, assembly GCA_964392545.1. GTDB lineage: Bacteria > Desulfobacterota > Desulfobacteria > Desulfobacterales > UBA5852 > JABZFP01. The sequence goes on from CAYMQN010000013.1 coordinate 14,225, forward strand.
CAGATGTTCATGGGCGATGTAGGCTCGCTGGCCCTGGGCAGCGCCATGGGGGTCATCGCCATCATCACCAAACAGGAAATTTTGCTGGTGCTGGTGGGCGGGCTGTTCGTCATCGAAACCCTTTCGGTCATTTTCCAGGTGTGCTTTTTCAAACTGACCCACGGCCGACGGATTTTTCGCATGGCCCCCCTGCACCACCATTTCGAACTCAAGGGCTGGCCGGAGCCCAAGGTGATCGTGCGCTTCTGGATCATCGCCATCGCGCTGGCCCTGGTGGCCCTGAGTACGCTCAAGCTGCGCTAGGAAAACGTTAAGACATGGACCTCTGGACCGCCGACAACTTGAAAAACCGCGCCGTGACGGTGGTGGGGCTGGGCCGCAGCGGCCTGGCCGCCGCCCGCTTCTGCCGGGCCGCCGGGGCGCGGGTGACGGTGTCGGAGGCCGGGGCGGCGGATCACTTTATCGCGGGAGCCGAGGCCCTCGAGAGGGCCGGCGTGAGCCTCGAGTTCGGCCCCCATCGCGAGGCGGCCTTCACCCGGGCCGACCTGATCGTGCTGAGTCCCGGTGTGCCCCACACGATCGCCCCCCTGGAAGCTGCCCGGCAGCGGGGGATCCCGGTCATGGGCGAGATGGAGCTGGCGGCGCGTTTCGTCCGCGAGCCCATCGCGGCGATCACCGGCACCAACGGCAAGACCACCACCACCGAGCTGCTGGGCGCCATGCTGGCGGCCTCGGGCCTGGGGGTCTTCGTGGGGGGCAATATCGGCAGGCCCCTGATCGAATACGTCGAAGCGGCAACCCCGGTGGATTGGCTGGTGGTGGAGGTGAGCAGTTTCCAATTGGACACCATGACCACCTTCCGTCCGCGCATCGCCTGCCTGCTCAATATCAGCGACGACCACCTGGACCGCTATCCGGATGCGGCCGCCTACGCCGCGTCCAAATGGCGCCTGTTTGGCAACCAGACCGACGAGGACACGGCCATCCTCAATGCCGCGGTGGTCGAGACTTACGGGCCGCCCGATCCATTGCCGGCCGGGCGGGTGTTGTACTTCAACGGCGCCCCCGAGGGATGCGCGGCCGCCGCCGCGCTCAGCGGCAACCGCCTCCGTCTCGACCCCGGGCCCGGGAGCCGATGCGTCGAGCTGACTTGGCCGTCCCTGCCGCTGGTGGGGCGCCACAACGAGGAGAATATCGAGGCGGCCGCCCTGGCGGCGCTGACCGCCGGGGCCACGCCGACCGGCATCCGACAAGCCGTCGCGGATTTCGAAGGATTGCCCCACCGGGTCCGATTCGTACGCGAAGTGGATGGCGTGCGCTATTACGACGATTCCAAGGCCACCAACGTCGACGCCGTGGCCCGCGCTCTGGACAGTTTCGCGCAGCCCGTGGTCCTGATCATGGGCGGCCGCGACAAGGGGGGCAGCTATCAGGCGCTGGAAGCGCGCCTGCGCCAAAAGGTCTGCCAACTGATCGTCATGGGGGAAGCCGCCGACATCATCGCCCGCGCCTTCCGCCATATCGTGCCGATCCGCACGGCCGGCAGCATGGGGGATGCGGTGCGCATCGCCGCCGAAACCGCCCGGGAAGGCCAGGTGGTGCTGCTCTCACCGGCTTGTTCCAGTTTCGACTGGTATGACAATTACCACCAGCGAGGGGAAGATTTTTGCCAGCACGTGCAACAGCTGCCCTGAGCGGGTCCCCGTCGAAGCGCGGCGCCCCTGGCGCCGGCGCCTCCGTCTACGATGCCCGTCTGCTCTTTCCGGTGCTCTTTCTGGTAGGGATCGGCATCGTCATGGTGTATTCCGCCAGTTCGGCCCTGGCCCTGAAGAAGTTCGGCAGCAGCTACTTCTTTATCAAAAAGCAGGCCCTTTTCGCCCTGGTGGGCCTGCTCGCCCTGGTGATGGGCCGCCATGTCCCCTATCGGGCGTTGCGTCTGTTGGTCTATCCGGCCCTCGTTCTGTCGCTGAGTCTGCTTATGGCCGTGCTGCTGACCGGCCTGGGCCATACCGCCGGAGGGGCCACGCGCTGGCTCCGTTTGGGCAGCATCACCCTGCAGCCGGCGGAAATCGCACGCATGGCGCTGATTCTGTATCTCGCTTATTCCATGAGCAAAAAGCAGGAGCGCATCCGGGAATTGGCCATCGGTTTCGTACCCCATGTGATGGTGCTGCTGGTGCTGGTGGTGCCCATCATGCTGCAGCCGGACTTCGGCTCGGTGGTCATCTTGATGCTGATTGCCGGCATCATGCTCTTTGCGGGCGGGGTACCGCTGCGCCATCTGGCCTTGGGCGGCCTGGCCCTGGCGCCGGCCGGCGCCTATGTGCTGCTTTCGGCCGATTATCGGGTGAAGCGGTTGATGAGTTTTCTCAATCCCTGGGAATACCCCACCTCCGAGGGCTACCAGACGATTCATTCCCTGATGGCCTTCGGATCGGGCGGCCTTTGGGGGACGGGCATCGGCAAAAGCCTGCAGAAGCTTTTCTATCTCCCCGAGCCCCATACCGATTTCATCTTTTCGGTCATCGGCGAAGAATTCGGATTGATCGGGGTGACGGTGATCGTCTTGCTCTATGCCCTGATCATCTGGCGGGGCCTGGCGATTGCGCGGGGGATCGCCGATCCTTTCGGAGCCCTCTTGGCCTTCGGCCTGACCACCGCCATCGCCTTGCAGGTCTGCATCAACATGGGTGTCACCCTGGGGCTTTTGCCCACCAAGGGCCTCACCCTGCCCTTTCTGAGCTACGGCGGGACCTCCCTCGTCGTGAACATGGCCGCGGTGGGGGTGCTGATGAATATCGGCATGGCCCCGGGCCTGAAACGGAGGCCGGCATGAAGCCCGCGGCGGGCCATATCGTGATCACCGGCGGCGGCACCGGCGGGCACCTCTTTCCGGGCATCGCCATTGCCCGCGCCTTCCAACGGCGCAGCACGGGGATCGTCATCCTGTTCGTCGGCACGGGCCGGGAACTGGAGCGGCGGGTGGTCGGCGAAGCCGGCTACCGCCACGCCGTTATCGAGGTGCGCGGCCTCAAAGGCATGGGGCTTTACCGTCAGATGGGCTCCCTGGTCGGTCTCCCCGGCGCGCTGTTCCAGGCCGCCACCCATCTGTGGCGTTTCAGGCCGGAGGTGGTCGTCGGCGTAGGCGGCTATGCTGCCGGTCCGGTCTGTCTGGCGGCCTGGCTCATGCGCATACCGGTCTGCCTGCAGGAACAAAATTCACTGCCCGGCATCACCAATCGCCTTCTGGCCCGGCTGGCGCGGCGCATCTATATCGCCTTCGACACAAGCCGGGCCTATTTCCCGGGACACAAGGTCCGTTTGACCGGCAACCCGGTGCGGGAAGCCATCGTCGCCCTGGGACAGACCGGCGGGGCGCAGGAAGCGGGCAGGCCCTTCACGGTCCTCGTGGCGGGTGGCAGTCAGGGCGCCCGGAGCATCAATACGGCCGTCATCGAGATGCTGTCCCTTGTGGACGATCCGACCTCCCTGCAGGTGATCCATCAGTGCGGCACCGGCGATCTCGACCGGGTCCGCAAAGCTTACGCGGACGCCGGGCTGGCGGCCCGGGTGGCAGCCTTCTTCACCGACATGGAACGCCAGTACGCCCTGGCGGACCTGGTGGTTTGCCGGGCGGGCGCCACCACCGTGGCCGAACTGACCTGCATCGGGAAACCGGCCATTTTTATTCCCTTCCCCCACGCGGCCGACAACCATCAGGAGATCAACGCCCGGACGCTGGCCGATGCGGATGCGGCCGAAATGATCCGCGAGGGGGAACTCGACGGCGCGCGCCTCTGGCAGCGCATTCGGCGGCTGCGCGACGATCCCGGCCGGCGGGCGGCCATGGCGCAACGCGCCCGTGCCCTGGGGCGGCCCGATGCCGCCGCGGCCATCGTAACCGATATCACGGCGCATTGTCTGACATCCGGCGCGTAACCGGACCAGGACCGAGGAAACTGGATATGTACCAGAAAACCTATCACATTCATTTTGTCGGGATCGGCGGCATCGGCATGAGCGGCATCGCCGAACTGCTGCTCAACCTGGGCTACCGGGTCTCCGGATCGGACCTCAAGTCCACGGACATCACCCGCCGGCTGGAGGCTTTGGGCGGCACCGTCTATACGGGTCATGCCCCTGACAACATCGGCCGCGCCGATGTCGTCGTGATTTCCTCGGCGGTTCGCGAGAGCAACGCCGAGGTCGTCGCCGCACGGCAGCACTCGATTCCGGTCATTCCACGCGCCGAAATGCTGGCCGAACTGATGCGCCTCAAGTACAGCATCGCCGTGGCCGGTGCCCACGGCAAGACCACGACGACCTCCATGGTGAGCGCGGTCCTGGCGACCGGCGGTCTGGATCCCACCATCGTGATCGGAGGGAAATTACGCGGCGCCGACACCAACGCGGTGCTGGGCCAGGGCAACTACATCGTGGCCGAGGCCGACGAAAGCGACGGCTCGTTTCTCAAAATGGCCCCCTCCATCGCGGTGGTCACCAACATCGACCGGGAGCATCTGGATTTCTACGACGACCTGGACGCCATCGTGCAAACCTTCGCCCGCTTCATCGACCGCATCCCGTTTTACGGGCTGGCCGTCCTGTGTCTCGACAACGAGCACGTCCAGAACCTGATCCCCCATATCAAAAAGCGCTACACCACCTACGGGGTGAGCAGCCAGGCCGACTTCCAGGCCCGCGAGATCAACTGCGACGGCCTCCACAGCACCTATCAGGTGGTTCACCTGGGAACGCTGCTGGGGGAGATCCGTCTGGCCCTGCCCGGCATCCACAATGTCTACAACTCCCTGGCGGGGGTCGCGGTGGGGGTCGAACTCGGCATTCCCTTCGACACCATCCGTTCCGCGCTGGAAACCCTGGAAGGGGTACGGCGGCGGCTGGAAATCAAGGGCTCGGCCCGGGACATTACCGTGATCGACGACTATGCCCACCATCCCACGGAAATCAAGACCACCCTCCAGTCGGCGCGGGTCAGCTGGCCCGGGCGGCGCATCGTGGGCATCTTTCAGCCCCATCGCTTCACGCGCACCCAGGCCCTCTTCGATGAATTTACACGGGCCTTCTACGAAACCGATCGGCTGGTCCTGGTGCCCATCTACAGTGCCGGCGAGAAGGAAATTCCGGGCATCAGCCACGCCTTGCTGTGTGAGGGGATTCAGGCCCACGGCCACAAAAACGTCACCTGTGCGGACAGCTTCGAGGCGGCCCTGGCCTTTCTGCAGGAACACCTGCGCGCCGGCGACATCGTCATGACCATGGGCGCCGGGGACATCTCGAAACTCGGGGAGCGCTTGCTGGAACAGCTCGCCTGAAGAACGCGGCCGACCGCCGCCAAATGGAATCGATCATGTTGGGACGCAAAAAACGCATCCGCCGGAACACTTACAAAAACCGGCCCACGAACCGGCCCAAAACCCTTCTGCCACGCCTGGGCCGGGGGGTTCGGTTGATTTTCGCCGCGGGGGCCTTCGTCCTGTTCAACCTGCTGCTCATCCTGGGCTACGACTGGGTGACCCAAACCGAACGCCTGGCCATCCGGTCCATCACCGTCAGCGGATGCCATCGTTTGACGGCCGAGGCGGTGAAAGCGCAGGCTGGCCTGACCGCGGCCCGCAATATTTTGGCCGTCAACCTGGCCGCCACCCGCAAACGGCTGCTGGCCCATCCCTGGATTGCCGAGGCCCAGGTGCGCCGGGACATCCCCGATCGTCTCCGAATCCATATCCGCGAGCATGACTGCCTGGCGGTATTGGATCTGGGCCGGCGCTTTCTGTTGAGCGACAAGGGGCAGATTTTCAAGGAAGTGACACCGGGTGAATACCCCGATGTCCCCGTGGTAAGTGGACTGACCTACACCGATCTGGGGGTGCCGGCCAATGCGCCGGCCCCGGTCCTGCGGGCCGTAATGACCCTGCTTCAGCCACGCCCGCGGGAAGCCCGCCAGGCCATGGTCCGGCGGATTCGCGAAATCCACGCCGATGCCGCCCTTGGGTTGACGATCTTCCTGGACGAGGGGCGCCTGCCCCGGGGATATCGCACCGTCCTGCTCGGCTTCGGCGACTTTGAAGAAAAATACGCCACGCTCCAGAAGATCGACGCCTATGTAGCGAAAAACCCGCAATTTGCAGGTATCCAATCCATCGACTTGAAGAATCTCAACCGCATCATCGTCCATCCCATGGCAACCGTCGCGGCTGACAGCGACCGGAAGGAGGTTTAGGATGCAAGGACGGGGTAACTTGATCGTGGGCCTCGACATCGGAACGACCAAGATCTGCTGTGTGGTGGGCGAGCTGTCCCAGGGGGAGGTCAACATCATCGGTATCGGCACGCATCCCTCGATCGGCCTGCGCAAGGGGGTCGTGGTCAACATCGAATCCACGGTGGATTCCATCAAGAAGGCCGTGGAGGAGGCCGAACTGATGGCGGGCTGCGAGATCTCCTCGGTGTATACCGGCATCGCCGGTGGACACATCACCGGCTTCAACAGCCGGGGCATCGTCGCCATCAAAGGCCCGGAAATCAACGAGACCGACGTGGCCCGGGTCATCGACGCCGCCCGCGCGGTGGCGATTCCCATGGACCGCGAGGTCATCCACGTCCTGCCCCAGGAATACATCGTCGACGAGCAGGCCGGCATTCAGAATCCGGTGGGCATGGCCGGGGTTCGCCTGGAGGCCAAGATTCACATCGTCACCGGAGCGGTCACCTCGGCCCACAATATCGTCAAATGCTGCAACCGCTCCGGGCTGGACGTGTGCGACATCGTCCTGGAGTCCCTGGCCTCGGGGGAGGCGGTGCTCACCGAGGAGGAAAAGGAGCTGGGCACGGCCCTGATGGACCTGGGAGGCGGCACCACCGACCTGGCCATTTTCGCCGACAAGAACATCCGCCATACCTTCGTGCTGGCCCTGGGGGGCAACAACCTGACCAACGATATCGCCATCGGGCTGCGGGCCCCCCATGCCGAGGCCGAAAAGATCAAGACGCGCTACGGCACCTGCCTGGCCCGCAGCGTCAGCGGCGACGACATGATCGAGGTGCCCGGCATGGGCGGCCGCGAAGCCCGCAAACTGCCGCGCCAGATTCTGGGAGAGATTCTGGAACCGCGCATGGAGGAGATCTTCACCCTGGCCAAGCGCGAGGTTTACCGGGCGGGGCTGGAAAACAGCTTTCCCTCGGGGTTGGTGCTGACCGGGGGCACCTCGCTCCTGGAGGGAACCACGGAAATCGCCGAATCGGTCTTCAACCTGCAGACGCGTCTCGGCAAACCCCAGGGCATCAGCGGTCTGGTGGACGTGGTCAACAATCCCATGTACGCCACCGGCGTGGGGCTGGTGCTGTACGGCGCCAGGAACCAGACCGAGAAAAAATTCAGGATACGCGACGCCAACATTTTCAACCGCATCGTGGCCCAGATGAAACGCTGGTTCAAGGATGTGGTTTGAATGACAACCGTGGACCGGCGGCCGAAAGCCACAGGCCCGAGGCCGCCGCTCCGATCAACACACAGGAAAAGGGGGGGACTATGTTTACCTATGTCGACAATGAAAATTCCGCCAAGATCAAGGTCATCGGCGTGGGCGGCGCCGGCGGCAACGCCATCAACAACATGATTTCATCCAATCTCCAGGGGGTGAAATTCATTGCCGCCAACACCGATTCCCAGGCCCTGGAGGTGTCCAAGGCCCCGGTCAAGATCCAGCTCGGCGAGCGGCTCACGGAAGGCCTGGGGGCCGGCGCCAACCCGGATATCGGCCGGGAGGCGGCCCTCGAAACGGCCGACGCCCTTCGCAGCGCCCTGGAAGGCAGCCACATGGTCTTCATCACCGCCGGGCTGGGCGGCGGCACCGGCACCGGGGCGGCCCCGGTTATCGGGGAAATTTGCAAGGAACTGGGCATCCTGACCGTGGCCGTGGTCTCCAAGCCGTTTTCCTTCGAAGGCAAAAAACGCGCCCGTCAAGCCGAAGCGGGGCTTGACATGCTCAAGGAGACCGCCGACACCGCGATTACCATCAACAACGACCGGTTGCGCGGGCTGGCCTCCAAAAAGGCCACCATGCTGGAAATGTTCCGCCGTGCGGACGAAGTGCTGCTCCACTCGGTGAAGGGCATCACCGATCTGATCATGATGCCGGGCCTGGTCAACCTCGATTTCGCCGACGTCAAGGCCACCATGGCCAAGGCCGGCATGGCCATCATGGGCATCGGATCGGCCAGCGGCGAAAACCGGGCCGTGGAGGCCGCCGAACGGGCCATCTCCCATCCGCTGTTGGAAGACGTGTCCATCGCCGGCGCCAAGGGTGTGCTCATGAACATCACCAGCACCAGCGAATTGACCATGGAAGAAATGACCGAGGCCTCGGACCGCATCTACAACGAAGTGGGGGAAGACGCCGACATCATCTGGGGCACCGTGGTGGACGACAGCCTCGGCGACGAAATGCGGGTGACCGTCATCGCCACCGGCATCGGCGGCAGTGGCCGCGAGGAAAAACCGGTCAAAATCGTGGACGAAACATTCGGAGGCAAGCTGCGTCCGGTGACCGCCGACGATCTTAAAAACACCGTGGACTATGACGAACCGGCGTTCATGCGCCGCCGCAAGGTGGCCGGCGGCGCCATGGGCGCCTATGGCGGCTTCGACGGCGAGGTCGTCGACGAAAGCGATCTGGACGTGCCCACCTTTCTGCGGCGCAAAGCGGACTGACCTTGCGTGGCCTGATCTCCCGGGGCGCCGCGCCGGCGGTTTTGTTGCACCGCTGGTGAATACGGCAAACGGGCGGCATTGACTTTCCGCTCGGAACCGTTATCGTGAGGCGGCGTCTTCGGTCATGCCGCCGCCGGGCGGTCCCCCCCCGCCCGGCGGCGGCAGGCGGCCTGTTGCCGGCCCTGACCTAACGACCGGCGGCGCCCCGGGACGTCAGACCTTATGAAAAAACGGCACCCTGCATCCGAGCTGTCCGACACGCTCGAAGAAATCGGCACCATCCGCAAAGCCTGGGCCGGCCGCTGCCACGTGGGCCTCGTCTATCCCCAGACCTACGCCCTGGCCATGTCCAATCTGGGGTTCCAAACGGTCTACCGGCTTTTCAATCAGTTCGAGGATGTGGTCTGCGAACGCTTCTGTTCGGACCTGCCGACCCCGGAGCAGGTAACCTCCATCGAAAGCGCTCGCCCGCTCGCCGCTTTCGACATCGTCGCCTTCTCGGTGGCCTTTGAAAACGACTACCCCCAGTTGCTCCGGATGCTGGAACAGGCCCGCATCCCCCTTTTGGCCGCCCGTCGGGAGGGCCGTCACCCTATGATCGCCATCGGCGGGGTGGCCGCCATGCTCAACCCCGAGCCGTTGGCCCCCTTTGCCGACCTGATCCTCATCGGCGAGGCCGAAGCCATTCTGCCCGCCTTGATGGACTGCTGGCGTGGGGCGGAATCCCGCGAGGCCTTCCTGAGCCGCGCCGTCCACGCCATCCCCGGAGCTTATGTGCCCTCCTTTTATACCGTCAGCAGCGACGAACGCGGTCGCATCGCGGCATTTCGGCCCAACCCCGGCGTGCCGCCCCGGATCACCCTGGCCCGTCTGGCGGACGTCCGGCAGGAGGAGACCACCTCGGCGGTGCTGACCCCGAAAACCACCTTTGCCGATACCTGCCTCGTCGAAGTCAGCCGCGGCTGCCCCCATGGCTGCCGCTTCTGCAGCGCCGGATTCGTTTATCGCCCGCCGCGTTTCCGCGATCCCGACCACCTCGAAGCAAGCATCCGCCGGGCCGCCTCCCGGACCCGCCGGGTCGGACTGGTGGGGGCGGCCGTTTCCGATTTCCCCAACCTCAGCCAACTTTGCCGCCGCGTGGCCGACACCGGCGTACGCCTGTCCTTCAGTTCCCTGCGGGCCGATGCCCTCGATGCGGACCTGTTGGCGGTGCTGGCCGCCCACCGGACCAAAACCGTCACCATCGCACCGGAAGCCGGCTCCCAGCGGATGCGCAACGTCATCAACAAAGGATTGAGCGAGGAGGATATCCTGAAGGCCGCCGAACGGAGCGTACGGGCCGGCATTCCCAATCTGCGGCTCTATTTCATGGTGGGGCTGCCCACTGAAACCGTCGCCGACATCCATGCCATCGTGGCCCTTTGCCGGCGCGTCAAATCCGTTTTTCTGGAAAGCAGCCGCCGCCAGAAGCGTATCGGCACCCTCACGGTCAGCGTCAACCCCTTTGTTCCCAAGCCGGCCACGCCTTTCCAATGGGGCGCCATGGACCCCGTTCCCCGTCTGCAGGACAAGGCCCGCATCCTGCGACGGAGCCTCAAACCCCTTGCCAATGTGCGCTTTCAGATGGAAAACATCCGTGAAAGCTACGTACAGGCCGTCCTGTCGCGCGGGGATCGCCGGGTGGCCGATCTGCTGCTGGCCCACCACCGCCTGGGCGGCAACTGGAGCCAAACCCTCAAGCGAAGTGCTATCGACACCGCCGTCTATGTCACCCGCCGACGCGCCCGGGAGGAAATCCTGCCCTGGGATTTCATCGCAACCGGCGTGGAGCGCGGGTATCTTTGGTGCGCCTACCAGAAAGCCCTGGCCGCACAACCCACGCTACCCTGCCCTCCTTCGGGGTGCACCCGCTGTGGGGCCTGTGCGGCCTAAACCGTTGGCAGGCCGTCAATTCCTTTTAAGAACTGCGTAGAATTTTAGGATTACCGTAGTTATTCCCTTTAAAAAAAAGCACTTGCCAGAAACCGAAACCTTGTGGTAGTTGAGTTAGTCCAGTTTGCCGCGCCCAACGCACCTCTAACCCAACCCATTCAAGGAACGGATCGACTATGACTTCAGGGAAAGAATTGAAGCTGGTCTTAAGCGTGGCTGGCATTCTCTTTTTCGTAGGTCTTTTCTGTTACGCCTTTTTTCCCTTCAAGCCCCCGGACGAGCCCGTCCGCATCTACTATCCCAGTGCCACCGGCAGCGTTCTCTTTCAACATGCCCAGCACCACGCAGGCTATGATGTCTCCTGCTACGACTGCCATCATCATCCCATCGACGACGAGGCCGCCCTCATCGCCTGCAGCGAATGTCACCTCAAAAATCCGGAAGAAGGCGCCCCGCCGCCGGACGTTTGCCTGGACTGCCATGACATCGACGAAATCGAGGATACCGAGATGCCGTCCCAACCCGACGCCTCCCACGACCAGTGCTCGCAATGCCATGAGGGGATCGGGGCCGGCCCGGTGAAACAAGCCTGTTCGGAATGCCATATCCAGTAATGCGGGAACCGATCCGTCTATGACCACGGTGTCTTGCCGTCTCGCGCTCAGAAGGGTCAGATCATGAAGAACAATGCATTCAGCCGTTCGGCCACCACCGCCATTCAATACGAACTTCTGCATCAAACCCCCTTGGGACCCCAGCATGTCGCCAGTTCCGGAACCGCCACCTTTTTTGTCGAAGAAAAGCTCGAGCGGCAATCGCAGATTGCCTTGCAGGTCGGCGACCCGGTTCAGACCGGCCAAAAGATCGAGCCCCTCAAGGAGCGGCCGGCCTATGTCGTCTCCAGCGTGACGGGCACCATCGCGGCCGTGCGTCCCGTAACGGGGGACTTCGGTCGGCATTTCACAGCCATCGACGTGACCCTGGCCGACAGCGACCAATGGGCCGAGGGTCCCGGGGAGATGGAACCGACCCTGGCCAACCTCACCCGGTGGCTGGCCGGTGCTCCCGGAAAACCGCCCCTGCATCTTTTCGCGTCGCCGGATCACGGTATTCACACCATCGTGGTATCCGGTGTGGACGCCGACCTGCTGGTGGCCACCAACCAGTATGTGATCAAATCCGAGATGGATGCCGTCAACCGCGGCATCGACATCCTGAAGGCCGCCACCGGCATCGAGACGGTGGCCATTGCGGTGCCCCGCGACCTGGTGCAGGGCTTCGGCCACACCGGCGCGACGGAGCTCAAGGCCGTGGCCCCCGACTATCCCGCCGCGATCCCCAAATTGGTCCTCTTCGAAGCTTTCGGGCGGGACATTCCGGCCGGCCAGTCCTGCGCGGATCTGGGATTCGCCTTTTTCAGCGCCGAGGCGGTGGCCTCCATCGGCAAGGCCTTCGATACGGGACGCGTGCCCTTCGAGAAAATCGTCACCCTGGTGGACAAGGCCGGCCGCAAAACCATCGTTTCGGCACGCATCGGCACACCGATCGCCGACGTGCTGGCCGCGCATCAAATCCAAACCGGCGACAAGGACCGCTTGGTCGTCGGTGGGCCCATGACCGGTGCCGCGATCTTCGACGAGCAAACCCCCATTCAGGCCGACACCGATGCCATCCTGGTCCAGGATGCCGCCGATGTCTCCCTGGTGTCCGACTATCCCTGCATCAACTGCGGCGAATGCGTGCGGGCCTGCCCCACCCGGGTGCCGGTCAACATGCTGGTGCGGTTCCTCGAAGCAGGCCAATACGAGGACGGAGCCGAGCTCTACGATCTGTATTCCTGCGTCGATTGCGGCCTTTGCAGCTTCGTGTGCGTGGCCCGCATCCCCATTTTCCAATACATCCGGCTGGCAAAATACGAACTATCCCGATCGATGGCAGCGGAGGCTTCGAATGCCTAGTGAAAAAATGTTCATCGTCTCGCACGCGCCCTTCTGGCACAACGGCAGCAATATAGCGGAACGGCATTACGGCATGATCCTGGCCGCCATGCCGGCCGTGGCCTTGGGCATCGTCCACTACGGTCTGGCCGCGGTGGCGGTGATCGCCTTGTCGGTCTCCACCGCCATTTTCTGGGAATGGCTGATGAACCGGGTCAGCAAACGCCCTGCTACGATCGGCGACGGCAATGCCGCCCTGCTCGGCCTGCTGTTTGCCATGCTGATCCCCGCCACGACCCCCTGGTGGATCGTGATCGTGGGAACCCTTCTGACGGTGGTCATCGGCCAGCAGATCTTCGGCGGGATCGGCAGCAACCCCTTCCACCCGGTGGTCGTGGCCATGATGATGCTGACCGTATCCTGGGGCGAGTTCCTGAATTTCAACGCCGCCCTGGTGCACTACGACTTTACCTTTAACGCGGTGTTTCCCTTGAGCTTATCCAAAAATTTCGGTACCGGTGCCGTGGCCGATTTCACGGCCTTCAACCTGCTGCTGGGACGGCAGGTGGGCGGCATCGGGAGCACGTTCGGACTCGGGCTGATCGGGGGGGGCATCTACTTGATGGCCAAGCGCTACATCCGCTGGGAAATCTGCCTGTCATTTCTTGCGGCCCTTTTCCTCACCGCCCTGGCCTTTCACCTGGCCGCTCCGGAGCGCTTTGCCGGCCCCCTGTTCCACCTGCTCACCGGCTATACCCTGATCGGGGCGTTTTTTCTGCTGCCGGAAAACGCCTCCTCTCCGGTCAACCCCCTCCCCATGCTCATCTACGGCGCCGGCGCCGGCATCATGACCATGCTGATCCGCAATATCGGCAGCTATTATGACGGCGTTCTGCTGGCCATATTGTTGATGAATCTCGTTAATCCACTGCTGGACAAGATCAGACCGCAAGCTTTGGGAAAGGTGGCTTAACATGGGTGAAATGATTAAAATGGTGATCGTCCTCACCATCCTGAGCTCCCTCTCGGGCGGGGTGCTGGCCTATGTGAAGGAAAGTACCCAGGAACGCATCGAAATGCAGGTCCTGCAACTGGTGAAGGGACCAGCGATCAAGAAAATCTTCGCGGACGCCACCAACGACCCGGTCACCGACCGATTTAGCATCGAAGACGATGGACTGAAACGGGACATCTTCGTGGCCAAGGTGGACGGGAAAAAGGTGATCGCTTTCGAAACCTTCGGCAAGGGCTATGGCGGCGACATCGGCGTGGTGGTCGGCATCGACCCGGCCGAGGACGACATCTATGGTATCGGGGTCACCACCCACAGCGAAACGGCCGGTCTCGGCTCCAAAGCCAAGGAGGACCCCAAATTCGCCGCCCAGTTTGCCGGCGAAGACATCACGGGCCCGGTCAAGGTTACCGGCGACGGCGGCAACATCAATGCCTTGAGCGGCGCCACCATCACCTCGCGTGCGGTGGCCTCGGCCGTCACCCGGGCCGGCGAAATCTACACCCGCTTGAAACCCCAAATCGAAGAACAACTGCAAGCGTTCGACTAACAGGGAGAGCCCCATGGCAAAATCGATAACGCACGAATTTGTAAAAGGTCTATGGGAAGAGGTCCCGCCTTTCAGGCTGGTCCTGGGACTCTGCCCCGTCCTGGGGGTCACCACCAAGATGCAATTCGGCATCGGCATGGGTCTGGCCACGACCTTCGTTCTGGTATGTTCCAACATCCTCGTCTCCTTGTTGCGCAAGGCCATTCCGGCCAAGGTGCGCATTGCCTGCTTCATCATCATCATCGCCACCTTCGTCACCTTGGTCGAGCTGCTGATGCAGGCCTTCGCCTACCCGCTTTTCCTGCAGTTGGGCATTTTTATCCCGCTGATCGTGGTCAACTGCATCGTCCTGGGGCGTGCCGAAGCCTTCGCCTCCAAGAACGGCCTGTTCCTGTCCATCGCCGATGGTCTGGGGATCGGGATCGGCTTCACGCTATCCCTGGCCGCCCTCGGCGCCCTGCGCGAAATCCTGGGCGCCGGCACCCTGACCCTTTGGGAAGGCATCGAACTGGTCAACCTCGTACAGATCTTTCCCGGTTTTCATCCCTTCCAATTCATGGTTCAGGCCCCCGGGGCTTTCGTCTGCCTTGGCATCATGTTGTGCTTCATGAATATGGTGGGCAATAAATAGGAGACAACCATGGGTGATTATTTCGTCCTCATCATCAGCTGCATCTTCGTCAACAACATCCTGTTGGCGCAGTTTTTAGGGAATTGTCCGTTTTTCGGCACCTCCAAGAAGATGGAAACCGCGGTGGGAATGGCCATGGCCGTTATTTTCGTTCTGGTCATGGCCGGCGTAATCACCTGGATGATCTTTCATTTTCTCCTGGTCAATCTGAATCTGACCTATCTGCGGACCATCGCTTTCATCCTGGTCATCGCCTCCCTGGTGCAGTTTGTGGAAATGTTTCTCAAGAAAAGCATCCCTGCCCTGTATGCCGGGCTGGGCATCTTCCTGCCGCTCATCACGACCAACTGCGCGGTGTTCGGCGCCTGCGTGATCAACATCGACCAGGAATACTCCTTCATGCAGGCCCTGGTGGCATCGCTGAGCTATGCCGTGGGCTTCGGATTGGCCTTGATTCTGTTCGCCGGCGTCCGGGAACGCATTCTGCTGGCGCGGGTTCCGCGTCCGCTGCAGGACACATCCATTGCACTCGTGACGGCCGGCATCATTTCACTCTCGTTTTATGCCTTCAAGGGCATGGTATAGCCACTGTCCCATGCTCCGGCAGCCGCATGAACGAGAACCCGGGCGCCGGGCATGAGGCGCCTCTTGGGGGCCTCATTGCGCACAATCCATCCGTTATCTTTACAATTTTCCAAACCTGCATTATGATTCAGATCTCAATGGTGAAGCAACCTTCCTAATCCTTGGAGGAGATCAACGTGTTTGAACCCGTTTTTATTTCGGTTGCCGCTCTAATGGGCATCGGGGCCGTCTGTGGGCTGGTGCTGAGCGTCGCCTCGAAAGTATTTTACGTCTATGAAGACCCCCGCATCGCGGAAGTCGAGTACTACCTGGCCGGCGCCAACTGCGGCGGTTGCGGATATGCCGGCTGCTCGGCGGCCGCCGTGGCGGTGGTCAACGGCCAGGCACCGCCCAGCGTGTGCGTCGTGGCCGGGATGGAAACCGCCGTGGCCGTGGCCGGTGTGATGGGGGTCGACCCCGGCAGCGCCGAACCGGCCATGTCCCACAACGAATGCTCCGGGGGCGACCGCGCCGACAACCAATTTTACTACAACGGCGTCAACAGTTGCCAAGCCCTGCATGCCTTGTACGGCGGGCAGCGCATTTGCAGCATCGGCTGCCTCGGCCAGGGCGATTGCATCGCCGCCTGCCGCTTCAATGCCGTCCACATGGGGCCCAACGGTTTTCCGGTGGTGGACGAAGCCATGTGCGTGGGGTGCGGGGCCTGCGAAAGAGCCTGCCCCAAGAATATCATCCGGGTCCGCACCATGTCCGAGCGCCTGCTGCATTTCAACCAGGAAGACGATGCCTTGGCCCCCTGCCAGCAGACCTGCCCGGCGGAAATCGATATCCCGCGCTATATCCGCCAGATCAAGGAAGGCGACTATGAAGGCGCCGTGCATACGATCCGCGAGCGCAACCCCCTGCTGCTGACCTGCGGCCGGGTGTGCCCGCATCCCTGCGAAGACATGTGCCGGCGCGGCATCGAGGACGAGGCGGTATCGATCAATCAGCTCAAGCGCTTCGTGGCCGATTATGAGATGAATTCCGGTCAACGCCTGCCCATCGCCTGCGCGCCGGACACCGACAAGCGCGTGGCCGTCGTCGGAGGGGGACCGGCCGGCCTGAGTTGCGCCTATTTCCTGCGGCGGTTGGGCCACAGCGTCAAAATCTTCGACATGATGCCCAAATTGGGCGGCATGACCCGTTACGGTATTCCGGAATACCGCCTGCCCAAAGAGGTGCTCCAATGGGAGACCGACGGCATCCTCAATCTCGGTATCGATTACCAGGGTGATGTACGCCTGGGCCGGGATTTCACCGTGGAATCCCTGCGTGAAGAAGGCTTCGACGCCATTTTCCTGGGGGTCGGGGCCTGGAAAGACTATAAGCTGCGGGCCGAGGGGGAAGATCTCAAGGGGTGCTTTACAGGCATCGATTTTCTGACCCGCTTTGCCAGCCACCAGCAAGGTGACAACCCGGAAGACGTTCCGGTGGGGAAAAAATGTGTCGTCATCGGGGGCGGCAACACGGCCATCGACTGTGTGCGCACCCTGGTGCGACTGGGGGCCGAGGAAGTGTCCATCGTCTACCGCCGCACCCGCAAGGAGATGCCCGCCAACATGGTGGAAATCGAAGCGGCCGAACATGAGGGCGTCCAATTCCATTTTCTGGCGGCCCCGGTCCGGGCCGTCAGCGACGAAAACGGCCATGTCAAACAGCTCGAATACCTGAAAATGGAACTGGGCGAACCCGATGCCAGCGGGCGGCGGCGACCGGTGCCCATCGAAGGATCGGAAACCCTGATGGATATCGACATGCTGATCACCGCCATCGGTCAGGGGCCGGACGTGTCCTTTGTCGAAAGTGAACCGTCGATCAAGGATCTGGAGCTCACCCGCTGGAGCACCATCGAAGCCGACCCGGAAACCCTCCAGACCAACATCCCGCATATCTTCGCCGCCGGCGACGCCCAGACCGGAGCCTCCCTCGTGGTGGAAGCCATCGGCGGGGGCCGCCGGGCCGCACGGGCCATTCACCTTTACCTGAGCGGCGAAGAGATCAAACCGGTTCCCAAATCCCTGCGCAAAAAGCACATCCCGGAATCCCTGTTTTCAGCGGTGGAGGGAATTTCACCCGTCAAACGCACCCCCATGCCGGAATTGCCGGTCGCAGAGCGCATCAAATCCTTCGAGGAAGCCGACCTCGTCATCAGCGAGACCGACGCGGCCCGCGAATCCAACCGCTGCCTCAACTGCTGCCGCATCTGCTACGACAAGGATTCTTGCGCGGCTTGAGGGGCGTGGCGTAAACCGGCCCGCGGCGGATCCGCCCACTTCCCTTGAATCGAAATCGAGCGCCCGGGAGACCTTCAGGTTTCCCGGGCGCTCCTGTTTTCCACCCGGAACCCGTCTCACCGGGCATACCTATCGGTTAGCCGATCGCGCCCTTTTCCAGAAAATCCAGGACCGCTTGCATATCCGCCGGAAGGTCGGCCTCGAACTGGCGCCATTGCTGGTCGACCGGGTGAAGGAACCCCAGCCGCCAGGCATGCAGCATCTGTCGTTTGACCTGCAAGGCCTGCCGGCCCCCCGCCCGTCCGGTTTGCGCCACGCAGGTCGCGTTGCGGCCACCGTAAAGCGTGTCGCCAAGAATGGGGTGGTGCAGCGCGGCGCAGTGCACCCGGATTTGATGGGTGCGGCCGGTCTTGAGGTCCAGTTCCAGCAGGGTCGTCCCGGTCCATTGCGCGCGGACGCGATAGTGGGTTTCGGCGGCACGCGCGCGGGGGGCGATGGCGGTCATTCGCTTACGGTGGACCGGGTGCCGTCCGATGGGCAGGCGGATGACGCCCCGGCTGGCCTTCACTTCCCCCCGTACCAGGGCGAGATAGGTTTTGCGGACCATGCGCTGCTTGAATTGAAGCGCCAGATGTTCATGCGCGGCGGGTGTCTTGGCCACCACAAGGGCCCCCGAGGTGTCTTTGTCGAGGCGGTGGACGATCCCCGGACGAATCTCTCCGCTGAAGGCCGCCAGGTCGGGGCAATGGTACAGCAGCGCATTGACCAGAGTGCCCCGAGGGTGTCCCGGAGCCGGGTGGACCACCAGCCCGGGCGGCTTGTCGACCACCAGCAAATGGGCATCCTCATAGAGGATCGACAAGGGAATGGGTTCGGCCTCGAAGATGCTTAAGGTGGGGGGCGGAAGCTCCCCCTCGACGACGTCATGCAACCGCACCCGGTAGGAGGACTTGCAGGGCTTCCCGTTGACCGCCACGGCGCCTTCCTGAATGAGGTGGCCGGCATAGGACCGGGAACAATCTTCCAACTGGTCGGCCAGTACCACATCCAGCCGCTTGCCAAGCTGCGGTTCCGCGATCTTAAAAGCAAAGCGCTGGGGCGGGGCGTCCATTGAAGGGCATCGGGAGGGATCAACTCGTTTCGTTTTCGAAAAGGGATTCGATCTCTTTGAGAACGGCTTTCTCGTCGGTCTTCTTGGCGGTGGACAGTTCTTTGACCAGCAGCACCTGCGCCGTGTCGTAGAGCTTGCGCTCCCCGAAGGAAAGGTCCTTGGTGAGCTTCAGGATGAAAAGATCGCGAAAGACTTCAGCCACGTCGAAGAGACTGCCGGTCTTGATCTTATCCATGTATTCGCGATAGCGGCGATTCCAGGTCTGATTGTCGCCAGCGCCCGAATCCCGGTTTTTCATGACATCATAGATTTTGGGGATGTCCTTCTCGTCGATGATGTCCCGCAGACCGACCGAATCGACATTCCAGGTGGGAATCATGATCACCATGCCGTTTTCGAGAACTTTCATGATATAGAAATCATGTTCTTCGCCGTTTACGACACGGGTTTCAATCGCGGTAATCTCGCCCACCCCGTGGGCGGGATACACCGCCAAATCGCCGACGGCAAACTTGCGCACTTTTGGTTTGCCGCCCTGGCCCTTGGTCTTTTTTTTCTCAGTCATATAGTGGTCATTTCGTACGAAA